>JACVRR010000023.1 GCA_014534345.1 Thermoleophilia bacterium | reverse complement strand
CGGCGAGGACGACGACCGTCGACGTCGCCTCGGGCTCGCCCCCTCCTTCGGCGATATCGCGGAAGCGCCCGTTCGGATCGCCGCGCCGGAGCTTGTGCAGGGGCTGGGCGGCGAGCGCCCGGGTCTCGTGCCGCGCGCCCGCGAGGTCACGGCGGCGGACGTCGGCCCTCAGGCGGGCGAGCGCGCCGCGGACGCCGATCCGCGTCCACTTCCAGAGCGAGTCGACGTCGTGCGTGAGGGCGATCGCGAAGCGCGCGCCGCGCCAGCGAGGCGGCTCGAGGCCGAGGCGGGCACGGAGCCGCTCGAGCGGCGCGTCGAGCGGGTCGAGGCACGAGGCGGACGCGGTGAAGCGGCCGTGCGCATCGCGGGTGCCCTCGCGCTCCTCGACGCGCGCCAGGTGGAAGAACGCGTCCGCGAGCTCGTCGCCGTCGGGCCGCTCGCCTCGCTCGACCGCGGCCCACGCGTCGGCGCGCACGCCGACGTCCGCGACTGCTACCTCCCGGGCCCCGAGCGTGTCGAGGACCCACCGGGCGCGCCGCTCGACGCGCTCGCGTGCGGCGCCGGCCACCCGTCAGTCGCCCGGCTTCGGTCCTTCGTCGGGTGGGACCGGGAACCCCGCGTCGCGCTCGAAGACGCGGAGGATCCGGCCGCGGCTCTCGTCGAGCGGCGCCCCGGTGAACGGTGGCTCCGTCATCACGAACACGCCGCCGCCGTTCGGCCGCTCGGGGTACTCGACGACCTCCGGCATGACCATCGTCGAGACGATCAGCACCCGCGCGACCTCGTCCGACGCGTTCTCCAGTCGGTGCGCGCCGCGCCGGCCGCGCAGGCAGGCGACGACGTCGCCGCGCTCGAGCCGCCGGCTGCCCTCGAGCATGTGCAGCGTCGGCGTCCCCGCGAGCACCACGATCAGCTCCTCGTTGGCGTAGTGCACGTGCAGGTCGGCCCAGCGCGCGCCCGGGAGGAGCTCGTAGACAGTCGCGCCCAGCCGCTCGGCGCCCGCGCGCCGGCCGACCGCCGCGGCGGACGCGCCGGCGTGCGCGAAGTCCCAACCCGTCGTGAAGACGTTCGCCTCCACGAGCGCGACTGTAACGTCCGGCCGCATGCCGCTGCGCGTTCTCCACCTCCCCGTCAACCTGGCCGGGACGGGGTGGTCGAACGTCCGCGCGCTGCGCCGGAAGGGCGTCGACGCGAAGCTGCTCGTCTTCCGGCCACAGCGCTGGCGTCCGCACGAGCACGACGTCAGCCTCGACATCCCGCGCGGCGCCGGCCTGCTCCACCGCCAGGCGAAGCAGTGGCGCGCGCTCGTGCGCTGGCTGCCGCGCACCGACGTCTTCCACTTCTACTTCGGGCACACGCTCGTCCCGAAGGCGGCGATGGTGCCGATCATGCGCGCGACGCGGAAGAAGTCGCTGATGCACTTCCTCGGCGACGACATCCGCGGGAAGTCGCCGGAGGAGCTGGCATACGGGAGGCGCTTCGACCGGCAGGTCGTCGGCTCGTACGCCGCGACCCGCTGGGTGCCCGACGCGACCGTCGTCCCGCCGGGGCTCGATCTCGACGAGTACCGTCCCGTCCCGCCGGTCGAGCGCGAGCGGCCGCTCGTCGTCCATGCGCCCTCGCACCTCGAGAAGAAGGGGACGAGGCACGTCGTCGAGGCGTGCGCGCAGTTGCCCGTCGAGCTGGACGTCGTGCACGGCGTGCCGAACGCCGAGGCGCGCGAGCGCTACCGCCGCGCCGACATCGTCGTCGACCAGCTGCACTACCTCTGGCACGGCGTGTTCACGATCGAGTCGATGGCGCTCGGGAAGCCCGTCGTGACGCACCTTGACGAGGAGGCGGTGCGGCTGACCGAGGAGGCGTTCGGCGTGGCGGTGCCGATCGTGCGCGCGACACCGGACTCGCTGGTCGACGTCCTCCGCCCGCTCGTGGAGTCGTTCGAGGAGCGCAAGCGGCTCGGCGAGGCCGGCCGGACCTATGTCGAGCGCGTCCACGACATCGACGAGATCGCCGACCGCTTCGTCGAGATCTACGACTCGCTGTAGCGGCGGGACAGACCGCGGGCAGCCACATCCGGTGCCCGGGGACCGGTGACCGGTCCGAGCGGACACGTCGCCCCGCAGCGGAGGGACGGCGGTGCCCGCTCCATACTTCGGGGCCGAATGTACGAGCGGATCAAGGAGCTGCTGCGGCACTCCGCCGTCTACGGCTTCGGGACGCTCGTCGCGCGCGTGCTGGGCGTGCTCATGCTGCCGCTCTACACGCGCTACCTGACGCGCGAGGACTACGGGCAGATCGAGGTCCTGATCGCGCTCACCGCCGTCTTGACGACGGTGGCCCAGCTGGGGATGAAGGGCGCCTTCTTCCGCTTCTACTTCCAGTCGCGCGACCCGGCCTACCGCGTCCGCCTCGTGCGCACCGCCTTCTGGTTCACTATGACGAGCGCGACCGCGGTGCTGCTCGCGGGGCTCGCGCTGGCCGGCGAGGTCTCGGGGCTCCTGTTCGGCACGAGCGAGCACGCGAACCTCGTGCGCGCGAGCTTCGTCGGCCTGTGGGCGGCGATGAACTACGAGCAGATGGGCTCGCTGTTCCGCGTCGAGCAGCGCCCGGTCGGGTTCGTCACCGCGACCCTGGCGAACGTCGCGGTCACGGTCGCAGCGACGGTCGTCCTCCTCGTCGTCTTCGACCAGGGCGCGATGGGCGTGATCGTCGGCAGCTTCACCGGAACGCTGAGCGTCTACGCCGTGCTGCTCGCCTACCGCCGCTTCCAGCTCGGCCTGCAGTTCGACCGCGCCCTGTTCCGGGAGCTCAACCGCTTCGGCCTGCCGCTCATGCCGTCGGGCCTGTTCCTGTGGGGAATGAGCTTCAGCGACCGCTTCTTCCTGGTGAAGCTGTCGGGCGAGGCCGAGGTCGGCCTCTACTCGATCGGCGTCCGGCTGGCGTCGGCGATCCTGCTCGTGGTCACCGCCTTCCGGACGGCGTGGCCCGCCTTCGCGCACTCGATCGAGGACGAGACCGAGGCGCGCCGCACCTACGGCTTCGTCATGACCTACGCCGTCTACGTGACCTGCTGGGCGGCGCTCGCGCTGTCGCTGCTGGCGCCGTGGCTGCTCGAGCTGATGACGACGCCGGAGTTCTACGCGGCCGAGAACGTCGTCGCCCCGCTCGCCTTCGCGGGCGCCGCCTTCGCCGCCTACGTCGTCTCGCAGATCGGGACGCACCGCGCGGGGCGGACGCGCTCGAACTGGCTCGTGACCGGCGCCGGGGCCGCCGTGAACGTCGTGCTCAACGTCGTGCTGATCCCGCCGTTCGGCCGGATGGGAGCCGCGGTGGCCACGCTCGTGACGTATACCGCGATCTTTGCGCTCATGGCCTGGCGCGCGCAGCGCGTCTACCGCGTGCCGTACCAGTGGCGGCGAATCGCGCAGGTGGTCGCCGCCGCCGTCGCGATCACCGTCCTCGGCAAGGCGCTCGACGTCCCGCTGGCGGTGGCGGCCGCCCTCGCGCTCGCCTACCCCTTGGCGCTCCTTCCGCTCGGCTTCTACCTGCCCGGCGAGCGCCGGCGCCTCCGCCTCGCGGCCGGACGCATCCTGCCGCTCGTCCGCTGAGGCAGGCGAGCCCGACTTCACCCGCCGCCGGGTGACGGGTTAGGTTCTCGCCGTGGTCGAGACGCCGAGCGACACCTGCGTCCGCGTCGTCCTCTTCGACGACATGCGCGGCTCGACGGCACTGCGCGAGCGTCTCGGCCGCGGTGGCGACCAGACGTTCGAGACGCTCCGCCGCGAGCACGACGGGATCGTGCGCGAGGCAGTCACCCGCGACGGCGCGGGCGAGCTGATCAAGTCGACCGGCGACGGCGTGATCGCGCTCTTCGAGAAGCCGTCCGTCGCGGTCGCGCGCGCCCTCGAGATCCAGGACCGCCTCCGCGACCATCCCCACATCCACGTGCGCATCGGGCTCGACGTCGGCGAGGTGAAGCTCGCCTCGATGGACGGGCACACCGTCGACGTCTTCGGGCGCCACGCCGACTGGGCGGCCCGCGCGATGACGCTCGCCGACGGGGGGCACGTCTGCGTGACGCGCGCCGTCTACACGGACGCGGCCAGCTGGCTCGACGACGACGCGGTCGCGTGGAAGGCGCACGGCTCGTACGCGGTGAAGCCGGGCGACCCGGAGCTCGAGGTCTACGAGCCGTACCGTCCCGGCGCGACGCGACCGCTGCGGCGCCTGCGCGGCGAGAAGGTCGCCGACGCGCGCCCGGCGCGGCGGCGGCGCATGCCTGCCGCGAGCGGAGGCGTCAGCACGGTGGCCGTGGTGCGCCCGTGGGAGGCGGTCGCGCGGGACGGCCGCGAGTTCGCGCAGAAGGGCGCCGGCGCGATGTACTGGTTCCGCGTCCCGCTCGGCGGCGTCTCCTACCCCGAGGGGTTCCGCAGCTTCCTCGAGCCGGCGCTCGAGAACGCGCGGATCACGAAGGTCCGCTTCGTCCTCGACGGCTCCCACGAGGCGATTCGCCAGGTGTGGGACGGGCTCGTCCTGCCGCTCGTCGACGAGTGGGCCGCACGGACGGGACGCGAGCTCGAGGTGCGGCGCGAGCCCGACCGCGGGCGCGTCGTCCTCGACGCCGAGCGCCGCCGCACGCTGGCCTGGGTCTTCGTCGACCTGTCGCGGGAGTTCACGCCCTGCTTCAAGCTGCTGGTGGAGGACCTCGACAGCGAGGAGGCGACCGAGTCGTCGGCGCAGATCTTCCTCTCGACCGCCGCGCGGACGGTCTGGCTGCGCGACGGGACGCAACACGTGATCCGCATCCCCGACGCCGTCCTCCGGGTGCGCGCCGCCGAGCACGACGCGCTCCTGCACGCGCTCAACGGGGTCGCGAACCAGTGGGATTCGCTGTTCCCGGCGTGACGGCCGGACTCCGTCAGCCGGGCGAGTGCATGGCCGACGGCTTCCGAGCGGCGCTCGCGGCTACACCGCCAGGGCCGTCCGCGCCAGAGCCCGGCCGCGGTCCGTGAGCAGCAGACGGCCGTCGGTCGTGACGACGTAGCCACGGCGCTCGGCGCGCCGCACGACTCTGCGCGCGAAGGAGCGCTCCCAGCGCAGGTGCTCGTCCAGGTGGTCGACCCGGCTCTCGGCGAGCGCCTCGGGCGTGCCCTCGTGCTGGAGGAGGTGGATCGCCAGCATCGCCTCGGCGAACTCGACCCGCTGGCGAGCGTGCCGGCGCGCGAGCGCGACCACGCCGCGCTTCGGCGCGAACAGCACCGCGGCGCCGAACTCGATGCCGACGACAGCCGCGATCGACCCGGCGATCGACGCGTCGAGCGCGTGGGCGAGCCAGAACCCGCCGACCGCCGAGGCCGCGCCGCCGAGCGCCGCGAGACCGAGCATCACCGGCAGCCGGTCGGTGAGCAGGTACGCGGCCGCCGGCGGGCCGACCATGAGCGCGACGACGAGGATCGAGCCGACCGCGTCGAACGCGCCGACCGCGGTGATCGAGACGAGCGCCATCAACCCGTAGTGCAGGAGCGCCGGCGAGAAGCCGAGCGCGAGCGCCAGGCCGGGGTCGAACGTCGCCAGCTTCAGCTCCTTGTAGAGCAGCGCGATCACGAGCACGTTCAGGGCGAGCACGAAGCCCATCTCGACCAGCGCCTCCGGGCCCCAGTCCCACCCGAACAGCACGAAGCGCTCGAACGGCGCGAACGCGAGCTCGCCGAGCAGGACGACGTCCGTGTCGAGGTGCACGGTGTCGGCGAAGCGCGCGATCAGGATCACGCCCACGCTGAAGAGCGCCGGGAACACGAGGCCGATCGCGGCGTCCTCGCGTACGAGCCGCGTCCGCTGGAGCAGCTCGATCAGGAAGACGGTCAGCAGGCCGGTCGCGGCCGCGCCGACCAGCAGAAGCGGCGAGCTCAGGTCGCCGACCGCGAAGAAGGCGAGCACGATCCCGAGCAGCACCGCGTGGCTGATCGCGTCGGAGACGAGCGCCAGCCGGCGCAGGACGAGGAAGACGCCCGGCAGGGCGCACGCGACCGCGACTACGACGGCGACGAGCTGGATCTCGAGCTGGGCAGAGGTCACGCGAGGACCTCGGCGTTGCTCTGGCGGCGAGGCGCGAGGACGAACGAGGCGGTCATCCGGCCACCCCCGACGCGTCGCGTGTCATCCGCCGCGCCTCCTCCGGGCCTCGTCGCGGCCGGCCTCGGTGATCGCCCACTCGTCCTCGGCCGTCCGCTGCGCCCAGCCGCGCTCCTCGAGCGCCGCGAGGCTCCGCCCCACGCCGCGGCCGGCGGTCAGCTCGAGCACCGAGACGGAGTGGCCGTGCTCCAGGGAGCCGTGCCGGACGGCGAGCGCGTCCAGATCGGCGAGCGCGGCGCCGAGGCGGAGCCGGCCCGCCCGCCGCCGGTCGGCGGCGAACCGCCAGACCAGTCCGCGGCGCGGCGCCGCGAGCAGCGAGACGACGACGAGCCCCGTCAGCCAGAGGACGATGGTCGGCCCGGTCGGCATCCGCTCGGCCGAGCTCGAGACGACGGCGCCGCCCACGCCCGCGACCACCCCGAACAGCGCCGCCAGCGCCATCATCACGCCCAGCCGGTCGGTCCACTGGCGCGCGGCCGCCGCCGGCGCGACGACCATCGCGCTCATCAGGACCACGCCGACCGTCTGCAGCCCGACGACCACGGCGAGGACGAGCAACCCCGTCAGCAGGACGTCGTACGCCCGCACGCGGAGCCCGATGGTCGCGGCGAAGTCGGGGTCGAAGGAGAGCAGCTTGAACTCCTTCCAGCAGGCGAGCGCGACGCCGAGCGCGACGCCGCCGAAGAGGCCGATCGTCACCAGGTCGCGCTCGAGCAGCGCCGCTGCCTGCCCGAAGAGGTAGCGGTCGAGGCCGGCCTGGCTCGCGTCGGCGCTCCGCTGCAGATGGGTCAGCAGCACGAGCCCCACGCCGAAGAAGACCGAGAGCACGATGGCGAGGGCGCTGTCGCTCTTGACGCGCGTCGTCCGCACGACCGCCATCACGAGCAGCGTCCCCGCCCACCCGGCGAGCGCGGCGCCGAGCGTGAGGACGACGGGCGCCTTGCTCGCCGTCAGCAGGAAGGCGAGCGCGATCCCCGGCAGGGCGGCGTGCGAGATGGCGTCGCCGAGCAGCGCCTGGCGCCGGAGCACCGCGTAGGTGCCGAGTGAGCCGCTGACGACGCCGAGCAGGGCGGCGCCGAGCGCGACCGTCCGCAGCGTGTAGTCGGAGAAGAGCTCCTCGATCACGCCTCCACCGCCGGTCGCTCGAGGAACCCGCGCGCCCCGTACGTCGCCCGCAGGTTCTCCTCCGTGAACACCTCCTCCACGCGGCCGCTCGCGACCAGGCGCACGTTCAGCAGCGCGACCTCGTCGAAGTACTCGGCAACGGTCTGGAGATCGTGGTGGACGGCGACGACCGTCCGGCCGGCCTCGCGGAGCTCGCGCAGGAGCGCGACGATCGCGCGCTCGGTCAGCGCGTCGACGCCCTGGAAGGGCTCGTCCATCAGGTAGATCTCCGCATCCTGGACGAGCGCGCGCGCCAGGAAGACGCGCTGCTGCTGGCCGCCCGAGAGCTCGCTGATCTGGCGGTCGGCGAGGTCCTCGATCCCGACCTGCCGGAGCGACTCGACCGCCGCCTCGCGCTCGCGGCGTCCCGGGCGCCGCAGCCAGCCGAGCGCGCCGTAGCGGCCCATCGTGACGACGTCGAGCACGTTCGTCGGGAAGTCCCAGTCGACGCTCCCGCGCTGCGGCACGTAGGCGACCAGCCGGCGCCGCTCGCGGTACGGCCCGCCGAACACGCGGATCGTCCCCGCTGCCGGCCGGACGAGGCCGAGGACGGCACGCACGAGCGTCGTCTTCCCGGCACCGTTCGGACCGACCACGGCGGTGAGCGTCCCGCGCGGGACGGCGAGGTCGACGTCCCAGAGCGCCGGCCGCTCGCCGTAGGCGACCGTCAGGTCGAGCACCTCGAGCGCGGGACTCGGCGCGTTCACTGCTCGCCCTCCCCGCGAAGGCCGGCGACGAGCGTGTCGACGTTGTGCCGCACCATCCCGACGTACGTCCCCTGCCGCGTCCCGTCGTCGCCCATCGCGTCCGAGAAGAGCGCGCCGCCGATCGCGACCTCGAAGCCGCGGCTGCGGACGGCCGCCCGGAGCGCCTCGATCGCGCGCGGCGAGACGGACGTCTCGACGAAGAGCGCGGGGATCCGCCGCTCGGCGATCGTGTCGGCGAGCTCGCGGATGTCGGCGGTGCCCGCCTCGCTGACCGTGCTGATCCCCTGCAGGCCGAGCACCTCGAACCCGTAGGCGCGCCCGAAGTAGCCGAACGCGTCGTGCGCGGTCACGAGCACGCGGCGCTCCGCCGGGACGCGCGCGACCTGCGCCCGCACGTAGCGGTGGAGCTCGCGGAGCTCGGCCAGGTGGCGCTCGGCGCCGCGCTCGTACACGTCCCGTCCCGCCGGATCGACGCCGACCAGCGCGTCGCGGACCGCCTCGACGACCACTCCCCAGAGCTGCACGTCGAACCAGACGTGCGGGTCGTAGGTGGCACCCGGCGCGCGGATCCGCCGTGCCGCGGGAATGCGCTCGCCGACCGCCACGGCGCGCCCCTCGAGGCGCGCCAGCACCTCGCCGAGCTTCGCCTCGAGATGCAGGCCGTTGAAGACGACCAGATCCGCCCCGCCGAGGAGCTGCACGTCGCCCTCGCTCGCGCGGTACAGGTGCGGGTCGATCCCCGGCCCCATCAGCGCGGTCACCTCGACCCGGTCGCCGCCGACGTTCTCGACGGCGTCGGCGATCATGCCCGTGGTGGCGACGACCTCGATCGGCGGCGCGCCAACGTGGCGACCCGTCGCCTGCTGGACGGGCCCGCAGCCGGCGAAGGCGGCGGCGGCGACCAGCGACGCAGCGAGCGCGCGCACCTACTCCTCCTCGTCCTCGGCCACGAGGACCTTGCGCGCCAGCTCGCGGCCGAGGACCTGCTGCTCGCCGGCGATCGTGACCGTGAGCGGCCCCTCGAACGGCTCGGACGCGACCACGCTGACGCGCCGCCCCGGAACGAGCTCCCGCTCGCCGAGGTAGCGGAGCAGCTCGGCATCCTCGTCGGGGACGCTGCTCACGCGGACGGTCGCGCCGGCCTCGACGTCGGCCAGCGGCCGCGCCTCGTCGCCCTCGAGCTCGAGCGCGACGGAGGGAATCGGGTCGCCGTGGGGGTCGCGGCTCGGGAAGCCGAGCGCCTCGTCGATCTTCGCCTCGAGCTCCTCCGACAGGTGGTGCTCGAGCCGCTCGGCCTCCGCGTGAACCTCGTCCCACCCGAGCCCGAGCGCCTCGGTGAGGTAGAGCTCGAGCAGCCGGTGGTGACGGACCACCTCCAGCGCGACCCGCTCGCCGGCCACGGTGAGGGCGGCCCCGCGGTACGGCTCGTACTCGATCAGGCGCAGGCCGGCCAGCTTCTTCAGCATCCCGGTCGCCGACGCGGCGGACACGCCGAGCTCGGACGCGAGCGCGGAGGTGGTGACACGGCCCTCGCCGCGCAGCTTCCAGATCGCCTTTAGATAGTCCTCAGCCGCTTCTCCGAGCATCTCGCCGAGGATTTTAGGCAGGGCTAAACCGTCTGCGCAACAGCTGCCTTCACCGGTGAACCGAACGCGCCGGCCGGCCCGAACCACGGGGCGCCGGCGAGTTCACGGCCCTCGCGCGCGCTCGACGGCAACAGCAGCGTCGCGCTCGCGAACACGATCGGCTCCGTCTACCGGGAGCGCGCCGGAGCCAGTTCTCCGACGGAAGGCGGGTCGCGCGGACAAGAGTCGGCTATTCCGCCTGGATGACGATCGAGTTGAGAACGTCGAGCGCTTCCTCTCGCCGGTCCGCGGTGGCATCAGGGCCGATGCCGACGTGTGCCTGGAGGGCGCGACCATCCAGGATGAAACGGAACATGCGGCTATGGCCGAAGCACTCGAACTCGGCCAGCTCGCCCTCATCGAGCGTGACAGGCAGTTGATCTGTGAAGCCCTCGCGGTTAGATCCCTGCCCATAATCGATCAGGACGACGTACGCGCCGTCGCGGGGGAGCCGCATGACGGCAGACCAGCCGCCACAATCCCCTCTCACGCCACGACCCGGTAGACCTCGAAGACCTCCGCATACTCGCGGTTGACGTTCGTGCCGTGCGTGCGGGCGAGATTCCAGATGTACTCCGGGTCGGCGTAGCGGCGATGCTGCTGCGATGCGTACTCGGCGAGGGCGGCTGCCTTGCGCTCGAGGTGCTTGCGCTCGAGCGAGACGTACGCCTGGTAGGAGAAGTCGTAGTTGTTCCAGGGGATCTCGTACCCGAGGATGGTCGTGCGCTTGAAGGCTCGCAGGCCTTCCGCGGCGATTACCTGGTGGTCCTGGTGGACGTCGTGCAGGCTCGGCTGGAAGACCGCGTCGGGCCGCCACTCCTCCCACAGCGCGATCAGCAGCTCGAGGATCTCCTGCCGGCGGTTGGGGAACGTCCGTACCTCGAAGTCGTGCACGGTCAGGCGCTCCTCCGGGATCCCGAGCACCGTGGTGGCGGCGCGCACCTCGCGCGCCAGCGTGTCCGGTGGGAAGCCGGCCGGCAGCGACTTGGTCGCGATCGAGAAGGCGACGTAGCGCACCTCGGCGCCCGTGTCCACCAGCCGCGTCATCGTCCCGCCGCAACCGAACTCGCCGTCGTCGGTGTGCGGCGCGAGCACGAGCACCCGCTGCCAGTCGGTCAGCACGCCGACACCCTATTCGCGACCCGGGACAGCCGATCGGTGTGGCGGGGGCAGGCCCGGTCATGACCAGCTCGGCGAGAGCAACGGGTCAGCTCTTGCCTTGCGACCTCCTCGGAGCGAGGCGAAAGGGCTAATGCGCCTGATCGCCGCTGGTTCGCGGCAGCGCGTTACGGCCGTGCAGGCGGGTCCCGGGCGTTCCACTGCAAGACCTGACCCTGGGTGTGACCCCCACGTGGCAAGCGGCGCCACAGCGTTCCCGATGTACTCGCGTTCGCAGAGGTCATCGGCCTCCTCCGCGCCCGCTGCGCGGACGGGTCAACACGTCGTCCACATGCAGGCCAGGCTCGTGGGCGAGGTCGGATCGGCGGAGACGGCGCCGTGGCCCCATAGGCGATCCGAGCGGGGGTCGGCACCGGACTTCGCGACCCACATCGCTCCGACCCATACGTCCGGACCATCCGGTGCCTCGGCGCCGTTGGTGCTCGGCTGGATCTCTTGGGCGGTGCGGAACCAGGCGTCGATCAGCGGTGTGCCCTGCCGCGCGTACTTCACGATCCGTTTGCCCTCCTCCGTGTTGTCGAACGTGATCGCGCCGTAGCCCATCAGGATGTGAAGGCCGTCGAAGGCACCGTCCCACCGCGCGAGTACATCACCGCCACCCGCGGCGAGGACCTCGTCCTGCAGCGGCCCGCATGCAGCGACGATCGCCCACTCGAGATCCTGCCGACCCCACAGGTCGCCCGACGCGGCAGCGGGTGCGGAGCCGACCTCGTTGAAGACGAGGGATCCGTCGTCGGGCGATGCGAGCGTCCAGCCGTTCATGTCGGCATGACCGGTGTAGAAGACGAAGTCCGCTGCGTCCACCCAGGTGTCGTCGTTCCGGCGCCAGTCCGACTCCCAGGCGTTCGCATCACCCCAGTTGAAGTTGACCAGCCAGCCGTCGGCGGCCAACCCGTCGACGAAGCCCTGAGCGTTCGCCTGACTGCCGGCGAGTCCCCCGGAGAGGCCGATCCACGACGTCCCGGCTTCGAACGGGTTGCCGCGAGCGACTGCCCGCCGCGGCGCTCCGAGCGCGGCCGCTATTCGACCCGGCTGCCGCTTTCGCGGAGGCTGCGGCTCCCCCTTCGGGAACGTCGGCCCGTATTCCGTCGCCGGGATGAGAACGAGGCGCATCGGGACGTTCCCCCGCTCGACGGCGATCGTCCCGCCGAAGACGTACACAGGCGCGAGCACGTCCTGCTCGACGCCGACGGGGGCGGCGTAGTAGGCGAGAAACGAGCGGACGTTCCCCGCCTTCAGCCCGGAGGTCATCTCCCTGAACTCCGCCGCGGCCTCGTCGGGGCTCAGGGCGTCGACGAACTCCTCGTCGGCGACCGGCCGCCAGAGACCATGGAGGCCGATTGGTCGCCCGTTGTCGCCGAAGATGGCCTTGAACTTGCCTCCGCCGCCGACGACCGGAAGCAGATCCGGCCCGTCGACGCCGGGGTTGCGAACCGTGACGGTGAAGCGCGCCTGGACATCGAGTTCCCGCTGGTCGCGTCTGCCGTGTTCGCTCGTTGCGACGACCGTGCGCCCCGCGCCGAGCTCGAGTAGGGCGAAGGGCGAGTCGTCGGCGAACTGGGGCATGACGCCGGCGCGTCGCAGCAAGTCGGCAGCGACGGCATATGCCTCCTTGGGCGAGATCAGGGACGGCCGTAGAGATTCGTTCCACAACTGATCCCGATCGGTCGCCCAGATCCCGCCGGTTCGCGAGTCGGCCTCCGCGACGAGTCCGTCCAACGTCGCGACGACGCCCTCGTCCCGCTCGTCGACGTTCGGGCGGTCAGCGCCGAACACAGTCGACACGACCTCGCGTAGCCGGTTCGGTTCGCTTCGCTCCGGTGAAAGGCGGTAGATCGGAAGGCGAACGCTCATGTCGTTCCTCCTCGTCTTGGACCTCGTGTCGATCCGCCGGCGCGACATCCGCACACGTTCGTCAACCTGCACGGGAGCAGCTCGCCCTCGACGCGAGCCGAGCCAGTCGGACTCGCGTAGCGCCGCAGTAACGAACGCGGGGGCTGCATCAGCCGTCCCTTCGTTACTGAGGTCGTCAGGCTCGCACAGCGTGACCGCCGCGTCAACCGTGCGTCTGGCGGACTTCGCGCCACCGTGCGAGCTGCGCCGCCCGAGTCGGGGCGCCTCGCGGGACGCAGCCACCGCAGGAGGCGGGCGTCGCCGTCGCGGGACGCCGCCCCCCGAGCCCGTCACGCCCGACGCCGACGTCGCATGCTCCCTGCGTAAAGTGGCGAGCCGATGGCGAACGAAGCGCTCGCCGAGGTGTCGGCCGTCCTCGGGGCACTCGGCGCCGCGGGCGTCCTCTTCGCCCGCTCGCGGCTGCCGCTCTTCGCCGGCTTCGCCGTCCTCGCGGTGGCCGAGGCCGGGCTGCTCGCCGCCCGCGTCCCGCGCGAGGACCTCGACCGGCTGGCGGAGCCGGCGGCGGCCGCGGCGCTCGTCGTCTCCCTGCTCGCCGTCGGCGCCGTCGCGGTCGGGCTCGTGCGCTATCCGACGATCGTCCCGGTCGCGCTGCTCGCCGTCGCGCCGTTTCGCGTCCCCGTCGACCTCGGCGCGCAGAGCGCGTTCCTCCTGCTCCCGCTGTACGCCGTCCTCGCCGCGGCCGTCCTCGCGCTCCTCGTCCGCGCCGCGCGCGGCGAGGTCGGGTCGGTGCACCGGCTCGTCGCCGTCCCGTCCGCTGCCTTCATCGGCCTGTCGGCGGTCTCGCTGCTGTGGTCGCTGGACGTCGAGCAGGGAGCCGTCCAGCTGCTCTTCTTCCTCTTCCCGGCCGCCGCGCTCGTCGCCGTCGTCGGCCGGGCGCCGCTCGCCCCGTGGCTCGCGCGTGCGCTGGCCGCGACACTCGTCGCGCTGGCGGGCGTGTTCGCGCTCGTGGGCCTGTGGCAGGCCGCCACCCAGCGCGTCTTCTTCGCCCGCGACCTCGAGGTCGCGAACGCGTACACGAGCTACTTCCGCGTCACCTCGCTGTTCAAGGACCCCAGCCTGTACGGGCGTCACCTCGTCCTCGCGATCGCCGTCCTCCTCGTCGCGCTCTGGCTGCGGCGCGCCCACTTCGGGGTCGCCGGCGGCGCGATCGCGCTGCTGTTCGCCGGCCTGTGGTTCTCGTACTCCCAATCGAGCATGGCGACCCTGTTCGCGGTGACCGCGGCGGTGACGCTCGCGCTCGCCGACCGCGGCGCGCGCCTCGCGGTCGGGGTTGTCTGCGCCGCCGCCGCAGCCGTCGCCGCGCTCGTCGTCGCGGTGAGCGTCGAGGGCAACCCGCTGCACCAGGTGACCAGCGGCCGCTCGCAGCTGATCGCGGTGACCGCGCCCGTGATCCGCACGTACCCGCTCGCAGGTGCGGGCGTCGGCGCCCAGCCGGTCGCGAGCCGGCGGGAGGCCGGCGGCGGGCGGCGGACGAGTCGGTACGCCTCGCACACGACGCCCCTGACCGTTGCCGCCGAGCTCGGAGCCCTGGGGGTCGCCGCGTACCTCGGGCTGCTGGCGGGCGTGGCTCTGCTGCTGCGCGAGGCTGCCCGCCGGCGCGGGACGCTCGCGCTCGGGCTCGCCGCCGTCCTGCTCGCGCTCGTGGTCCACTCGCTCGTCTACGCGGGGTTCTTCGAGGACCCGATCGCCTGGGGCGCGATCGGCCTCGCCGCCGCGGCTGCGACCGCCGCCGTCGGCGCGCCCGCGGCCGTACCGGAAACGCGGCCTCGCCGCAGGCCGCGCGAGCGGGCGCCCGCGGACGCCCCCGAGGCGCCCGCCGAGCCGGCGGCCCGGCGGCTCTCGTAGGCGGGCACGCCGGCATCGGCTGGCACACTCAGTGCGCCCCCTTCCCGCCCGATGCGTCGAGTCGTTCTCCTCACCGCCGGCCTCCTCGTGCTGCTCGCAGCCGGTCTCATGACGGCGGTCGTCGTCGAGCTCCGCGACCGCCCGGGGGGCGCGCTGGACACGGAGCTGGAGGACGTCACCGTCGTCAAGGAGCCACCCGCGCCCGCGCGGCGCTCGCCCAAACGGCCCAAGCGGCCGAAACGCGGCGGCTACGCGTTCCTGCCCCACGACCGGCTGTGCTGGAAGAACTTCGGCCGCGACCCGCAGCGGTCGCTCGCGCTCCCGAACGTCCACCTCGGGCGGCCGACCAAGCACTTCTGGGTGCGCGGCCTGAAGAGCTACATCGAGTACCCGCCGAGCTACTGCGACGGGCGGCTGTACGTCAACACGTACCGGGGCGACACCTTCGCCCTCAACGCGTTCAACGGCAAGGTCGTGTGGCGGCGGCGCGGCCGCGGGAACAAGCCCTCGACGCCGGCGATCGACGGTCCGCGCCTGATCGTCAGCTCGACCGACGGGACGGTGACCGCGCTCCGGCGTAGCGACGGCCACCGGCTGTGGCAGCTGCGTATCCGCGGGGCGAAGATCGAGTCGTCACCCGTGGTCGTCGGGCGCGTCGCCTACTTCGGCGCCACCGACGGCCGCCTCTTCGCCGTGTACACGCGGACCGGCCGCGTCCGCTGGGCGTTCGACACGGGCGGGCGGATCAACTCGAGCCCTTCGCTCCACGGGCAGCGCGTCTGCATCACGACCTACGCCGGCTCGATCTTCTGCCTGCGCCGCCGCGACGGGCGGAAGCTCTGGAGCACGTACGTCCGCCGCGACGCGCTCCGCTACGAGAGCTTCTACGCGAGCGCCTCGACCGACGGCCGCCGCCTGTTCACGATCGCGCGCTCGGGGAAGGTGGTCGCCCTCGCCGCGCGAAACGGCCGCGTCCTGTGGACGCACAAGCTGCACAGCTGGGGCTACTCGACCCCGGCGGTCGCGCACGGGCGCGTCTTCGTCGGCGACTTCAACGGCTACCTGCACGCGTACCGGGCCTCCAACGGCCGCGAGCTGTGGCGGCGGCGCGTAGGCGGCCGGATCCTCGGCGCTCCGGTGATCGTGGGCAGGCTCGTCTTCTTCTCGACCCTCGAGCAGCGGACGTACGCCGCCCGGGTCGCGGACGGGCACGTCGTCTGGCGGCTGAGGATGGGCAAGTACTCGCCCGGCATCGCGACCGACCGGCACTACTTCTTCTCGCTGAACGGGATCGTGATCGCCTACCACGCCCGCTTTCCCGCCAAGTACCGCTCGCCGAAACGGGCGAAGCGGCAGTCAGGCAAGCAGCAGTCAGGCAAGCGGCGGGTGGCGGCGGCGCCAAAGCGGTGACCGCTGCACCGCGTAGGCGGCCGCCTTCCACGCGGTGGTGAGACCCGCGTAGCGGGCGCGGTGGAGGCGTCCGCGCGCGTCGGGCCCGCGGCTGGTCTCGTACCCGAGCTCGGCCAGCAGGTCGCCGGCGACGCCCTCGAACGCCGCCCGGTCTTCCGTGGACATGTCGGCGCGCCAGTCGCGCAGGCCGGGCGTCGGCGGCCGCTCGAGACTCCGCTGGTGCGGCTTGCGGGCGGCCTCCGCCTCCCCGGCGTACGCGAGCATCGCCGGCTCGAACGGGAGCGCCGCGAACGCGCAGATGCGCCGCAGCGCCTCCTCCGCGTCGGCCACCAGCTCCTCGTAGCGGAGCTCGTGGTAGCGCGTCGAGCCGACCCGCGCCCCGAGGCCCCGCGCCGAGCGCACCTGCGCGCGCCACTGGGCGGCGACGGCCGCCGGGCTGCGCGGGTGCATCCAGGTGCGGGTGACCACGCCCGCCGGCATCGCCAGGAAGGAGAGCGCGGCGTCGCGGCCGTCGCGGATCAGATGGACGAACCGCGCCCGCGGGAACAGCCGCTCGAGCAGCGGCAGGTAGTCCATGTACATCGGCGTCTTGTCGCCCCAGCGGGGCTTGCCGCGTCCCGCGGCGTACGCCTCGTAGATCGCACCGATCGCCTCCCCCGTCGTCATCCCGGGCCGCAGGCGGGCGCGCACCTCGTCGGGCGAGACGCCCCACTCGCGCAGCGTCGGCAGGCGGCGGAGATCGTCGACGAACGCGTCCGGGTCCGGTCGGCCGCGATGCCGGTGCGCGAGCTGGGGGACGAAGTACGACTCGTCGGGAACCGCGAGCTGCGAGTTCCGGTCGAGCATCACGCGCAGCAGCGTCGTGCCCGACCGCCGCACGCCGAGGACGAGGAGCGGCGGGCTCACGGGACGACCGCGAGGCGGCTGCAGCGGTGCACCCGTGCGGTCGGACGGCGCCCGACCGGGAGGCGGTTCACGGCCGCACGCGGACGGTGACGGGGCCCGCCTGCGAGCGGTTCCCGGCGACGTCGACCGCGACCAGGGTGACGGCGTACCGGCCCGGGGGCGCCGGCCGGCCGTCGATCCGCCCCCACCAGTCGAGGTGTCCGCCGCCGCGCCGCACGACGCGACCGCCAACGCGCGCCCGCTCGCCGACGTGCAGCGTCAGCCGAGCGCGCTCCCCGAGCCGGTACCGGACGACGAGCCGGCGGTAGCGGTAGTACCCCGCCCGGCGGAGCACGCGCGGGCGCGCCGAGACGAGCGTCAGCGGCGGGGGCGTCACGTCCAGACGGAGCGGGGTCGGCAGCAGGAACGTGCGGCCGGCGCCGAGGGTCACCCGCGGGCGGTAGATGCCCTCGGGCGCGACCCGGCCGGCCTCGTCGCGGCCGTCCCACGCGACGAGGACGCGCCCGGCCGGAACGCGCCGGTCGAGCAGCTCGCGAACCGTCTCGCCGTCGTCGCGGACGATCTCGACGCTGAGCCGGCCGGCGGCCCGCACACGCACCGGCAGCTCGGCCCTGCGCGTCTCGCAGCCGCACACCGGCGAGAACACGCGCACGCCCTGGCCGACCGCGAGCGGGGCCGGCTCCAGCTTCAGCCGCTCGGTCACGGCGAACGCCGCGGCCGTGCCGGCGAGCAGCACGAGGACGAGCACCGTCGGGAGCAGCCGGGCCACGGGCGCGATGGTAGGCGCTCGCCGATTCCCTACGATCTGTCCTTGGTCGGCTGCGAGCGGGCGGTCGCGTGGGTCTGACGTGCCGGAACGCGAGGCCGGCCTGACGTGAACGGGCGCCCGGCCGAGGCGCCCGCAGCGACCGCCGCCGGCGGGCCCGAAGGCGACGGCCCCCGCCGGCGCGCGCAGTCGAGGCCGGCGCCCGACAACCGCCTGTACGGGGAGCTGACCGCGCCGCTGACCAGCACGGCGCGCTGGCCGGCGGAGCACTACGTCTTCCCGGCGGTGCTGGCGCCGCTGCTCGCGCTCCTCGGCGTCGCCACCTGGCGGCGCGGCGGCCGCTCGGGCGAGGCGGACACGAGCGGCCGGGGCTACTACCTCGCGCTGACCGCCACGGCGTTCGTCCTCTCGCTCGGCCCGATGCTCAAGATCGCGGACGAGCCGGTCGGCACCCGCCGGACGAGGGCGCCGGTCGCTCCTCCCGCACGCGGTCGCGGCCGTCCTCGCCGTGGGCGTGCTCGCCGAGTACGCCTCCGCGCCCCGTGGAGACGGTCCGCGTCCCGGTCGGCGGCGAGATCCCGCCCGTCTACCGCTGGCTGGCGCGGCAGGACGGCGAGCGGGTCGTGCCTGAGCTGCCCGTGGACGACGAGGACGCCGTCTTCGAGTACGTCTACTACTCGACCTACCACTGGCAGCCGCTGATGAACGGGCACTCGGGCTACGTGCCCCGGCGCTACGTCCGGACGCTGCGGCGGATGGCCGGCTTCCCCGACGCGCGGTCGCTCCGCCGCCTCCGCGAGCTCGAGGTCCACCTGGTCGTCGTCCACGGCGCGCGCTATCCACCGGCCCGCCGGCGCGCCCTGCAGCGGCGCCTGGCGGCCAGCGACGAGCTCGCGCCCGTCCGCCGCTTCGAAGCGGACCGCGTCTACCGGCTGCGGCGATGAGCGCGGATCCCCTCGACGGCGAGCGGTCGCGACGAGCCGCGGCCGCTCGCGACCGCGGCGCGCCCTACCGCCGGTACGCCTCGATCAGGACCCCGGCGACCTCCGGCCGCGTGAACTCGACCGGGGGCGTGTCACCGGCCGCCAGGAGCTCGCGGACCTTCGTCCCCGAGAGGAAGACGTGCTGCTCCATGTCGTGCGGACACGTCTTCGGCGTCGCCATCGAGCCGCAGGCGCGGCACCAGAACGCGTGCTCGAAGAACATCGGCTCGACGTCGAGCTCGTGCGGCTCGAACTCGTCGAAGATGAGCTGCGCGTCGTACGTGCCGTAGTAGTCGCCGACACCGGCGTGGTCGCGGCCGACGATGAAGTGCGAGCAGCCGTAGTTCTTGCGGCAGATCGCGTGCCAGATCGCCTCGCGAGGCCCGGCGTAGCGCATCGCGGCCGGGAACGCGGAGAGCACGACGCGGTCGTCCGGGTAGTAGCCGTCAAGCAGCACGCGGTAGCAGGCGACGCGCGTCTCGGCCGGCACGTCGTCCGCCTTCGTGTCGCCGACCAGCGGGTGCACGAGGAGGCCGTCGACCGTCTCCAGCGCCGTCTTCGTCAGGTACTCGTGCGCGCGGTGGATCGGGTTGCGGGTCTGGAAGCCGACGACGCGCTTCCACCCACGCTCGGCGAAGCTCGCGCGCGTCTCCGCAGGCGTCCGCGCCAGCTCCGGGAACGGCGGGTCGGCGAGCTCGAACACGGTGACCCGCCCGGCCAGGTAGTACGGCGCCTGCTCGTACAGGCGCGCGACACCGGGGTGGGCGCCGTCGGTCGTGCGGAACGACTGCTGCGCCTCGCGCTCCTTGTCGTACTCGTAGACCTCCTCGACGTCGAGCACGGCGACCGGGCAGCCCGACGGGTCGGCGAGCGCGACTCGGTCGCCCTGCGGCGGCCGCTCGACCGACAGGCAAACGGGCAGCGCCCAAGCGAGCCCGCTCTCGAGCCGCATCTCCTCGAGGACGCGCTCGTAGTCGCCGCGCCGCATGAAGCCCTCGAGCGGCGAGAGCGCGCCGATCGCCAGCAGCTCGAGGTCGGACAGCTCGCGCGACGTCGGCGTGATCCGCTCGAGCCCGTCGACGCCCTCCGGCCGCTCGCCGGTGCGGTCGACCAGCGTGCCGCCGTGGGGCTTGATCAGCCGCGTGACCGCGATCGAGGCGCTCACGGGCGTCGCTCCGGGCAGCTGCTGCGGTGCCGGTGCGCAGACGCGAAGCCCTCGCTGCGGCGAATCCAGACCCGCAGGGTGGTCACGCCGCCACCCCGGCCGGCACGAGACCCAGCTCCTCGAGCTTGGCGAGGACGAGCCGCGCGCTCTCCTCGGGGTCGTGCGCCTCGGTGTCGAGCACGAGCTCGGGGTCGCTCGGCTCCTCGTAGGGGTCGTCGACGCCGGTGAAGCCGGTGATCTCGCCCGCGAACGCCTTCTCGTACAGGCCCTTGACGTCGCGCCGCGCGCACTCCTCGACGGACGCCTGCACGTGCACCTCGACGAACGGGCCGAACTGCTCGACCAGCTCGCGCGCCTTGCGCCGCGTCTCCTCGTAGGGCGAGATCGCGGCCGCGATCACCGCGGCGCCGTGCCGGGTCAGGCGCGACGCGACCCAGCCGATCCGCTCGATGTTCGTGTCGCGGTCCTCCTTCGAGAAGCCGAGGCCCTTCGACAGGTGCGTGCGGACGGTGTCGCCGTCCAGGTACTCGACGATGTGGCCGCGGCGGTCCAGCTCGGGGCCGACCAGGTGCGCGATGGTCGTCTTCCCCGAGCCGGACAGGCCCGTGAACCAGAGCGTGAAGCCGCCGCCACGGACGCGGTCGGATTCCGGGTGCTCGTGCGCGTAGATGTGCTCCGACTGCTTCCCGGTGGTCATCGGGGGAACCTCCCGGTTCCCCCGAGCCCCCTCCACTGGTCCGCTGCGCGGACAGGCGGCTTCGCCGCCGGATGCTCGTGCGCGTAGATGTGTGGCGCCTCGCCGGGCGAGACGCCTCGCGAATCGTCAGCCAACCGTAGGCCCTCCTCCCGTCTTCTCTCTAGATCCACTTGACCGCGAAGCCTCCAAGTGGATCCCGCACTCGAGCTTGTCGGACCCCGCCCAGCGGCCGGCCCGCTCCTCCTCGTCGGGCCGCGTCGGACGCGTACACGGGATGCAGCCGATCGAGCGGTAGCCGGCCTCGTGCAGCGGGTTGTACGGGATCTCGTTGACCTGGACGTACGCCCAGACGCGCTTCTCGTCCCAGTCGGCGAGCGGGTGCACCTTCCAGACGCCGTACCGCTCCGACCACTGCACCTTCGGCGTGCCCGCGCGGCTGGGCGACTGGTCGCGCCGGATCCCCGAGATCCAGGAGTCGTACGGCTGGAGCGCGCGCACCAGCGGCTCGACCTTGCGGATGTGGCAGCAGCGGTCGGGAAAGCGCTCCCACAGGTTCGGCCCCTCCTGCCGGTGCTGCTCCGCGACGGTCAAGACCTCGGGGCGCAGCAGCTTGAGCCCGTAGCGGCGCACCAGCGCCTCGCGCGTCTCGTAGCTCTCGCGGAAGAACAGGTGCGTGTCGAGTTCGATCACGTCGATGTCGATCCCGAGCTCGGCGACCATGTGGACGAGGACGGACGACTGCTTCTGCCAGGAGCAGGTCAGGCACAGCCGGTCGCCGTACTCGCGGTACGCCCAGGTGACCAGCTCCTCGGCCGACAGGGCCTCGAGGTCGGGCTCAGGTAACGGCTGCGCGATCGCCATCGAGGAGGATCTCCCTGAGCGTGTCGCCGCGGAGGCCGAGCCGGAGCGTCTCCAGCGGGATGACCTCCTCGGGCGGGATGTTCCCGAGGTTCACCTCGGGGCCGAACTGCTTCACGAACCAGGCCTGCGCCGGCTTGGTCGGCGCCTCGAAGATCAGCTCGCCGACGTCGATCTCGTGCGCGATCTCGTCGACCAGCCCGGTACGCATCTCGCCCGTCGGGCGGTAGATGCCGGCGGTGCCGCCCTCGCGGCCCTCGGTGATCACCTTCCAGGCGCCGGCGCCGAGGTCCTCCTTGATCCACTCCACCCACTGGTAGGGGGCGTAGACGACCTGCTCGTCCTTGGAGCCGACCTCCGAGAGCACGGTGAAGTCGCGCGCGAAGTCGGCGATCAGCTCCAGCTTGCGCTCGCGGGGGAGGTCGACCGTGCCGTCCGAGATCTCGACATGCGCGAAGCGCTGCTCGACCAGCCAGCGCTTGTACTCGTCCAGGCGGTCGCGCGCGACGGCCGCCTCGAACAGCGTCCCGCCGCAGACGACCGGCGTCTCGAGCGAGCGGTAGAGCGCGATCTTCTTCTCCAGGTTGTTCGTCACGTATGAGGTGCCCCAGCCGAGCTTGACCACGTCGACGTAGGCGCCCGCGGTGTCGAAGAGGCCCTCGATCTCGCGCAGGTTGAGCCCCTTGTCGATCACGTGGGTGAGCCCGCGGGCGCGAGGCTTCGGCGAGCGGGCGGGGACGTCGAGCCAGCCGTCGGCGCTAGAGGCGTGCATACAGCTCCTCCAGCTTCTTCTTCGCCTGCTCCTGGACGTCGTGGAACAGCGAGTTGCCGTGCGCGTCGATCCCGACCCAGAGCGGGCCGAAGTCCTTGACGCGAAACTTCCAGAGGCACTCGGGCATCAGGTCCTCCCAAGCGACCTCCTCGATCTCCTCGATCTGCGTCGTCTCTAGCGCCGCCGCGCCGCCGACGATCGCGAAGTAGACCATCCCGTAGCGCCGCAGCGGCTCGATCGCCTCGTCTGGTAGTCCACCCTTGCCGCAGATCGCGCGGACGCCGTCGTCGCG
>JACVRR010000136.1 GCA_014534345.1 Thermoleophilia bacterium | reverse complement strand
GGGTTGTTCTTCGTCCGGCGCGAGAGGATCTGCATCACGCGCTCGATCTCGGTCTGGCGGCCGACGACGGGGTCGAGCTTGCCCTCGGCGGCGAGCTTGGTGAGGTTGCGGCCGAACTGGTCGAGCAGCTTCGAGCTCTTCGCCTTCTCGCCGCTCGCGGCGGCCTGGCCCTGCTGGCGCCGGCCGGGGCCCGAGAGCATGCGGATGATCTCGTTGCGGATCTTCTCGGCGTCGGCGTCGAAGTCGAGCAGGATGCGCGCGGCGACGCCCTCGTTCTCGCGGACGAGCCCGAGCAGGATGTGCTCCGTGCCGATGTAGTTGTGCCCCAGCGAGAGCGCCTCGCGCAGCGCGAGCTCCAGCACCTTCTTCGCGCGCGGCGTGAAGGGGATCTGCCCGGTCGTGACCTCGTCGCCCTGACCGACGATGCGGGCGACCTGCGCACGAACCTCCTCGACGGTGATGTCGAGCGACTCGAGGACGCGCGCCGCGAGCCCCTCCTCCTCGCGCAGCAGGCCGAGGAGGATGTGCTCGGTGCCGATGTAGTTGTGCTTGAGCGCCCGCGCCTCATCTTGGGCGAGGACGACCACCTGACGAGCCCGTTCCGTGAACCGCTCGAACAAACCGGGACTCCCCTTTCTTCATCGACGCCAGGTCGGGAGTGGGGCCTCAGTGTAGCCCACCACCCCGTCGGCACCCCCGCCGTTCACATGCTCTTTACCCGCCTGCACACAACCTTCGCGAGTACGCTTCCCGGCCGTGACGAACGGCAAGGCGCTGGTCACCGGCGGGGCCGGGTTCATCGGCTCGCACCTCTGCGAGCGTCTGCTGGCCGACGGCTGGCAGGTCTTCGCTCTCGACGACCTCTCCACGGGCTCGATCGACAACGTGGCCGACCTGCGCGAGCGGCCCGACTTCCACCTCGTCGTCGACTCGGTGCTGAACGCGGCCGTCGTGAACGAGCTCGTCTACAAGTGCGACGTCGTGTACCACCTGGCGGCCGCGGTCGGCGTGCGGCTGATCGTCGAGCGGCCCGTGCACACGATGGTGACGAACGTCCAGGGCACGGAGACGGTCCTGGAGTACTGCAACCGCTTCGGCACGCGCGTGCTGGTCGCGTCCAGCTCCGAGATCTACGGCGACCACCGCGACGAGCGGCCGCTCGCCGAGGAGGACCGGCGCGTCTACGGCCCGACCACCGAGCGCCGCTGGCTGTACGCCGACTCGAAGGCGATCGACGAGTTCCTCGCCTTCGCCTACCACCAGGAGCGCCGTCTCGACTGCGTCGTCGCACGGCTGTTCAACACGGTGGGGCCTCGCCAGAGCGGCCAGTACGGCATGGTCATCCCCCGCTTCGTGCAGGCCGCGCTCGCCGGGGCGCCGGTGGAGGTCCACGGAGACGGCACCCAGACGCGCTCCTTCTGTCACGTCTCGGACACGGTGCGCGCCCTCGTCGGGCTGATGGACGACCGCGGCATCTCCGGCGAGGTCTTCAACGTCGGCTCGACCGAGCGCGTGGGGATCATCGACCTCGCGCGCCGCGTGATCGAGCTGACCGCGTCCGAGTCGGAGATCGTCTTCGTCCCCTACGAGCGCGTCTACGGGCTCGGGGTCGAGGACACGCTCCACCGCGAGCCCGCGATCGACCGGATCTCCGAGGTGATCGGCTGGCGGCCCAGCCTCGACCTCGAACGGATCCTCGCGGACGTGGTCGACTACACCCGGACGGCGCCCGTGCGCGCCGCCCAGGCGGGTCCGCCGCCGCCCTCGGACTAGCGTCGCCTGGCGAGCAGCGCGAGGACGGCGACGGCCGCGAGCAGCACGAAGACGACCAGCGCGACGGCGCCGACGACGAAGACGAGCGCCGGGACGAGCGCGACGAATACCTGCGACAGGGCGGCCACCGCGCTCGCCTCGCGGGCCAGGTGCGGACGCAGCCGGCGTCCCAGCAGCACCCAGAACGCGAGCACCAGCAGCGCGAGCGCGAGCGCGACGGAGACGGCGATCCGGTCGATGACGACGAGGACGGCCTCGACGACCGCGACCGCGACTGCGAGCCGCAGCCGGTAGGCGCGGAGCCAGCGCCCCGGGCGCGAGCTGCCGTGCTCGACGACCGGGTACTCCACCGATCAACCGTACCAGGCAGGCACCGTCAGCCAGACCCGCCCCGCGCACGAGAGCGCTCTCCCGGCCGCCGCCGCGTCGGCGCGGTCGGGGAACAGCCCGTAGACGGCGGGGCCCGCGCCGCAGACGTCGGCGCGGAACGCGCCTGCGGCCGCGAGCCGCGCGGTCAGCGGCGACGACGCGAGATCGTTCGCCGGGAGCGCGGCGAGGTCGGCCGGGTGCCGCGCCGCCGCGAGCACCGCGAGCAGCGCCGACCGACGCTCTTCGTAGCCGGCGGCCCCGTCCCGCTCGTCGAACGCCGAGTAGACCGCGGCCGTGGACGCCTTCGCGATCCCGCGCGGCACGACGACCACGGCCCAGAAGTCCTGCGGCAGCACGAGCGGCGACAGCCGCGTGCCGTCGCCCTCGCCGAGCTGTGGCCCCGCGTAGAGGAAGAACGGCACGTCCGCCCCGACGCGCGCGGCGACCTCGTGCAGCGGCCCGGCGGCGAGCGGCCGCTCGAGCAGGGCGTTGGCCAGCCGCAGCGCGGTCGCCGCGTCGGAGCTGCCGCCGCCGAGTCCGGCGGCGACGGGGACGCGCTTGTCCAGCACGACCCGCCAGCCGGGCGCGACGCCGGCCGCGTCGGCCAGGGACGTCAGCGCACGGTGGACGAGGGTGTCGCCGACGAACCCCTCCACTCGCAGCAGCGGTGCGCGCTCGACCCGGACGCGGTCGAAGAGGTCGATCCGCTGCAGCACCGTGGTGACCTCGTGCTTCCCGTCCGCGCGCTGCGGACCGACGACCAGCGCCAGGTTGAGCTTCGCGGGCGCGGGGTGCCTGATAGTCATCCGAGCTCGGCCGCCAGGCCGAGGAACTCGGCGGGAGCGAGCTCCTCGGCGCGCGCTGCGGGCCCGCGCCCCAGGGCGGCGAGCGCCGCGACCGCGCGCTCTCGCCCGACCAGGCCCGCGAGCTCGACCGAGTTCGCCAGCGTCTTGCGCCGATGCGCGAACGCGGCCTCGACGACCCGCTTGACGTGGCGGAAATCGGGGGGGAGCCCGGTTCGCCGGAACGCGACGAGCGCCGAGTCGACGTTGGGCGGAGGACGGAAGACGGTTCGCGAGACGGCGTGGAACCCCGTCCGCTGCGCGACGAGCTGGACGAGCACCGACACGGCGCCGTACGCCTTCGTCCGCGGCGCCGCGAACAGCCGCTCGGCCACCTCGCGCTGCACCATCGCGCACCACAGCTCGATGCCGGGCGCGCGGTCGAGGCTCTCGACGAGCAGCGGCGTCGCGACGTTGTACGGGAGGTTCGCGACGAGCTTTCGTGGCGCCGGGCGCAGCGACGGCACGTCGAGCGCGAGGGCGTCGCCGAAGCGCAGCTCGACGTTGTGCGCCCCGGCGAGGCGCTCGCGCAGGCGCGGCTCGAGCGAGCGGTCGAGCTCGACGGCGTGGACGTGCGCGACGCGCTCGGCCAGGTACGCCGTCAGCACGCCGAGCCCCGGGCCGACCTCGAGGACGACGTCGCCCGGGCGGAGCTCGGCCAGGCGGCCGATCACCCCGAGGATGTTCTCGTCGACCAGGAAATGCTGGCCGAGCTCCCTCTTGGGCACGACCGTCAGCGAACGACCTCGGCGCGGCGTGGGCGGGGCATTCGCACGGGGCGCCGGGGCGGTCGTCCCGCGGGACGAGGCGCGCTGCGCGTCATGCGAGTCCGAACGCCGTGCGCGCGTTCGCGTCGATCCGCCGTTCGAGCTCGGCGGCGTCCTCGCCGCGCGCGGCGGCGAGGGCCGAGAGCGTGTGGACGACGTTCGCCGGCTCGTTCCGCCGCCCGCGCAGCGGCTGCGGCGACAGGTACGGCGCGTCGGTCTCGGCGAGGATGCGGGCGGCCGGCACCCGCGTCGCGAGCTCGCGCAGGTCGGCACTCCGCGGGTAGGTCACGTTACCGGCGAACGAGACGTAGTACCCCCGTTCCGCGGCCGCCGGGAAGAGCCCCGGCTCGGAGAAGCAGTGGAGGACGACCGTCCCCGCGAACCCGGCCAGCATCGCCGCCGTCTCGTCCGCCGCCGCCCGGCAGTGGATCACGACGGGTTTGCCCACCTCCTCGGCGACCGCGAGCTGGCGCTCGAAGAGGCGCCGCTGCGCCGCCTCGAGGCCGGCGCCGTGGTGGTAGTCGAGCCCGGTCTCGCCGACCGCAACCGCCTTCGGATGCCGCGCGAGCTCGGTGAGCTCCTCGACCCGGCCCGCCTCGCCGGTCGCCGCCCGGTGGGGGTCGATCCCGACGGCGGCGTACACCCCGCCGTCGCGCTCGGCGAGCATCAGCGCGCGCCGGCACGACTCGATCCCGGTGCCGATCGCGATCACGCGCGTCACGCCCGCGGCGCGCGCCCGCGCCAGGAGCTCGTCCGCCGGCTCGTCGCACGCGTCGAGGTGCGCGTGCGTGTCGATCACGCCGAGGCGGGCTCGGGGGCGGGGCGGTCGGGATCCATCCGCGCGAGCTCCTCCTCGGCCAGCTCGGGCGCGAGCTTGCGGAAGAGCGGACTGGGCTGCGGCAGCGGGCGACCGGGCTCGAGCTCTGCGGGCGCCCAGCGGCCGACCCAGGAGGCGTAGTCGCCCGTCAGCACGGTGTGGCGGTCGTCGCCCTCGCCGACGTCCGCGAACGCGAGCGAACCGGCCAGCTGCCCCTGGTGCCCGAGCAGCTCGTGCACGCGCTGCGAGCTGAAGGGAAGGAACGGGGTGAACATCGTCTTCAGGCTGTCGATGCAGCGCAGGCACGTGTGCAGCACCGTCGCGGCGCGTTCGCGGTCGCGCTGGACGAGCGCCCAGGGCTCCGAGTCGTTGACGTACCCGTTGACCTGCGAGGCGAGCCGCATCGCCTCCGCCAGCCCGGCCTTGAAGCGCGCCGTCTCGATCAGGGAACCGACGGTGTCGAAGCCGCCGTCGACGGCCGCGACGAGCGCCCGGTCGACCTCCGTCGGCGTCCCCGGCTCGGGCACGGCGCCGAAGTTGCGCTGGGTGATCGTCAGCACGCGGTTCACGAGGTTCCCCCAGGTCGCGAGAAGCTCGTCGTTGTTCCGGCGAACGAACTCCGCCCAGGTGAAGTCGGTGTCCTGCTGCTCGGGCCCGGCCGCGGTCAGGTAGTAGCGCAGCGGGTCGGGGTCGTAGCGGCTGAGGAAGTCGCGGACGTAGACGGCGACGCCGCGGCTGGTGCTGAACTGCCTCCCCTCCATCGTGAGGAACTCGCTGGCGACGACGTCGTACGGCAGCCCGAGGGCGCCCCGCCGCGCGCCGAGCTCGCCGCCCTCGCCGTAGCCGAGCAGCTCCGCCGGCCAGATCACGGTGTGGAAGACGATGTTGTCCTTGCCCATGAAGTAGAAGTGGCGCGCCTCCGGGTTCTGCCACCAGTCGCGCCAGGCATCCGGCGTCCCGCGGAGCTCGGCCCACTCCACGGCTGCGGAGAGGTAGCCGACGACGGCGTCGATCCACACGTAGATCCGCTTGTTCACGTCGCCCTCGTAGCCCTCGACCGGGACGGGGACACCCCAGTCGAGGTCGCGCGTGACCGCGCGCGGCTGCAGCTCCTCGACGTAGCGGAGCGAGAAGTTGCGCACGTTCGGCCGCCAGTGCCGCTGCGCCTCGATCCACTCGCGCAGGCGCTCGGCGAAGGCGGGCAGGTCGAGGAAGAGGTGCTTGGTATTGCGGAACTCGGGCGTCGAGCCGTCGATCTTCGAGCGCGGCTCGAGCAGGTCGATCGGGTCGAGCAGGTTGCCGCAGTTGTCGCACTGGTCGCCCCGCGCGTCGGGGAAGCCGCAGATCGGGCACGTTCCCTCGATGTACCGGTCGGGAAGCGTATGGCCGGTGGTCGGCGAGAAGGCCCCGAGCATCGTCCGCTCGAAGATGAACCCGCGCTCGTAGAGCGTCCGGAACACGTCCCGCACGACGCGGTAGTGGTTCGCGGTCGTCGTGCGCGTGAACAGGTCGTAGGAGAGGCCGAGGTTGCGGAGGTCCTCGCGGATGACCGCGTTGTAGTGATCGGCCGTCTCGCGCGGCGTCCGCCGCTCGCCGTCGGCGGCGACCATCACCGGCGTGCCGTGCTCGTCGGTGCCGCTGACCATCAGGACGTCGTTGCCCTTCAGGCGGTGGTAGCGGGCGAAGACGTCCGACGGGACGCCGAAGCCGGCGACGTGCCCGATGTGGCGGCGGCCGCTCGCGTACGGCCAGGCGACGGCGACGAGAATCTTCTGCGGCACGGCGGGGCGCCTCCTTCGCACCTGGGCGGGGCGGGCTGCGGGGACATCTTAGGAGGGGCTTCGCGGCGGGTGTCGCTCAGCGTGCGAGCGCGCTCGAGGTGCGCGCCCGGCGCCGCACGCCGGCAGCGCGCGGAAGCGGCC
>JACVRR010000070.1 GCA_014534345.1 Thermoleophilia bacterium | reverse complement strand
CCGTGGCTGCAGCCTGGCTACAAGCTGCCGGAGGAGGGCCGCGAGTTCCGCGTCTCCCAGGCCCAGATGAACGTCATCAACAAGGAGTCGCTCTGCATCAACTGCGCCTGCTGCGTGTCCGAGTGCAATGCGATGGAGTCCGACCCCGAGTTCCTCGGCCCGCAGGCCCTCGCCAAGGGCATGCGCTTCGTCGGCGACGCGCGCGACGCGGCGACGGTCGAGCGACTGGAGGACTACAACTCGGAGCACGGCATCTGGGAGTGCACCCGCTGCTACTTCTGCAACGAGCGCTGCCCGAAGGGCGTCGACCCGCGCGACGCGATCGCGAAGCTGGGCGCGGAGTCGATCGAGCAGGGGATCGACCGCGACATGGGCGCGAAGCACGCCAAGTGGTTCGTCACCTCGGCGAAGACGACCGGCTGGCTGCGCGAGACCGAGCTCGTGCCGAAGACGCAGGGCGTGCTCTCCTCGATCGCGCAGATGAAGTTCGCCATGCGGCTCGCGGTGAAGGGGAAGGTGCCTCCGCCCGTCCCGCCGCACGTCGCCGAGAACGTGCGCCAGGCGCGGGCGCTGCACGAGCTCGTGAAGGAGCAGGGCCGCGGCGGCGCGCTCGGCCACGTCCAGGGCGAGCGGGCGCTGGCGCGCCTCGACCACGGCGTCGAGGGCGGTAGCCACGGCGGCTGGGGGAGCCGCGACCAGGCCGACATCACGCCCGGCGAGGAACCGACACGGGGCGCAGGGCGCGAGGCGTGACTGCCGCGAAAAGTGCTCCGCACGAGGCGTCGCGCCGGGAGACAGGCGTCACTGCGGCGGAACGTGCTCCGCACTTTCCGCGGGTCGGCGTAGTACTTCGCTTCGCTCGTAGGAGAGAACCTTGAAAGTCGCGTACTACAAGGGTTGCTTGGCGTCGCTGTCGGCGAAGGAGCTCGACACCTCCACGCGCGCGCTCGCGCCGCGCGTCGGGCTCGAGCTGGAGGAGCTCGAGTCGGTGACGTGTTGCGGCGCGGGCGACATCCACGAGGCCGAGCCCGACTACTACCTCCACCTGAACGCGCGCATCCTCGCCTACGCCGAGGAGACCGGCTCGGACACGCTCATGACCGTCTGCAACGTCTGCACGCTCAATCTCCGGCAGGCGAACTTCATGCTGAAGAACGACGCCGACCTGCGCGAGCGGGTCAACACGAACCTCGAGCAGGTCGGAGTACCGCCCTACAGCGGCAACGTCGAGGTGAAGCACCTGCTCTGGCTGGTCGCCGACGGCGAAGGGTACGAGCGGCTGAAGCAGGAGGCGCACAAGGGGCTGAAGGGGCTCAAGGTCGCGCCCTTCTACGGCTGCCAGATCCTGCGCCCGTCGAAGCTGCTCGGGTTCGAGGACCCCGACCGCCCCTGGTCGCTGGAGGCGATCATCGAGGCCTGCGGCGGTCAGGCGGTCGACTACCCGGCCAAGATCAAGTGCTGCGGCTTCCCCATCATCCAGGCGCGCGAGGAGACCGCGCTCGGCGAGCTGATCCAGCCGATCGAGCAGGCGATGGAGGCGGGCGCGGACGCGATGGTGACGCCCTGCCCGCTCTGCCACCTGTCGCTCGACGCCTGGCAGCAGAAGCTCGAGGCGTCGACCGGCCGCAGATTCCAGATGCCGATCCTGCACCTGTCGCAGCTGATCGGGGTCGCGGCCGGGATCCCCGACTCGGAGCTGAAGTTCCGGCGGCACGTCGTCTCGATGCGGCCCGTCGTCGAGAAGCTGTCCGCCTGACGCGGGCGCAGCACGCGTCCGCGCGGTCCGCGATCCTGCGGGGGCGATGACCGAGGGGGAAAGCGGGTTCCGGCTCGGCGGCACCGACGACCTGCCGCTCGTCTTCGCGGGCTCGTGCAGCGCGCGCCTCACCGCCGAGATCTGCCGCCGGCTGGAGCTGCCCGTCAGCCGCGGCGAGGTCGTTCGCTTCTCCGAGGGGACGCTGTTCGTCCGCGTCCTCGAGAACGTCCGCGGCCGGCACGTCTACGTCGTCCAGTCGACGGTCTTCCCGGCCAACGACGGGTTCGTGGAGCTGCTCTTCTGGCTCGACGCCTTCACGCGCGCCAGTGCGGCGTCCGTGACCGCCATCGTGCCGTACTTCGCCTACGCGAAGGGCGACAAGAAAGACGAGCCGCGCGTCTCGATCCGCGCCCGCGTCTGCGCCGACGCGATGGAGGCGGCCGGCGCCGACCGCGTCGTCACCATGGACCTGCACGCGCCCCAGATCCAGGGGTTCTTCCGGGTGCCGGTCGACGACCTGTACGCCATCTCGGTCCTCTGCGACGAGATCCGCGCGCTCCCGCTTGCCGACCCGCTGGTCGTGTCGCCGGACGCCGGCTTCGTGAAGAAGGCGCGCCGGTACGCGCGCCGGCTCGGAGCGCCGCTCGCGATCGCCGACAAGACGCGCGGCGGCCACGACGAGCGGAGCGAGGTCCACGAGGTGATCGGCGAGGTGACCGGGAAGGACGCGGTGATCGTCGACGACGTCGTCTTCGGCGGCTCGACGCTCGTCAACACGGCGGAGGAGCTCGTGCGCCGCGGCGCCCGCTCGGTGCACGCGGCCGCGACCCATGCAGCCGTGACCGGCTCGACGCTCGAGCGCCTGCGCGCCAGCCCGGTCGAGCGCCTCGTCGTCACGGACACGATCGAGACGCAGCCGGTCGCGCTCTCCGACGGGCTGGTGCGGCTCGTCTCGGTCGCGCCGCTCTTCGCCGAGGCGATCGCCCGGATCCACGACCGCGAGAGCATCAGCGTCCTCTTCCGCGAGGACGCGTGACCGTCCTCCCCGTCGCGGCCGCCGCGGCGGGAGCGGCGCTCGCGTGGGGGTGGTTCGAGGCGGGCTGGGTCCGCTTCCGCCGGCTCGACGTGCACCTCCCGGGCCTGCCGGACGAGCTGCGCGGGCTGCGGATCGCGCACCTGTCCGACTTCCACCTCGGCGTCCCGTCGCGCGGCGCGCGCGCGGTCGAGCGCGCCGCCGAGTGGGCTTCGGCGCGCCGTCCCGACCTCGTCTGCATCACCGGCGACCTGCTCACCCACCCGCGCGGCGAGCCGCGCCTGCGCGACGTGCTCGCGCAGCTGCCGGGCGCGTTCGTCGTGCTCGGGAACCATGACCTCGGCGTCTCGCGCGACCCGTTCGCGCGGCGCGCGGCGCCGTTCGACGTGACGCCGGCGCGCCTGCTGCAGGACGAGGCGGCGGCGGTCGAGCTGCGCGGCCGGCGCGTGCAGCTGGTCGGGGTCGCGCCCGGCTCGCACATGGCGCGGCGCGCGCGCCCGGAGGAGCTCGCCGACCCCGCGGCCGACCTCCGGATCCTGCTCTGCCACTTCCCGCGGATCGTCGACCGCGTGCCGCCGGGCGCGTTCCACCTCCTGCTGGCCGGGCACCTGCACGACGGCCAGATCACCGTGCCGACGCTGGCGGGGAAGCTCCGCCTCGCGCATCCGACCTTCCCCTACCCTCGCGGCCTCTACCGACAGCCGGCGGCGACGATGCACGTCTCCCCGGGGCTGGGGACGACGTTCGTCCCGTTTCGCTTCTTCGCCCGCCCGGAGGCGACCGAGCTCGTGCTTTCGTCGTAGCAGCGAGGCGGTGGTCTCTGGCGAAGACCGGGCCGGTGCAGCACTTCGGCCGAGCGGGTCCGAGTCGCGCCGTCGCGCTCCTACAATCGGGGGTGGTGGATCGCGTCGGGGGGTTGACGGGAGCGACGCTGCAGACGGCGCCGAGCGTCTGCCAGGCGTGCGTGTGGTGGCAGTCGAGCGCGGGCCGCGACGTCGCGAAGGAGCGCTGGATCGGCCGCGCGGAGGAGGACTGGGGGGCATGGGGCACGATCTACTACGACGACGATCGGCGCGTCCTCGGCTCCATGCAGTACGGCCCGGCATCGCTCTTCCCGCGCGCGGCGGAGCTGCCCGCGGGCCCCGCGTCCGCCGACGCGGTCCTCGTGACCTGCGCGTACCTCGTCGACCCGGCGAAGCCGTGGGTGATGCAGTCCCTCTTCCTCGCGGCGATGGCGGACGCGCGCCAGAAGGGCGCAACCGCGCTCGAGACGTTCGCCTACCGCTACCCGGAGGGCGAGTCGACCTACGAGCGCTTCCACGTGCATCGCACGGTGTTCCCGCGCGACTTCCTGTCGGATTTCGGGTTCCTGACCGTGCGCGCGGCCGGTCGCGTGGAGCTCGTCCGGCTCGAGCTGGGTGGGCTGCAGGCGGCCCCGGAGCCCGCGCGCGTCGGCCTCCTGCGCCGCGTCCGCGAGGCGCTGGCACCCGCTCCCGTGCCGCAGCGCCCGTAGGCGCCCACGGGTCCTCGCCGCGCGCACGGGAGGAGAGCTTTCCGGAGCGGAGAAAGCCTCCCGGCTGGAATGAGGGCTCGTTCCTTCCCCGGCATTCTCGGGGTGGCAGAGTTCCCCGCGTGAGATGCCTACCCGGTCGGCTGTGACGGAGACCATCGACCTCGGCGCGACGGTCGTCCACGTCCTGGCAGCCGAGGAGGCCGTCACCGTGCTCGAGGTCGAGCTCGCGCCGGGCAGCGGCTCGCCGCCGCACGTGCATACGCGCGAGGACGAGACGATCGTGGCGCTCGAGGGGTCGCTCGTGGTCGACGACGGGGAGCGGCGCGAGCTCGCCCCGCGCGCCGCGCGCTTTCTCCGGCGCGGCACCCGCCACAGCTTCGCGAACCCGGGCGACGAGCGGACGCGGGCGCTCTTCGTCTGCACGCCGGGCGGGCTCGAGCGCTTCTTCCGCGAGGTCGCCGCCGCGCGCTCGGACGCGGATGTCGCGGCGGCCTCCGAGCGCGCCGGACTCCTCTTCGGCTAGTCCACGGGACCGGGCTCCGGCCGGATCGAAACCCAGGCGGGGAGGGCCCGCGGGGGAACAGGGCTCTACGCGGCCAGCGGCTGCCGCTCGAGCACGAGCTCGGCGATCTGGATCGCGTTCAGCGCCGCGCCCTTGCGCAGGTTGTCGTTCACGACCCAGAGCGCGAGGCCGTTCGGCTCGGTCGGATCGCGGCGGATCCGTCCCACGTGCACCTTGTCCGTGCCCGCGACCGCTCCCGGCGTCGGGAGGTCCGCGAGGGCGACGTGCGGGGCGCGCGCCAGCAGCTCACGTGCCTGCTCCGGCTCGAGCGGCTCCGCCGTCTCGACCCAGACGGCCTGCGCGTGCCCCACCAGGACCGGTACGCGCACGCAAGTCGCACTGAGCGGAAGCTCGGGCAGGCCGAGGATCTTCCGCGTCTCGGCCCGCAGCTTGAACTCCTCGTCGAACTCCTCGCCGTCGAACTCCCAGTCCATGCCGAGATCGGCTGCCGCCGGGTCCGTCTCGTGCAGGCGCCGGATGGCGGCGTCGCCCGCGCCGGACATCGACTGGTAGGTCGCCAGCCGGACGCGCGCCAGCCCCGCCGCCTCGTGTAGCGGCTTCAGCACGCAGGCGAGCTGCATCGCGGAGCAGTTCGGGTTGGCGACCACGCGGCTTCCGCCGAGCACGTGGTCGTTCACGCCGGCCACGACGAGCGGGACTCCCTCGCTCAAGCGGAAGGCGTCCGACTTGTCGATGCAGGTAACGCCGCTGTCCGCTGCGGGCGGGACGAGCTCGGCGCTGACGGCGGTGCCGATGGCGAAGAAGCAGAGGTCGAGGTCGCCCGCGGCCAGCCGCTCCGGCGTCGCCTCCTCGACGACCAGCTCGCGGTCGCCGAAGGGGACGGACGTCCCGACCGAGCGCGCCGACGCGAACGCGCGCACCCGGCGGTGGCCGCGCTCGGCGAGCAGCTCGAGCGCGACCCGGCCGACCGCACCCGTCGCACCGACGACGCCGATCCGCGGCTCAGCCATGCGCCCGCTCCGCGCGCTCGGTGTCGAGCTCGAACGCCGCGTGCAGCGTGCGGACGGCGCTCTCGACCTGGTCGCGCTCGACATGGCACGCGATCTTGATCGGCGAGGTCGAGACGAGCTGCGGCTCGATCCCCTCCTCGTCGAGGGCGGCGAACGCACGGGCCGCGACGCCGGGGTGGGTCTTCATCCCGGCCCCGACGACGCTGACCTTGCCCAGGTCGTCGCGGGCGGACCACTCGACGCCGAGGCGCTCGAGCGCGGCCGCGCTCGCGTGCGCGTCTTCGGCGGGCGCGGAGAAGACGACCTCCCCGTCACCGGTCTGCACGATCGTGTCGACGTTCACGCTCGCGTCGGCGAGCTCGGCGAACAGGCGCGCCGGGCGGATCCCGCGCACGCGGTAGACGACCTCCTCGACCGTGTGCGTCACGCCGGAGATGAGCGCCTTCTCGAGCATGCGTTCGTCCTCCTCTCGGATCCAGGTGCCGGGAGCGTCCGAGAACGTGGAGCGTACGTGCAGCCGGACGCCGTGGTTGCGCGCGAACTCCACCGAGCGCAGCTGCAGGACCTTGGCGCCCGAGGCCGCCATCTCGAGCATCTCGTCGTACGAGACGGCGTGCAGCTTGCGCGCCTCGGGGACGACGCGCGGGTCGGCGGTGAAGACGCCCTCCACGTCGGTGTAGATCTCGCAGCTCTCCGAAACAATAAAAAAAACGAGCGCGACGGCCGTCGTGTCGGAGCCGCCGCGGCCGAGCGTGGTGACGTCGTACGCCGTCGACACTCCCTGGAACCCGGCCACGAGCACGATCGCATCGCGGTCGAGCGCCTCGTTGATGCGCCTCGCGCGAACCTCGACGATCTTCGCCTTGCCGTGGACGGTGTCGGTCACGATCCCGGCCTGCGAGCCCGTGAGCGAGATGGCCTCGTGGCCGAGGTCGTGGATCGCCATCGCCGCGAGCGCGCACGAGATGCGCTCGCCGACGGAGATGAGCATGTCCAGCTCGCGCGCGACCGGCCGGGCCGACACCTGGTGTGCAAGCGCTATCAGCTCGTCGGTCGTCTCGCCCATCGCCGACAGGACGCCGACCACGCGGTTGCCGCCCTCTCGCGCCGCCACGAGACGCCGCGCGACGCCCTGGAGTCGCTCGGGTCCGGCGACCGACGTCCCGCCGAACTTCATCACGACGGTGCCGAGCGGCGGCCGCGCCTCGTCGCCCTCGACGGCCGGGACGGCCTCGTACTCGAGCGTCGCCACGCCGCCCGATTGTACGGCCACCCCCGGCCTCCTCCCGAGGAACGGCGGAGGCCCTTTTCCCCATGTCCCGTGCCTCGGACCGAACATGGCCGGAACGGCCGTGGCCGCACCGGGCGACGGCCCTCTCGACGTGCGCCGCGTTGCGGCTGCCGGGCGACGTGGCACGCCACGGGTCTCCGTGCCGGCGTGGCCGGTGCTATCCGCGCGGCTCGAGCGACCCGGCGACCCGGATCAGCTCGGCGCGCGTCGCGGTCCGAGTAGCGCTCGACGCCGGCAGCAGCGTCGTAGGCCCATACCGGCCCCTCCGGCAGCGCGGCCGCGCGGAAGTTCCGCTCGGCGTCGAGGACCAAGCGCCAGCGCGTCTCGCGGCCGCCCGCCGCTTCGCGCACCGCGATCACCCCGCCCACGCGCTCGAGGGAGGCGAACGCGCGCGCGACGGCGTGCCGCACGTCCGCCGCCGAGGCGGTCTCGGCGCCGCGTGTGAGCTCGAGCAGGACGACGGCCGGCCGCCCGGCCGCAACCCGGACCGCTGGTCGAGCGCCGCCCATCGCTCGCGGAGCGCGTCGTGCGGGCGGCCGAGCAGACGCTCGCGACGCGGCGGGCCGTCGGCGCGGGCCGTCACCGCGCGGACGAGCCTCGTCTGCTCGCTCCCAAGAGATCGAAGCGACCGTCCACCCCATCTGGTCCGAGACGGACGGCGTCGGCGGCAGCACCCTCGTGCTCGCCACCGCCATCTCCGGCTGGCCGTGGCCGCGTCGACCACGCGTGACCGCCACGGCGGCACGACGTACTCCGGCCCCTTCTACCAGCCCGACCTCTGCCGCCTCGCTCGAGCCACCGCCTCGGCTACGCCCGCGGCATGCGCATCCTCCGAAGAGTGGAGCCGACGGGACTCGAACCCGTGGCCTTCTGGCTGCCAGCCAGACGCTCTCCCAGCTGAGCTACGGCCCCAAGAGTCGCCCAGTTTAGCCGCTCGAACTCGTAGTCCTGTGCCCAGTGGATGCGACGCTGCTGGTGGCGTGACGGTCGGACGGACTACGAGACGGCGGCTTCCACCTCGATCGCCGGCACGTCGCCCCACAGCTCCTCGAGCCGGTAGTACGCCCGCGCGTCCGGGGTGAAGATATGCAGCACGAGGTCGAGGTAGTCGGCCACGATCCAGCGCGCCTCCCGCTCCCCGGCGACGGAGCGCGGCACGATGCGCTCGTCGCGCTTCAGCTGCTCGCGCACCTCGTCGTAGATCGCCTTCGTCTGGCGCGGGTTGCGGCCCGTGCACACCACGAAGTAGTCGGTGTACGTGCACACCGGGCGCATGTCGAGGATCACGACGTCGGTCGCCAGCTTCTCTTGGGCGAGAGCCGCGACGCGACGTGCCTGTTCGAGCGAGCTCAGAGCTTCGTTAACCCCTTCCGGTCTCCCCGAGTGTACCCGCCGCTTCCGCCGAGGACTCCGCGCGGTAGAGGCCGAGATCGGCGATCAGGCGTGCGACGTCGGGCGGGACGAGTCCGTCGAGCGAGCCGCCGCGGGCGACGCGCTCGCGCAGCTCGGTCGACGACACGGCGACGGGCTCGATCTCGAAGAACTCGACTCGGGACGGGTCGCGCAGCCGGCCGCGCAGCTCCTCGAGCCGTGTCCGGTCGTACCCCGGGCGCGTGGCGACGCCGAGCCGCGCGAGCTCGAGCACCTCCTCGGGCCGGTACCACGTCTCGAAGGCCGCGAACTGGTCGGCGCCGACGAGGAAGATCAGCTCGCCCCAGCGCTCGCCCGCCCAGCGGGTCGTCTCCAGCGTGTACGACGGGACGCCGCGCCGGAGCTCCCAGTCGGACACCTCCGCGCCGGGGACGTCCGCGAACGCGGCCCGTGCAAGGCGCAGTCGGACCTCGCCCGGGGTCCGAACGTCCTTGTGCGGCGCCACCCCGGTGGGGAAGACCACGAGGCGCTCCAGCGCGAAGCGCTCGACGGCCGCGCGCGCGAGCGCGACGTGGCCGTTATGGGGAGGGTCGAAGGCGCCGCCGAAGAGTCCGGTCATTCCAGCGTCAGCAGCTCGTCGCCGACCTCGACCTCGGCCCCGCGCCGGACGCCGGCCGCGCGCAGCGCCGCTTCGAGCCGCTCGCCCGCGGGTGGCGTGCCGACGACGCGGTACCCGCGCTCGGTGCGCAGGATGCGGTACGGCCGCCGCGGCGGCGTCGGCCGGTAGACGAGGAAGTCGACGAGCTCCGGCTCGTCGGGCGCGGGCGCCGGCTCCTCCGCTGGGACGAGCGCGAACAGCGCCCGCCGGAACTCCTCCACCCCCGCGCCGGTCGCGGCCGAAACGGCGAACACGCGCAGGATGCGCGCGTCGTCGTGCTCGAAGCGAGGCGGCTCCGCGAGGAGGTCGAGCTTGTTCAGCACGACGACCTGCAGCCGCTCGTCGAGCCCGGCGCCGTACGCGCCCAGCTCGGCGTCGACTGCCAGGAAGTGCTGGACCGGGTCGCCCGACGCGGCGTCGATCACGTGCACCAGCAGGCGAGCGCGCTCGAGGTGGGCGAGGAACTCGTGCCCCAGCCCGACCCCCGCGCTCGCGCCCTCGATCAGCCCCGGGACGTCGGCCACGGTCAGCTGCCGCCCGTCGGGCGCGTCGACCGTCCCCAGCACCGGGGCGAGCGTCGTGAACGGGTAGTCGGCGACCTTCGGACGGGCGTTCGAGATCCGCGTGAGAAGCGACGACTTGCCCGCGTTCGGCAGCCCGACGAGCGCCGCGTCCGCGAGCAGCTTCAGCCGCAGCTCGAGCTCGGCCTCCTCGCCGGGAAGGCCCGTCTCGGCGAAGCGCGGTGCACGCCGGGTCGGCGTCGCGAACCGCCGGTTCCCGCGGCCTCCCTCGCCGCCGCGCGCGGCGACGAAGCGCGCCCCGGGGTGCGCGAGATCGGCGATCAGGCGGCCGTCGGCGTCGAACACCTGCGTGCCGACCGGCACGCGCACCTCCGAGTCGTCGCCGTCCGCCCCGCGCTGCTGGCGGCCGCGGCCGTGCTCGCCCCGCCCGGCGCGGAAGCGCAGGCCGGGGCGGAAACCGGACAGGTCGCGCAGGCGCGCATCGGCGAGGACGACCACGTCGCCGCCGTGCCCGCCGTCACCGCCGTCGGGACCGCCCTTCGGCACGTACTTCTCCCGGCGGAAGGCGATTGCGCCGTCGCCCCCGCGGCCTCCCTGCACCTGGATGCGAGCGCGGTCGTGGAACATCAGCGCCGGGTCACGCGCGGGACGCGCGTCGAGCGTTCAGGACTCGGCGACGCTGACGAAGCGGCGCTCGCCGCTCTCGCGGAACTCGACGACGCCGTCGCGCGTGGCGAAGATCGTGTCGTCGCGGCCGATGCCCGCGCCAGGGCCGGGCCGGAAGCGGGTCCCGCGCTGGCGGACGATGATCATCCCCGCCTTGACGCCCTGGCCGGCGAACACCTTGACGCCGAGGCGCTTGGCCTCCGAGTCGCGGCCGTTGCGGGAGGAACCGAGGCCCTTCTTGTGCGCCATCTAGCTCACTTCCTCTTCGGTCTTCTTCCGGGTCGTGCGGCGGCGCGCCGGGCGGGGAGCGACCTCCTCGGTCTCGCTCGGCGGCGGTGCCGCGGCGTCGGCGGGCTCTGCCGTCGCGGCCGCGGCGGGCGCTTCGGTCTCGGCGGCCGTCTCGGGCGCCTCGGCCGGCTCGGCCGCCTTCGAGCGCGTGCGCTTGCGGCGCTCCTGCCGGGCCGCGATCTCGGCGATCTCGATCTGCGACAGCTTCGCGCGGAAGCCGGCGTGCCGCCGGTAGCCCTTCTTCGGCTTGTACTTGCCGATCCGCACCTTGTCGCCCTGGACGTGAGCGACGACGCGCGCGGTGACGACGACGCCCTCGGGCGAGAGCTGCGTCTCGCCGTCGCCGCCGACCAGCAGCACGGTCGGCTCGAGCGTTGAACCCTCGTCCGCCGCCAGGCGGTCGACGAGCAGCCGCTGCCCTTCGCGGACGCGATACTGCTTGCCACCGAGTGCGATGATCGCGTAGCTCATGTCCACAGGCGCGGAAACGCGGGCGTGCCCGCCCGCGAGCGGAGAAGTGTAGCCGACGTCCGAGGAGCGTCGCAACGAGGCGGGCGGCCGGCGCGAGCTGGCGGCGATCGCCGCGCTCTTCTGCGCATCCGCGCTGGCGACGATCGTCACCTACAGCCGCGTACCGGCCGAGGAGCTGTACCACACGAGCGTCGAGGGCCTCCGCGGCGGACTCGGGCGGGCCCTCGTGTTCTCCAACTACCCGACCGCGCTCCTCGCCGTTCCGGTGGCGCTGCTCGCGGCCGACCGGCTGCGCCCCTCTCGGGTCGCGCTCGCGGCGGCGCTGACGGCGGCCGCGCTCTGCCTGGCCACGCCGTTCACGGTCGAGCAGGCCGACCTCGACGCGCGGCCGCGGAACGCGATCCCTGCGCTGGGCGTCGCCTTGACCATCGCCTTGGTCGTCCGCGCGTGGCGGCGCTTCCCGCGCGGCGGCGGACGCCTGGCCGGCGACGGCGTCCGCATCGTGCTCGCGCTCGCGGCCGGGGTTCTCGCGATCCCGTGGATGTTCGCCGAGCTCGGCTTCTACGCTCCCGACCCGATCCTCGCGGACGAGCGCCCGCCCGGCGAGCAGCTCGCGGCCGTGCACCTCGGGCGCCACCACGGCATGGACGGAGTCCTCGTCGCGCTCGGGGCGCTGGCCTTCAGCCGTGCGCTTCCCGCGGCTCGCGGCGCGCTGCGCGAGGCCGCGTCGCTGCTCCTCGCGCTCGCGCTCGCCTACGGCGTGGCCAACGCCGTCCAGGACGCCTGGCTCGAGCAGGTCGAGAAGCGCGGCTGGGTCGACTGGGGGCTCGCAAGCGTCACGGTGCCGTCGCTGACGCCGCGCTGGGCACTGATCGTCGCGGCGGCGCTCGCGGTGCACTTCCTCTGGTTCCGGCGCGAGCGCGCCGAGCCCGTGGCCGCGGCCGGGCGACCGACGCGCGGCGAGGGACGGGTCAGCGCCTGAAGTCGTCCTCCCACTCGGACATCGGCACGTAGTCCCAGTGCTCCGCGGAGCGGCCGTCGTCCTCCGTCGCCGCGGACTCGCGGTCGCCCGCCGCCGCTCCGTCGACAGCCGCCTCGGGAGCGGCGTCGGCCGCGGCGGGCTCGGGGAGGGCTTGGGTGTCGACGGCGTCGGCGCGCTCGGGCTCGTCGCCGTCCGCCGCGCCCGCGCCGTTCCCGGCGACGCCGCTCTTCTTCCGCCGGCGGCCGCCCCTCGTCCCGCGGCGCGTCTTCTTGCGCGGCTTGTCGGCCTCGTCGGCGGGCTCCGCGCCAGCCTCCGCGGCATCGCTCGCTTCGACCGCTGCGGCGGCGGCGACCGGGGCGGCCTCCACCGTCGCGGACTCCCGCCCGACCTCGTCGCCGGGGACGTGGATACGCGGCGCAAGAGCACTGTCCGGGACTGGCGCACCCGCCTCCGGCTGCGACGGCTCGCCGCTCGCGGGCTTGCGGCCGCGG
>JACVRR010000011.1 GCA_014534345.1 Thermoleophilia bacterium | reverse complement strand
GCCGTCAGGCGGCGAGCGCGAGCTCGCCGAGCGCCTCGGCGAGCATCGGCAGCGCCGCGGCCTCCAGCTCACGGACGCGCTCGCGGCCGATGCCGAGCTCGCTGGCGATCGCCTCGAGCGAGCGCGGCTGGCCGTCGATGCCGAAGCGGAGCTCGACGACGCGACGCTCGAGCTCCGGAAGCTCGGCGACCGCGCGCCGGACGGCCCGGCGGCGCAGCGTCTCCTCGGCGAGCTCGCCCGGGTCGTCCGCGTGCTCGTCCGCGACCAGGTCGCCCAGCTCGCTGTCCTCGCTGTCGCCGATCCGCTGGTTCAGCGAGACGCGCGCCTCCGGCACGGCGAGCGCCTCCCGCACGTGCTGGAGCGCGATCCCGCTGGCCTCTGCCAGCTCCTCGGGCGTCGCAGGCCGGCCGAGGACCGTCTCCAGCCGGCGCGCGTGCCGGGCGAGCCGCTGCCGCCGCTCGCCGACGTGCGTCGGTACGCGGATCGTGCGCGCCTGCGAGGCGACGGAGCGCTGTACGGCCTGGCGGATCCACCAGGTGGCGTAGGTCGAGAACTTGAAGCCCCTGCGCCAGTCGAACTTCTCGACCGCGCGGTTGAGCCCGACGACGCCGTCCTGGATCAGGTCCGAGAGCGGCACGCCGTGACCGCGGTAGCGCTTCGCGATCGAGACGACCAGGCGCAGGTTCGAGTTGATCATCCGCTCCTTCGCCGCCGCGTCGCCGCGCTCGACGCGCTTGGCGAGCGCGACCTCCTCGGCCGCGGTGAGCAGCGGGTGACGCCCGATCTCGCTGAGGAACAGGCCCAGCGAGTCCGTCGACCCGGGGAGTCCCTCGGGCGCGGGCGCGTCCTCGAGCGCGGTCTCGGCAGCCGGGCGCATCTCGATTCCGCGCTCGTCGAGCGCCCGTGCGAGCTCCTCGACCTCGTCTTCGTCGAGGTCGTGCGCTTCGGCGAGCGATTCGATGTCCGCGGCAGCGACGAAGCCCTGCTCGTCCGCCTCTTCGAGCAGCGCCTGGAAGTGGTCGGTCTGGAGGAAGGTGCTGATCGGTGTCCCTTTCGTCGGTTGCGTCGCGCGCGGCGCCGGTGTGCGAGTCGGAAGGCCGGCCCACGCGTACGCGCGCGGCCGGCCGCGTTCCTCCTCCGTCAACGGGCGACCCTGGGCCGGTATTCCCGTTGCTCGGACGGATTCCTCGCGGCTTCGGACCGGTCGTGCTAGATGAGGCGCCGCTCCGCCGCCCAGCGCGTCAGCTCGTGCCGGCTCGAGAGCTGCAGCTTCCTGAGCACCGCCGAGACGTGCGACTCGACGGTCTTGACGGAGAGGTGGAGACGCGCGGCGATCTCCTTGTAGCGGTACCCGCGCGCGATGAGCTGGAGCACCTCGCGCTCGCGCGCGGTCAGATGGTCGAGCTCGTCGTCGCGCGCCACCGCCTCACCGCGACCGAACGCGTCGAGGACGAAGCCGGCCAGCCGCGGCGAGAAGACGGCATCGCCGTCGGCCACGCGGTGGACCGCGTCGGTGAGCTCGTCGCCGGAGATCGTCTTCGTGACGTAGCCGCGCGCGCCGGCGCGGATGACGCCGATCACGTCTTCGGCAGCGTCCGAGACGGAGAGCGCCAGGAAGCGGACTCCCGGCCGCTCCGGCGCGACGCGCGCGATCACGGCCTCGCCGCCGCCGTCCGGCAGGTGGACGTCGAGCAGGACGACGTCCGGGTCGACCTCGACGATCATCGGCACTGCCTCGTCGACGGAGCCGGCCTCGCCGACCACCTCGACGGTGGGGCCGAGCTCGCTGCGGACGCCCGCGCGGAACAGGCGGTGGTCGTCGACGAGGACGACGCGGCGCGACTCGGGGCTCATAGGGCGACCTCGACGCGGCTCCAGCGGAAAAGGGGCGGCACCGACGAGGAGGTTGCCCGGCGAGACCAGACGCGTAGCGCGTTCATCGCGCCGCGGCCGGCATCGACAGCTCGACCTCGGTCCCCGAGCCGGGCGCTGTCACGATCGTCGCGGCACCGCCGTGCCGCGCCAGCCGGCGCTCGATCGACTCGCGGATCCCGTGCCGGTCGAGCGGCACCGCGGCGCGGTCGAACCCGACGCCGCGATCGCGGACGAAGACGGTCGCTCCTCCTTCTTGCGCCTCGACGTAGACGGAGATCGCGTCGGCTCCGGAGAACTTCGCCGCGTTCGTCATCGCCTCGCGCGCGGCGAGCACGAGCGCGTCGAGGCGCGCGTCCAGCGGCGAATCCCCGGCGCTGACGACGTCGATCTTCACGCCGTGCAGCTCCTCGACCTCGGCCGCCGTGCGCTCGAGCGCGCTCGCGACGGTCGCCCCGCCACCGAGCGCGCGGCCGTAGAGCCAGCGTCGCAGCTCGCGCTCCTGCTGCCGCGCGAGCGCGCCCACCTCGCGCGGATCGTCGGCGCGCCGCTGGATCAGCGCGAGCGTCTGCAGGACCGAGTCGTGGACGCGAGCCGCGACCTCGGCGCGCTCCTGCGAGCGGATCCGCTCGAGCCGTTCGGCGTCGCGCTCGCGCGCGAGGCGCCACAGCCACGGGGCCACAACCGCGATCAACGCGATCGCGACCGCTCCGGGCGCCACGATCGCGCTCTCGCCGCCGAGCGGCCCGGCTTCGTTGACGTACACGATCGTGCCGCCCACGATGAGCAGGAACCCGAGCACGAGCCGCGACCGCTTCCGGGTCGCCGCGCCGCGCGAGACGGCGAGGACGCCGAGCGCGATCAGGGCCCCGGGAATGAGCAGCGAGTCCGCGAGCCCGAGCCCGCGCATCGCGAGCAGGCCCGCGAGCGCCGCGAGCGCGACACCGACCGCCCTCGCGGCGCCGCCGCGCGGCTCGCGCGCGTCCGGCGGCGGAAGGAGGAGCCAGAGGCCAAGGTACAGGACCACCCCGCTCCCGCCGGCGAAGGCCAGGATCGCGAAGACCAACCGGACGAGCGACGGATCGGCTCCGAGCGCAGCGGCGATCCCGCTGCAGACGCCCGCCGCGACGCGGTCCTCCTCGGTGCGCACGAAGCGCGGAAGCGCCGGCAGCCGGCTCGCGGAGCCGACTGCCGGCGACGCTTCCGGGGCGCCCGTCATCCGGACGTCATCGTAGGACGGCGCTCGCTCACCGCCGGACGGTGAGCTCGCCGGGCCCACGGACCTCGGCCTCGACGACCAGCCGCCGCGATGCGCCTTCGAAGCCGGGGTCGACGTAGCGCGCGCGCGGTCGCCGCCCTTCCGTCCGGCGGCCGAGGACGTCGACCTCGCCCCACCGCGCGTTCGCGGTCACCGCGACTGCGACGTCGCTCGGGACGGTGATCTCGAGCTCGCCGACGCCGAGGGTTGCTCGGACACGTGTCTCGCCGCGCGGCAGCTCGAGGTCCTGCAGGTCGAGCCCGAGGTAACCGAACCCGAGCCGGTACTCGCGCTCGAGCTCGGCGACCGACGCGGGACGCTCGGTCCGGTCGCCGATCCCGCCGTCGACCTTGGCGGCCGCCGCGGCGACGGCGAGCAGGCCCGCGAGCACGACGGCGGTGATCGCCGCCACGGCCGACACGCGCCAGCGGACGGAACTCCGCCCGCTTGCCTCGCTGCGCCTCGCGTCACGGCGCGCCGCGCGCGTCCACACGAGCACGACGCCGCCGAGAACCAGGAGCAGCACGACGCCGCCGAGCCCCAACCCGAACCCGCCGCCCGGGTCGGAGAGCGCGAAGATCAACGCCAGCGCGAGCAGCGCCAGCACGATCACGAGCCACGGCCGGTCGCGGTGGCGGCGCAGCGTGTCGGCGAGCACCGACTCGTCGCGGCCCTCGGCCGGCATCACGAGCGCCGCCGCGATGTACAGGAGGATCCCCGTGCCGCCCGCGAAGGCGAGCGCGACGAAGAGGACGCGGTAGATCGCCGCGTGGAGCCCGAAGTACTCGGCCAGGCCGCCGCTCACCCCCGCGATCCAGCGGTTCGTTCCGCTGCGTTGCAGTCGCTTCGCCTCGTCGCCGGCGGACGGCGCCCCGCGGACCGGACTGCTTTCCATGCTTTCCATGCTGCTCATCTCGCGCTCCCTTGTCTCGAGTGACGCACCGAGCATGCGTGCACGCGCACCCCGCCGTAAATCCGGAAACACCCTCGATCGCCCCTGATCTTCCCCGGAGGGACGAGGTCGGGCATCCTGCGCCCGTGACCGAGGACGCCATGTTCTTCGAGAGCCCGGCGGAGCTGCGCGCCTGGCTGGAGGAGCACCACGCGACGGCGTCAGAGCTCTGGGTCGGCCTCTACAAGAAGGGATCCGGCCGCCGTTCGCTGACCTGGTCGCAGCTGGTCGACGAGGCGCTCTGCTACGGCTGGATCGACGGCAAGGTGCAGCGGATCGACGAGCACCGCTACCGGCAGCGGCTCACGCCCCGCCGGCCGGCGAGCAACTGGAGCGCGGTCAACGTCGCCAAGGTGGCCGAGCTCCGCGCGCAGGGGCGGATGACCCCGGCCGGCGAGGCGGCGTTCGCTGCCCGGCACGAGCAGCCGGAGGGCGCCTATTCCTACGAGCGGCGGCACGAGGCCGCGTTCGACGCCGAGCAGGAGGCCGCCTTCCGCGCGAACGCGGCCGCCTGGGCGTGGTTCACGGCGCAGTCGCCGTCGTACCGCACGATGGCGACGTTCTGGGTCGTCAGCGCGAAGCGCCCCGAGACGCGCGCGCGCCGCCTGGCGACGCTGATCGAGTGCTCGGGTGACGGGCGGCGGGTGCCGGCGGCCGCGCCCTAGTTCGGCGGCGCTCGCAACGGCGGGACCGCCGGGCCGCACCGGTGTAGCCGAGCCCTGCGGGCACAACCGCCCGCAGGGCTCGGTACGCAGCGGGACGCCGGCGGGCTCACCCAGCCGAGGCCGCGGCGGACGTATCCGGCGCCGTCGGGGCGGCGAACCGATCGCGCGCCTGGCGATCCCAGGCGGCGTCGAGCACGAGCAGGAGCAGGTTGCCCCCCGCGGCCGCCCCCGCAATCGACGTGAGCAGCGCGACGAGGTCGTCGGCCGCGTTGAACCCGAGCCACGCGCCGAGGAGCGCGCCCGCCACGGCTGCCGCGAGACCCGTGGACTTGGCCGTCGTCGACCAGCGGCGGTCGACCCAGGCGAGGTAGAGCCCGAGCCCGATCGGCGCGCCGACCGAGACGGCGACGAGCAGCTCGCCGTCGATCGGGACGCCGGGCATCGTCGCGATGACGACGAGCACGCCGAGGAGCCAGCCGCCCACGCCGAGCAGAACGGGGCTCAGCGACCGCAGCGCGACGCTCCCCTTGCGGCCGAAGGCGCCGCGCGCGCGGACACGGACGGCCATCCAGCCGAGCGAGAGGACGGCGAGCGCCGCGAGCCCGACGAGCGAGCCGGCGACGATCTTCGCGATCGCGCCCTGGCTCATCGACGGCGCGAAATCGACCTTCCCCCGCTCGTACCGCGAGTCGTCGACCCGCCCGCTCGCGAGGAACGTGCCGATCAGGCGTGTGCCCGCCTCTGGCTGCTGCGTCCAGAAGTCGGTCGTGTGGCCGAACCCTGCCAGGACGACCCGGTGACCGTTCGGGAGGTGCGGCATGACCTCCCGCTTCGCCACCTGCGGCGGGGTCGCGAAGTCCAGCTCGCCGCCGATGACGAGCGTCTCGACCGACGACGTGCGCATGCGGCCGTAGTCGTCCTCGTCCGGCGTCGCGGGCCACGCGTCGAGGGTGCGGCCGCCGGCCCAGAGGAACTGCGTGCCGGGATCGCCGAGGGCCGTCCCGCGGGCGCGGTCGGAGGCGAAGTAGCGCTTCGCGGCGTCGGCGTCGGCCCGGGAGGCGGCTGCGACGTCGCCCCAGACGAACGCCTTCGGGAACGCGACGTCGGCCAGGAGCGACTGGAACCAGAATCCGCTCGCGTCGCCGTCCTCCGCCCAGAGCCACGAGTCGAGCGTCATCGGCGCGGAGATCGGCTGTTCAGACGACGCCTCGACGAGACCGTAGAACGTCGCCACGCGAACGTTCCCCTCCTTGATCGGCAGGAAGAGCCAGCGGTCCGGGATGTCGCCGGCCGCGCGCGTCAGCGACTCGGCGAGATCGTCCGTCCGCGTGCTGCAGCGCTCGTCCCGCTCGCAGAGCGCGGCGTAGCGGCGAACCTGCAGGTCGGTCGTCCTCGCGTCCCAGACGAAGCCGCCCGGCGGGTTCGCTCCGATCAGCACCGAGCGGTGGACGCTGTCCGGGTAGCGCCAGGCGTAGATCAGCGCCGTGCGGGTCCCGGCGCTCTCGCTGAGCAGGTGGATACGGTCGTAGCCGAGCGCGACGCGGGCCGCCTCGAGGTCGTCGACCCGCTGCGGGAGGCTGTAGCCGCGGAGATCGACTCCCGCGCCGGCGAGCCGGTCGGCGCACGCCCGGAGCGCCTCGGCGTAGGCGCGCTGCGTCCTCTCGCCGAGGAGGTCGGTCGAGTGCGCGAGCGCCGACTCGACTTCGCGGCAGTCGAGGACCGAGGAGCCGTCGACGCCGCGGTAGCCGACCAGGACGACGTCGTGCCGCTGGGCGAACCGGCTCGCCCGGTCGAACTCCATGTTCGTCCCGCCGGGGCCGCCCCCGAGGCGGAAGATCGGCTCGGCCGGCCGCGCCGAGCGTGCCCTGATGCGCGTTACCGGCAGGGCGACCAGGCGCGACTGCGGGTCGGCGCGGTTCTCGGGTACGACGAGGGTGCCGCAGTCCGCGCCGTACGCGCCGTCCTCGGTCGCGTACTCGCACGGCTCGAGGACGAGCTGGCCGGCCTTCGCGCCGTCCGGTACGGCGAGCCGGTCCGTGCCGGTCGTGACGCGGAGGTAGCCGAGCCCGACCACGAGCACGGCGACGACGGCGAGCGCGACGATGCGCGCGGGGGTGAGCGCTCGGGCTCTCGGGGCGTCCATGGTGGCTCCTCTCCAGGTCGAGTGCATGCCTCGACGCTAGGACAGCGTCGGCGCCGCGTCGTCGTCGGCGGGCCGGATTCGCGCTCGCACGGGCCGACGAGTCGGCCTCCTACGCAGGTAGGACGCGCGTACGATCGGTCCGCCGCAGCGCGAGGATCCACGCCGTGGCGGGGCGGTTCCCAGCGAGCGAGCCGCACGGACAGGGGCTGCGCGACGTCGGCGACGGCAGCCGCGTCTACTGAGGGACGCGCGGCATCCGAGCGGCAAGCGGACTCCTCGACATGGGCGCGCCGCTTCTGACCGCCTGGGAGCTCGCCCGCGCATGGCCGGACGCCGACCTGCGGGTGATCGACGATTCCGGCCAAACCGGCAGCGACGCGATGCGGCGCAGGGTCCGCGCCGCGCTCGCCCGCTTCGCGCGCTGACGATCCCCGGCCACGCGCCGATCGCGGCCGGGGATCGCGGCGTCCGCGCTACGCGGACGTCGGCGTGGGGGTCGCCTCCGGCACGTCGTCCGGCGCGTGCTCGAAGCGCGGGAGCCACTCGAGCCAGGCCGGCAGGTACCAGTTCCACTCCCCGAGCAGCTTCATCGTCGCCGGCAGGAGCACCGCGCGGACGATCGTCGCGTCGATCAGGATCGCCGCCGCGAGCCCGACGCCGAACTGCTTGAAGAACAGCCACGAGAGCGCTGCGAAGACCGAGAAGACGGCCACCATGACGATCGCGGCGCTCGTGACGACACCGGCCGTCGACCTGATCCCGTGCGCAACCGCGTCGTCCATGGTCGCGCCGCAGTCGAACGTCTCGCGGATTCGGCTGAGGATGAAGACGTGGTAGTCCATCGAGAGCCCGAACAGGATCACGAACAGCAGCACCGGTACGACGGGGGAGATCCCGGCGGTCTCGCTGAAGCCGAGCAGTCCCTTGCCGACGCCGTGCTGGAAGACGAGCACCAGCACGCCGTAGGCGGCCGCGACCGAGAGCAGGTTGAGCGCGATCGCCTTGACCGGGATCACGAGCGAGCGGAACGCGACGAGCAGGAGGGCGAACGCGAACACGAGGACGAACCCGACGACGAGCGGCAGCCACGCCTTCACCTGGTCGCCCTGGTCCTTCCATGCGGCGGTCAGTCCCGTGACGCCGGCCTCCGCGCCGGGGACTGCGCCTACGGTCTCGGGCACGATCTCGCCGCGGAGTTCGGCAAGCGCCGTGTTCGACGCGGGGTCGGTCCCGGTGCCGGCGATCGGAACGGTGATGTTGGCGACCGTCGCATCCGCGTTGACTGCAACGGTGATCGATTCGCCCATCTGCCCGCTCTCGTGCGCCCGCCGTTCGAGCCGCCGGATCGCGTCTCGCATCGCCGGCGCGTTGACGTCGGCCGCCTTCACGACCACGTTGGCAGGCAGCGCGGTGCCCGGAAACGCTTCCTGCATGCGGTCGTACGTCTTGATGACCTCGAGCGACTTCGGAAACGCCGCATCCGGACCCGGCGTGGCGATCCGCAGTTGCAGCGCCGGCGCGGCGAGCCCCAGCATCAGACCCGCCGCGACCACCGCGGAGATCAGGGGCCGGCGCAGGACGCGGTCGACGATCGCGCCCCAGATCCGGCCGTCGCCGTCGTCGCGGCGGAGGCGACCGACGAGCGGCACGCGCAGCCGGTCGACTCGGTCGCCGAGCTTCGAGAGCAGCGCGGGCAGGACGGTCAGCGAGCCGAGCACCGCGACGGCGACGACGATCATCGTCGCGTACGCAAACGACGCGAAGGTGGCGTCGCCCGTCAGGAACAGGCCGGCCATCGCCACCATCACCGTCAAGCCGGAGACGAGCACCGACCGGCCGGAGGTCGCCGCGGCCGCCTCGAGCGCGGCCCGCTCGCTCCGCCCGGCGGCCCGCTCCTGGCGCTCGCGCTTCAAGTAGAACATCGAGTAGTCGACGCCGACCGCGAGCCCGATCAGCAGCACGACCGCGGACGCCTCCTCCGCGAGCGGGAACACGTGACTCGGCAGCGCCGTCAGCCCGAAGGTCGCGAAGACGGCCGTGAGCGCGAGGAGCAGCGGGATCCCTGCCGCCACGAGTGCGCCGAACGCGACCACGAGGATGACGAGCGTGATCGGGATCGAGAACAGACCCGCGCTCGCGAGGTCGTCCGCGAACACGGTGTCGACCGCCTTCGCGGCGCTCGCGTCGCCGAACTGACCGATGAAGAACCCGGGATGGGCGCGCTGGGCTGCAGCCACGGCGTCGAGGACCGGGTCGATCCTGTCACCGGCCGTCTCCTTGTCGCCGCGGATGTCGAACTGAACGAGTGCCGCGTCCTCCGCCTTCGCGATCTGGCCGGCGTTCGCGGGCGCGAGCGGCGAGCGGACGTTCTGGACGTCCGCCAACTTGGAGACGCGCGCGACGACGTCCTCGATCGCAGCGGTGAAGGCGGGGTCGCCGACACGAGCCGAACGGCTCTGGATCAGGACGCTCTCGCCGGCCGGCTGCCTGAAGCCGGCGTCGAGAATTCTGTCCATGCGGCCCGACTCGCCCGGGCCGGACGTGTTCGGATCGACGTTCTTCGTCCCGACGAGACCGCCGAGGGCGAAGGCGACGGCGACGAACGCCAGCCAGCCGAACGTGGCCGTCTTCCAGTGGGCGGCGCTCCAGCGGCCCATGCGGGCCGCGACGTTGCGCTCCGCCCGCCCATTTCCCTGCTTGCTCCCGAACATCTTGCGCCTCCTTTCAGGCGATCGTCGCCGCGCGCGCCGCTAGGCGGCCGCGTCGGTGTAGGGGTGATACGAGGCGTGCACGCTGGATGCCGTCTTCCTCGCGTGCGGCCACCTCGCGGACCGGCGGCCGTTCGAGTGCCTTCGCTCCTGCTCTCGGCTCGACGTCCATGCCGCGACCGTACGAAGACGGCCGCGCAGCGGCGTCGTCGCGGGGTCGGGTTCGGGCCGGGACCCGCCGACGATCGCCGCTCCTACTCACGTAGGAGGCGATGCGCGCGACCCTGGAGTACCTTCAGCTCGTGAGGCGACTCCAGCACCTCGCTCGCAGCTACAGGCTGGACGCGCTGATCGCGGTGCTCGCGATCCAGGCGATCGTCGTCGTCGCGGTAAGCCGCGACTCACCGGACGCGCCGCAAAGGACGCTCTGGTTCTGCCTGCCGGCGATTGCGGTCATGGTGCTCCCGCTCTTCGCGCGGAGGCGATTCCCGTTTGGCGCGCCGGCGGCCTACTGGCTCGTCGCGGCCGGTGCGTCGTTCGTGGACGGACGGCTGATCCCGTTCGCGGGCGGCGTGTACATCCTCGGGATGGCGACCGCGTTCCTGCTCGGCAACCTGCGCGAGGCGGTGAGGGCGTGGCTGGGCGGGGCGATCGTGGTCGGCGGCGCCGTGATCATCATCTACAACCTGCCCGCGCACTCCGCGGCCGAGCAGCTCTTCATTCCCCTGGTCTTCGGGATCAGCTGGCTCGCGGGCTACGCGCTCCGAGAGCGATCCCAGCAAGCGGAAGCGGCCGAGGTCCGTGCCGCCCAGGCCGAGCGCGAGCGGGAGGCGGCCGCGCGCATCGCCGTCGCCGAGGAGCGCGCGCGGATCGCGCGCGAGCTCCACGACGTCGTCGCGCACGCGGTCAGCGTGATGGTGCTCCAGGTGGGGGCCGTCAGGCACAAGCTGCCGCAGGCACTCGAGGAGGACCGGGAGGCGCTCGGGCACGTCGAGCAGGCGGGTCGCACCGCCCTTGCGGAGATGCGGCGCCTCCTCGGGGCGATCCGCCCCGACGGGGACGAGGCGGAGCTCGCGCCGCAGCCCGGGCTCGACGGGCTCGACTCGCTGCTCGACGAAGTCGAGCGCGCGGGGTTACCCGCGCGGCTGCACGTCGAGGGCGAGCCGTTCCCGCTCCCGCGCGCGCTCGACCTGTCCGCGTACCGGATCGCGCAGGAGGGCCTGACCAACGCGCTCAAGCACGCACGCGCCACCAGCGCCGACGTGGTCGTCCGCTACCGCCCCGAGGGGATCGAGGTCGAGGTCGCCGACGACGGCAGCGGCCCCGCGGCGAGCGACGGCCTCGGCCACGGCCTGGTCGGGATCCGCGAGCGCGTGAAGATCTACGGCGGCGAGATGTCCGCAGGCGCGGCGCCCGGCGGCGGCTTCGTGCTCAACGCGCGCCTTCCCCTCGACGGCCGGCGCGCGGGATGATCCGCGTCCTGGTGGCCGACGACCAGTCGATGGTGCGCGCCGGCTTCCGCATGCTCCTCTCCGGCGAGCCCGACATCGAGGTCGTCGCGGAGGCGAGCAACGGGCTCGCGGCGGTCGAAAAGGCCGCCCGCTTCGGGCCGACCGTCGTGCTGATGGACATTCGCATGCCGGACCTCGACGGGCTCGAGGCCACCCGACGGATCCTCGCCGCGGACCGCACCGCCCGGATCCTGATCCTGACGACGTTCGACCTGGACGAGTACGTCTACGAGGCGCTCCGCGCCGGCGCGAGCGGGTTCGTCCTGAAGGACGACCCCCCGGAGCAGCTCCTCGCCGCCGTCCGCACCGTCGCCGGCGGCGACGCGCTGCTCTCGCCCGCCGTGACGAAACGCGTGATCGAGCGGTTCACGCGCATTCCGCGGCGTGCGCCGCCGCGAGCCCTCGACGAGCTGACCGAGCGAGAGCTCGAGGTGTTCCGCCTGATCGCCCGCGGGCTCTCGAACGCCGAGATCGCCCGCCAGCTCTACATCAGCGACACGACGGTCAAGACGCACATCACGCACATCCTCCAGAAGCTCCAGCTACGCGACCGCGTTCAGGCGGTCGTCCTCGCGCACGAGAGCGGACTCTTCGACGGCGACCGACGCCCGGCCGGCTGACCGGGTCGCAGGCCGAGGCGGCGTCAGCCTGCGCGCTTCACGACGTCGAGCGCCTCGAGGCGCGCGAGACTCTCGGCCGGCCACAGCTTCTGCATGTCGTAGTAGACCTCGAACGCGGGCACCGACTCCGGCAGCGCCACCCAGGGCAGCTTCGAACGCGTGAAGATGTGGACGTCGGGCGCGACCGACGCCGGGTCGTCGAGCGTCCCCGCGCGGACGAAGTGCACGTCCCGGCGCGTGTACTCGCTGTACAGGGCGATCTGGCACGCCGGACAGCGCCGGATCTCCTGCTCGCGGTTGCCGGCGCGCGGGACGGCCACCCCGTGCGGCTCGCCGGTGAGGAGCTCTACCCGGTCGGCCTCGATCAGCAGGTTGATCACGAACGCGCTTCCGGTCTGGCGCTGGCAGTTCAGGCAGTGGCAGCAGTGGACGAACAGGGGCTCCGAGCGCAGGCGGTAGCGCACCGCGCCGCAGGCGCAGCCGCCTTCACGCAAGACGGTCATGGTCGCCTCCTCGCCGAGCCATCGGTGTTGCGAATGTACTCCGGCGCGGCGGGACGCCGATACCGGCTACTGCCCCGGCCGCCAGACCATCAGCGCGACGATCGCGACGACCGCCGCCGCCGCCGCGTAGTTCGCCGCGGCCGAGGCCCGGTCGTCGAGCAGCCGCCGGAGATCCGCGGTGACGGGCGCGTCTCGCTCGGCGAGGTGCACGGCGAGCTCGCGCGCGGCCCGCGGTCGCCGGCCGCCGGCCGCCCCCAGGGCGAGCGCGGCGGTCAACAGCACCGGCGACGCGACGACCCACGGCTCTGCGAAGCCGTGGCCGGTGAGGCCGACGAGCCAGACGCCGAAGGCGACGACGACCAGCGTGCCGCCGGCCACGAGCAGCGCCCCCCAGCGCGCGAGCCCGAGCAGCAGCGCGACGTCCCGGGCGCGTTCCTGCCGCCGCGCCGCCGCGTGCGCGACGCCGGCGACGACGACCCCGGCAACCAGCACGAACGCGCCGAGCAGGTGGACGAACAGCGCGAGCTCGGCCGTCACGGAACGCGTCCGCCGGCGAGCGGGAGCGGGGCCGTGTGGCGCTCGATCGCCGGACCGTAGCCGACTCCCGGGCATCCAGCCCGTTCGTCGAGGAGCTCGGCACGCAGGCGCCGCGCGCGTGCACGCTACGGCGCGCCCGCGCGGGGAGAGCGGCGGGCGGGACGACCGTCGCGACGGCTTCGCGGGTCAGCCCCTACGATCGGTGGATGAGCTGGGACGAGGCGTTCGCCGCGCACTACGACGAGTGGTCGGCGGACATGACGGAGGACATCCCGTTCTACGTCGACCTCGCGCTCGCGGCCGACGGACCGCTGGTCGAGCTCGCCGTCGGCAGCGGGCGGGTCGCGATCCCGGTCGCCCGGGCCACGGGGCGCCCCGTCATCGGGCTCGACACCTCGCCGGCGATGCTGGCACGGGCGCGGTCGGCGGGCGAGGCTGCCGGGGTGACGCTCGACCTGCGCGAGACGGACATGCGCGACCTCGCGCTCGCCGAGCCGGCGGCGCTCGTCTACTGCCCGTACCGGGCGCTCCTGCACCTGCCGACCTGGGCCGACCGGCGGCAGACGTTCGAGCGCGTCGCGGCCTCGCTGCGCCCCGGCGGCCGGTTCGCCTGGAACGCGTTCGCCTTCGACCACCACGTTGCCGCCCGGCTCGACGGTGAGCACCGGGACGAGCCGGTGCCCCACTCCCTCCACTACGACGTGCCCGACAACCGGGTCGACATCCGCCTCGACGACGGCGGCACGAGCTCGCTCTGGTGGGCGACGAAGAACGAGTGGCTCGGCCTGCTCGACGTCGCCGGGCTGGCCCTGGACGCGCTCTACGGCGACTTCGCGCTGAGGCCGCTGACGTCTGACAGCCGCGAGTACGTGTTCGTCGCCTCGCGCCGCTAGCTGGCTGTCAGCCGGCGCACGCGCCCGCGGTACGAGACGCACGTCGCCGCAGGCCGGAACCCGACGCCGGTGTAGAGCGCGAGCGCCGCGTCGGTGCCGTAGCCGACCTTCAGGCGGCGTGCGCCGCGCCTCGCCAGCCGATCGAGCCCCTCGGTGAGCATCGCGCGCGCGAGGCCGCGGCGCTGGTACGCGTCTTCGACGCGCATCGGCTCCACCAGCCCGACCATGGTCACCGGGTCGAACCAGTAGAGCGAGTACCCCGCGACCTCGCCGTCCACGGTCTCGACGGCGAGGTCGAGCTCCGGTTCGTAGAGCGAGCACTGGCGCAGGCGGGTCTCGATCTGGTCGCCGCTTCTCCGCCGCATGGGATGCGGCCTGGTCCGCCGCCGTGTCCGGTCGACGATGGCGAACTGCTCGGGCAGGGGAGCGACCGCGGCGCGCTCGTCGGCGTCCATCCAGGTGATGCCGGACAGCTCGCCGTCGGGCGCGAAGCCCGAGGCCGCGAGCAGGCTCCGCAGCGCGGGGTCGTCCTCGCGGACGAGCGTCTCGACGTCGTCGAGCCGCAGGGCGTCGATCGCCTCGAGCCCGCCCGCCCAGACGGTGGTGAGCGGGACGCGCCCGGGGACGAGCAGCGGGTCGCACCCCCAGGCACGCGTCCACTCCGTCAGCCCCACCGCCGCTACCGGGCCGTCCGCGTCGAGCCAGACCCGCTGCTCGACGGTGTCCGAGCTCCGCGGCGTACGCCACCACCACTGCAGGTCGGCGGCCTCCCACACGCCCGCCTCGGGGTCGGCCAGGCGGGCGCGCTGGAGCAGCTCCGTCGCAAGCGCGAGGTACTCGAGGCCCGCCGCCCGCCGCTCGCGGATCGCCATCCGCGGGCCTCTACTCCTCGGGCAGCTTGAAGCTGACGCGCAGGCCCTTCAGGTAGACCTCCCGCGTCCGCGGGTAGAAGATCGTGTCGTTCGGCTCGGGCGTTCCGTAGAACAGCGCCGCCAGCCCCTGCTCGCCGGCGCGCCAGCCGTGCGCGACGCCGGTGCCCGGCGGCCGCGAGATCACGTGCCCGCGCCGGACGGCGTGATCGTCGTCGCCGAGCAGGAGGGTGCCCTCCCCGTCCAGGATGACGAAGATCTCCTCCTCGGCGGAGTGGCAGTGGGGCGGGTCGTCCTCGCCGGGATCGAGCCGGCCCCAGTTCAGCCCGGTCCGCTTGGCGCCGGCGGTGCGGCCGAGCCGCTTCCAGGAGCCGCCGAACTCGCCCTCGAGCTCGTCCAGGTTGACGAGGTTCTCGGGGCGCGGGCTCGGCGCGGGCAGCTCGAGCGGGCCGGCGGCGGCCTCCCGCTCCCATGGGTGCGGACCGCCCGAGACGTCGAGCGTCACGCCGGCCCGGACGACGCCCGCGCGGGGCAGGTAGGTGAGCGGCGGATCGGCCCGCTGGCCGTAGGCGAGCAGGTCGAGCCCCTCGTCGCCCGCGACGAACGCGTGGACGTGCTCGGCGACCCGGGCGACGGCGCAGTCGCCCGCGCGGACCTCGTGCGTCTCGCCGTTCTGCCAGAGCAGCCCCGAGCCGCCGAGGACGAAGAAGATCTCCTCCTCGGCCAGCTCGACGTGCACCGGGCTCGAGCGTCCGCCCGGGTCGAGCTGGTAGCGCGTCACGCCGACGCCGAGGGAGCCGGCCGCCGTGCCGAGGTCCGTCGCCCAGCCCCGGATCTCGCCGGCGTCGAGGCGCTCCCGCTCCATGTCGTCCCAGTGCGCGACCAACGCGCCGACCCTACCGTCCCGGACCCTCCGCGAGCACCTCCCGCAGCCAGCGTCGCGCCTCACGGAAGACACCGCGTTGGTCTCCTCGGTGTAGTAGGCGAGCGCGACGACGGCCTGGGAGAGCGCCCAGCCGCGGCCTCGCGCCCAGGTGGCGCCGTCGACCGCGAGGGCTGCCCGGAACGACGTGCGGGTGTCCGCACGAAAGAGCTTCCACGCGACCATGACGTCGCACGCCGGGTCACCGACGCCGAGGCTCCCGAGGTCGATCACGGCACCGAGCCGGCCGTTCCGGACGAGCAGGTTGCGCGCATCGAGGTCGCCGTGCACCCAGACGGGCGGACGCGCCCACTCGGGCGCGGCCAGGGCCGCTTCCCAGGCGTCGGTCGCCGCGTCGGTGTCGATCCGCCCCGCGAGGGAGACGATCGCCGCCCGCGTCGCCTCGTCGCGTAGCCGGAGCGGCTCGCCGCGGAAGAAGTTGTGCTCGCCGGGCGGGGGGCCGCCGGACGTATCGGCCCGCTGGAGCGCGGCGACGAATGCCGCCAGGTCGCTCGCCGCGCGGTGGGGGTCGGCGAACGGCTCGTCCGTCGCCAGCTCGCCGTCCAGCCAGCGGTAGACCGACCACGGGAAGGGATAGCCCTCGGCCGGCTTGCCCGCCGCGAGCGGGACGGGCACGACGAGTGGCAGCAGCGGCGCGAGGCGGGGCAGCCAGGCGGCCTCCTTCTCGAGCGTCGCGCTCGTTCGCTCGCGCCGCGGCAGGCGAACGACCATCTCGTCGCCCAGGCGGTAGAGCGCGTTGTCGGTCCCCCACGGCCGGACGGGCGCGAGCGCCAGATCCGCCCAGTCGGGGAACTGCGCGGCGAGCAGCCGCCGGACCAGCGGGCGGTCGATGTCGACCTCGTCCGCGTGCATCCGCGTCATGGCCCGACGCGGCGCGCGAGGTGCAGGAGGTACTCCTCGCGGTCGAGGGGGTTCGGCGTCGTCCTGCGCCGGGTCGGCTGGTCGCCGGCGACGGGCAGGTAGCCGGCGAAGTCGAACTCGAGCGCACCCTCGCCGCGGGACGCCCCCGCGAGTTGCCGCTGCACGTCGCGGACCCGCACGGCGGGGAGGACGGCTTCGACGCTGCACACGCTCCCGCGCGGCGACGGCGTCTCGACGGCCGCGCCGAGCCGCGTCAGCATGGCCATCACCGCTCCGATCCCGGCCGTCGGCAGCTCGAGGCGAGCGCGGACGACGGGCTCGCAGACCACCGTGCCGGCCCGCTCGAGCGCCTGCATGAGTACCAGCGGTGTGAGCTTGCGGAAGTCGGCCGCCGTGCTGAGCGGTCCGCGCCGCGACGGCGGGCCGTCGGGGACGCTGTAGGTGCAGCGGTTCATCGTCACGGCGCAGTCGGTGACCTGCCAGCCGAAGAGGCCCTCGCGCAGCGTCCGGCGGACGTACTCGTCCATGTGCGCCGTGAAGCTCTCGAGGGTCTTGTAGAGGTAGAGGGGAAGCGACCGCGCGTCGACCTCCAGCCGGAACGCGAGACCCGAGTCGAGCGGCGCCGGGTCGACGCGCAGGCCGATCGTGGCGAGGAAGGGATTCGTCGCCGCGTGGAGCAGCTCGACGGCCTCGCCCGTTCCGGTCGGACGCTCGACGTAGATCGGCGTCGTCTCGCGGAAGTCGACCGCGAGGCCGTACTCGCCGGCGAGCGTCGCCTCGATCACCTCCTTCTGCACCTCGCCGTAGAGCGACACCGACAGCTCCTGGGCGCCGTCGTCGAGGCGAACGCCGATCAGCGGGTCCTGCTCGGCGAGCTCCCCGAGCGCCACGGAGAGGGCGCGGCGGTCGGCGGCGCGCCGCGGGACGATCACCGACTCGAGCGACGGCGGCGCGAACGAGCGGCCGGGTGCCGCCCGCGGGGGCGGGTCGCCGATCGCATCGCCGATCCGAACGGTGCCGAGTCCCCACAGCTTGGCGATCTGCCCGGCGCCGACGGAGGTCCCCGGAACGGCCACGGCGCCGTCGAAGACCCCGATCGCCGTCACCTTCGCCTTCTCCCCGCCGGCGACCGGCACCCGGTCGCGGACGCGGAGCGTCCCCGAGAAGAGGCGGACGTAGGCGACCTTCTCGCCCGCGGGCCCGCGCTCGACCTTGAAGACGACGGCCGACAGGGGCCCGTCAGCGTCGCCGGCGGACGCCGGCAGCAGTTCGGCGACGGCGGCCGTGAGCGCGTCGACGCCTGCGCCGGTGAGCGCCGACCCGAACACCACGGGGTGGACGAGGGCCCGCCCGGTCTGGGCGGCGAACTCACGGCGAAGCCGGCCGGGCGAGAGCCCCGTCCCGTCCTCGAGGTAGGCGGCCAGGAGGGCGTCGTCGTGCTCGGCGAGCGTCTCGGCCAGGCGCGCGCGGGTGGCATCCCCGTCCTCGGGGCGGACGTACGCGGCGCCGCGCGTGCCCTCGCCCCTGACCGAGCCCAGCGCCACCGGCGCGATCCCCAGCCGGCCGCGGAGGTCGCGTAGCACCCGCGCGCAGTCCGCGCCGCGGCGGTCGATCTTGTTCACGAACAGCAGCGTCGGCACCCGCAACCGCTGCAGCGCGCGCATCAGCACGATGGTTTGCGGCTGCACCCCCTCGACAGCCGAGACGACGAGCACGGCGCCGTCCAGCACGCCGAGGGCCCGCTCGACCTCGGCGATGAAATCGGGGTGGCCCGGCGTGTCGACCAAGTTGACGACGACGTCGCCGATCGCGAACGTCGCGACCGCCGACCTGATCGTGATGCCGCGCTGCCGTTCGAGCGCGAGCGAGTCCGTCTGCGTCGTCCCGGCGTCGACGCTGCCGGGCGTGTCGATGACGCCGGCGGCGTAGAGCAGCCGCTCGGTCAGCGTCGTCTTACCGGCGTCGACATGCGCCAGGATCCCCAAGTTGATCGTTCTGCGAAGCACGCGTCATCCCCTCCGAACAGGTCACAAAGCCCCTCTCGATGGACATGAGCGCTGCCTGCATCACGACTCCTTGGTCGATCGGCGCGTGCGGCGGGAGTTAAGCACATCGCCCCGCGGCCCGGCGGCCTGCGGTCGTGCGTCGTCGCCGCGCGGCAGTCGGTCGCGGCGCCGCAGTCGCCGCCGCAGCATGCACGTAGAGTGAAGCGACGCAGTGCCACCTCGGCCGGTACCAGAACATCGGCGGCGCCGCGCTCGATCCCCTCGTGCGCGCGGTGCATTGCGCCGTCGCACCGCCGGCGAAGCGTCCAGCGGCTCTCGCTTCGTCGCTCTCGCCGTCCTCCTCCTCTCGTCCGCCGGCTGCGGCGGCGACGCCGAGCCCGACCGGCGAGCGGAGAACCGGACCGCTACGGCACCCGGGCCGGCGAACACGGTCACCGCCGCGGCACCCACGCCGACGCGCACGGGAGGCGCGCGCGCGAGGATGTCCGACGCCGCCCTGGCTCGCCGGCCCGCCGGCGAGGATGGTCTCCGCGTGCCGGCCAGGCGAGCACGCGTCGTCGCGAAGAAGTCAGCCTTCGGACGTGTTCTGTTCGATGCCAACGGCCAGGTCGTGTACGCGTTCGAGAACGATCGCCGTAACACGTCGAACTGCACGAGCGCGGAGTGCGTCCGGGCATGGCCGCCCGTTCTCACGCACGAGCCGCCGTCGGCAGGCAGCGGCGTGCAGTCGCGCCTGCTCGGGACGGTCACTCGCAGCGACGGCCGGCTGCAGGTGACGTACAACGGTCGCCCGCTCTACTTCTACGAGCACGAGGCGCCGGGCGAGATCAGGTGCCACAACGTCGACCTGCACGGCGGCCTCTGGTGGGTCGTGACGCCGCGCGGCGAGCCCGCCGCCTGAGGCCTCAGTCGCGGCCGGCCTCGCGCTGACCCACCGCGGGGCGCACGCGCCAGGTCGTCCCCGTCGGCGTGTCCTGGACCTCGACCCCGAGGCGGTCGAGCATGTCGCGTATCTCGTCGGCGGACGCGAAGTCGCGGCTCCGGCGGGCCTCCTCGCGGTCGGCGAGCAGCCGCTCGACCTCCCCCACCTCGAGCATCAGCTCCCGCGCCGGCGGGTCGAGGTCCTCGGGCGCGAGGTCGAGCAGGCCAACCGCGAGCACGGCCTCGAAGGCGGCGACGAGGACGGCGAGGTCGCCGGCCGGGACGTCGGCGTCGCGCGAGAGCTGGGTGAGGACGGCGAGCGCTTGGGCGGTCTTGAGGTCGGCGGAGACCGCGGCGTCGAGCCCCTCGAGGTGTGCGCGCGCGGAGCCGTCGAGCCGGGCCCACGCCTGGTCGTACGCCAGCGGCTCGCCGCCCGCGGGAATGCGCTCGCGCAGACGCTCTAGCAGCCGCCGCTGGGCGACGCGCGCGCCCTCGAGCCCGCGCCAGGTGAACTCCGTCTGGTTGCGGTAGTGCGAGCCGAGCAGCAGGAAGCGGTAGGAGAGCGGATGGAAGCCCTGCCGCTCGAGGTCGGAGAGCAGGAGCGTCCCGCCCTTCGATTTCGACATCTTCGTCTCGCCAAGGCCGATGAACTCGTTGTGAAGCCAGTACGGCACCCAGGCACCGCCGAGGTAGGCCTCGCTCTGGGCGATCTCGTTCGTGTGGTGGACGGGGATGTGGTCGACCCCGCCCGTGTGCAGGTCGAAGCGCTCGCCGAGGTACTTCATGCTCATCACCGAGCACTCGAGGTGCCAGCCGGGGGCGCCCTTTCCCCAGGGCGAGTCCCACTCCATCAGCCGCTCGGCGTCGGTCGGGGAGGCGCGCCAGAGCGCGAAGTCGGTGGGATTCCGCTTGCCCGGGATGGGCGCGACGCGCGCGCCCTCCTGGAGCCCCTCGAGGTCGAGCAGCGCGAGCTTGCCGTAGTCGGACAGCTTCGAGGTGTCGAAGAAGAGCCCCGCCTCGAGCCGGTAGGCGTACCCCTTCTCCTCGAGCGCGCGCGCGAACTCGATCATCTCCTCGACGTGCTCGGTCGCCCGCGGCCACACTGTTGCCGGTCGCACGCGCACCTTGGCGAGGTCGCCCATGAACACGTCGGTGTAGTGGGCGGCGATGTCCCAGACCGAGCGGCCCTCCCGCTGCGAGGCCAGCTCGAGCTTGTCCTCGCCCTCGTCCATGTCGGAGGTGAGGTGGCCGACGTCGGTGATGTTGATGACCTGGACGACCTCGTATCCCTTCCACTCCAGGACGCGGCGCAGCGTGTCGGCGAAGACGTAGGCGCGGAGGTTGCCGATGTGCTGGTACGCGTAGACGGTGGGCCCGCAGGTGTAGACGCGCGCGCGCCCGGGCTCGAGGGGCGCGAACTCCTGCAGCTCTCGCCCGAGCGTGTTGAAGAGGCGCAGGGGGAGACCGGCCATGACACCGATTCCAGCACACGGCCGGCTCGGGCGGGACCTCCGCCGGCCGCGCACCCGTATCGGCGGCGTGATCGCCCCGCTCGTCGCCGCTCTCCTGGCGGGCGCGCCGACGCCGGCGGCGCCGTGCCAGGCGGCGCTGCCGCACGGCCCGCGCGTGCCCGCGCCGATCGTGTTCACCACGAGCTGCGGCGCCTTTCGCCTGGCGCCGAGCGGCCGCGTCGACCGGCTGCCGAAAGGCTGGCTCGCGGCGCACAGCGGCGGGACGAGCCGTCCGTACGGCGCCGACCTGCAGCTCCGGCGCAACCGCGGCGGGCGCATCGTCCTGCTTCGCCGCGGCCGTATCGTCTGGCGCTCGCGCGCCGTCTACCGCAACGACGCGGGTGACGTCGCCTTCGGGCCGGGCGCCTTCGCGTTCGCGGCGTACCACCGGGGCGTCTTCGTCACCGACCTGCGGGGGCCCGAGCGGCTCGTCGTGCGCGGCCGCGGCCGCTACCCGCATGCCTTCCTCGCGAGCGGCCGCCTGCTCGTCACCGGCGGGCCGGCGATCCTCGTCGTCTCGCCGGACCGCCGCGTCGAGCGCACGTACGCCTACAGCCGTCGCGCCGGCCACACGTTCGACGCCGCCGGCGAGACGTTCTATTTCGTCACGCCGGACGGGCGGCTAGCGGTGCTGAGCGACACCGGCGTTCGCCTCGGGCGCCCCCTCGGCTTCGCCGGAACGCTCATGTCCGCGCCCGCCGGCCGCCTGCTGTTCGAGGGCACACGCTCGCTCATGCTGACCACGCGCGACGGCCGCCTCGTCGCCCGGGCGCGCTGGCCGCGCTCACGGCTCGGGGTCCTCGATTCGGGCGTCGCCGTGGCCGCGGACGGGAACCGCCTCGCCTTCCGCCTGAGCGACGCGCGGCCCGGCGCGACCAGCGGGACCGCCGTCCTCTACGTCGTCGCGGCCGAGGAGACGCGCGCGCGGGCGGTCTACCGGCACCGCCTCGGCCCCGTCGGCTGCGGCGTCGGGGCGAACATGAACTGGCACGGTCGGCACCTGCTCTACACCTCCGCCGACGGGCAGGTCGCCGTCATCGACGCCGCGACGGGCCGGCGGACCGACCTCGGCCGTCTGGCGCGGTCGCTCCCGCGCCGTAGCGCGGGCGAGCGGCCGTTCGCCGCCTGGGTCGCGGACGTCGGCGGTGGCCGCGCGCAGCGGCGGTCGGGGCGCTGAGCGCGGCTACGACGCGCCTCACGTGCTCACGCGCGTCCCGCGTTCGCCGGCCGCTTCGCGTGCTCGGGCGAGCAAGTCCTCGCTCTCGCGGACGAAGCGCGTCGCTCCGACGGAGCGGTAGAACGCCAGAGCCTTCTCGGCGTGCCCCTCGGCCTCGCGGGCGCGGCGCCGCTTGCTGAGCTCCTCGGCGGCGGCCCGTCGATGGACCTCCGCCTTCCAGAGAGGCTCCCACTCGCGCTCGGCGAGCGCCGCGAACTCCCGTGCAAGCGCGAGCTCCACTCGCTCGCGCTCCTCCGGAATCGCGATATGCGCCACGTGGGGCGCCAAGGTGTCCCGGCTCAAGCCGAGCGGCTCGCTGGCCAGTGCGAGGGAGAACAGGATGGAGTTCGCGACCAGCGCCGGATCGTGAGAGAGCGCCTCGTTCGCCAGCTCACGCGCCTCGCGCAGCCGGCCGAGATTCACCTGGATCTCGACTGTCGTCGCGAGGGTCGAGACGAGCGCCTCCGCAGCACCTGTCTCGCGCGCGAGCGTCAGCGCCCGCTCGGAGTCTGCGGTCGCGCCCTCCACGTCGTCCCGCGCGTGGCGGATCCACGCGCGCCTCCCGCGCACGTACGCCTCTTGGACGTGAGGCGCACCCGCCTCGCACTCGGCGATGAACTCGTCGGCCTCGCGCAGGGCGGTTTCCCAGTCCCCCTGCGCGAACCTCATTCCCGATAGCTGCGGCTGCACGTACCGGAGCTGCTGGCGATCCCCGAGGCGTCGGGCAACCACCTCAGCCTGCTCGAGCAGCTCGAACCGCCGCGCGCGGTCGCCTTCTCGGCCGACCGCCATCGCCAGGTTCGTGTATCCCCGCTGCGCGGCGAAGAGCGAGCCGTGCTCGAGCGCACCGCGTAGGCCGCGCTCGATATCGGAAGCGCCGTTCGTGTCGCCGGCGAACCAGCGCGCCGTCCCCAACGTGATCATGATGTTCGCGCGGGTCTCGGCGAGGTCGAGCGCCTCGGCGAGTGCGAGTGCCTGCCGCGCGAGGTCGATCGCCTCCGGCTCCTGAGCGAGCATGCGGAAGCGCGCGCAAGCCGCGATCACGCGCGCCTTCGTCGCCGACGGCGCATAGTCCGCGATGAGGGTCATCGCCCGCTCCAGGTGCGCATCGGCCTTCCCCCCTTCGAGCCAGGCGACTTCGGCGAGGAGCGCGTCGGCCTCTGCGGCGCCCTCGACGTCCCCGGCGGCAAGCAGCGCCTGCCGGGCCGTCTCGAGCGTTTCGCGACGCTTCTCGTCTCCGCTCCCGAAGAGCGCGCGCGCGTACCCGAAGAGCAGCTCGGGGCGCCGCGGATCGTGCTCGGACACGAGGTCGAGCGCGCGCTCGAAGTGGCGTGCTGCGGCGGGGAACGCGTAGACGGCGGCGGCGCGCTCGCCGGCGCGAGCGAGCCAGAGCGCGGCGCGCTCGACGAGCGGCTCCGGCCGCTCGCCCATCGCCTCGCGGAGCCCGAGCGCGCTGACGCAGTGGTGGGCGAGCATCTCCGCGTGGTCCTCGGCTCGGCCGAGGGACTCGATCCACGCGGCCGCCCGCTCGTGCAGGTGAGCGCGGGCGCCGCGCGGAATTTGGCCGTACGCGACGTCGCGGACGAGAACGTGCCGGAACGCGTACTCGCGCTCGCCCTCGACGGACGAGCGCCGGGCGCGCTCGACGAACTCCTTCCGCGCCAAGCGGTGCAGCGCGGCTTCGGCCGCTTCCCGGTCGACGCCGTCGACCGCCACCACCGCTCCCTCCCAGAAGACCTTGCCGAAGACCGACGCCCCGTGAAGCAGCCGCTTCTCCGGGGCGGCCAGCGTGTCGAGCCGTGCCGCGATGATCCCCTGCACCGTCTCCGGCAGCGCCGGCTGCGCGCCCGCGTCTCGCTCGCCGACGAGGAGTGCGAACTGCTCGGCGTAGAGCGGGTTGCCTCCGACGCGCTCACGCAGCGCGGCCCGGTCGTCGGCGCGCGCCGGCGCAAGCAGCGAGTCGAGCAGCGCGTCCGTCTCGCGCTCGTCGAGCGGCGGTAGAGCGAGCGTCACGGCGTTCCGCTTCCCGCCGCCCCAGCCGGGCCGGCGCTCGAGGAGCTCCGGCCGCGCGGTACACAAGGCTAGGAGCGGGGCGGGGCCTGCCCACTCGAGGAGGTGGTCGACGAAGTCGAGCAGCCCGTCATCCGCCCAGTGGAGATCCTCGAAGACGAACACCGACGGCCGCTCCTCGGCCAGCGCCTCGAGGAAGCTGCGCCAGGCGGCGAACGCCTCGTTTCGGACGTCGGCGCCCGCCGTCTCTCCGGCCCCGAGCCCGACGAGCCGGCGCAGGTGCCGCGCGAGCCACTCGGCCTCGTCGGGCGCGGTTCGCTCGACGGCCCGCGCGAGCTTGGCGGCGGTGTCGTCCGCGACATCCGTCTCGAGAATGCCGGCCTCGGCCTTGACGATCTCCGCGAGAGCCGAGAAGGCGGCACCGTCGCCGTAGGGAAGCGAGCGGCCCTGCCGCCAGCGCACCAGGTCCGGCTCGGCGTCGAGCGACCGCCTCAGCTCGTGGACGAGTCGGCTCTTGCCGATCCCCGGCACACCGACCAGGGTGACCAGCTGCGGCGCCGGCTCGTGGCGCGCGCGCGCGAACGCCTCGCGAAGGACGGTCAGGTCTCGCTCCCGCCCGACCAGCGAGGCGCGGTGCGCGCGGGCGACGTCGACACCGAGGCTGGCCCGTGCCGCAACCGCCTCCCAAACGGGAACGGGCTCCGGCTTCCCCTTCGCCCGCACGGTGTCGGCATCCCGGTACTCGATCGCGTGTCTCGTCGCTCGGTACGTCGTCTCGTCGACGAGGATCCCGTTCGCCGGCGCCGCCGCCTGGAGGCGGCTGACCGTGTTGACGACGTCGCCGGAGGCCATGCCCTCGCCGGCCAGCGGCTGCGCATCGAGGCGGACGAGCGTCTCGCCGGTCGTCACGCCGATCCGCACCTGGAGACGCTCCTGCCCCCGGGCCCAGTCGCGGATCGCGAGCGCGGCCCGCACCGCGCGCTCCGGGTCGTCCTCGTGCGCGACCGGTGCGCCGAACAGACCGACGACCGCGTCGCCGATGAACTTCTCGACCGTGCCGCCGTGGCGCTCGAGCTCTGCTCGCAGGCGGCCCCAGTAGCGGTCCTGCAGCGCGCGCACGTCCTCCGGGTCGAGCGCCTCCGCGCGCCCGGTGAAGCCGACCAGGTCGGCGAACAGCACGCTCACGACCTTCCGCTCCTCGCGGGTCGCCGCGGGCGTGAGCGGCGCGCCGCAGCTCAGGCAGAAGCGGGCGTGCGCAGGGTTGTCCTCGCCGCAGCGCGGGCAGAGCGGCATGCCGCCAAGTGTAAGAGCGCACGAGCCTGCCGCCCAGCGGCGCTGCCGGCGACTCGCGCTAGGTGCAGAGCCAGCCGCCGTCGACCGGCAGGTTGAGGCCGTTGATCCCCTGGTTCTCGAGCAGGAAGCGGGAGGCGTGCACGATCTCGGCCATCGTCACCAGCCGCCCGATCGGCGTTCGCGAGACCAGCGCCCGGTGCCGCTCCTCGGGCATGTTCCGCCACTGGGGGCTGTCGCCGACGATCGCCGGGTGGAGCGCGTTCACACGGGTGGGCGCCAGCTCGATGACGAGCGTGCGCACCAGGCTGGTGACCGCGCCGTTGACGGTCGTCACGGTGGTCGAGCCGGGATAGGGCCGGTCGCGCGCGAGGCCGCCGAAGATGAGGATCGCGGAGTCGTCTTGCAAACGCGGCAGGAGCGCGTGGACGACCTCCGTGTAGCCGACGACCTTGAGCGTGACCAGGCGGAGCGCGCCCTCGATGTCGTACTCGCGCACCGAGTTCGTGTCGCGCTCGATCGCCGCGAGCACCAGGTACTCGACGTCCGCGACGTCGGCGAGCGCGTCGGCGATCGTGCGGGGCTCCGCGAGGTCGAAGCCGACCCCGCGCGTCGAGCCGCCGATCTCGCGCGCGGCCGCCTCGGCGCGGGCGCGCTCGCGCCCCGTCACGACCACGTCGCGCCCGGCGTCGGCGTACTCCTGGGCGAGCTCGCGCCCGAGGCCCTGCGTGCCGCCGACGACGAGGACGCTGCCACCGGCCACTGCCTACCTCCTTTCGCCGCGGAGCGGTCGAGCGGGCCCGGCTCGCCCGCCGGCGCGAGCCGGGCCCGAGAACGACGATCAGACGGCGGCCATCGGGCCCGCCGCCCACTCGGGCAGCAACCCGCCGCCCGAGAGGATGTGGTTCCGTGATTCCTCGAGCCGCTCGAACACGCGGTTCAGGTCGTGGCCGACGAACTCGCCGTTGCGCTTGACGGCGCGCCCGGCGACGAACACCGAGTCGACGTTCGAGGTATCCGCGAACACGACGATCGTGCCGACCGGGTCGACCATCGGCGAGGTGTTGATCGCCTGCACGTTGAGCAGGACGATGTCGGCCTGCTTCCCGGGCGCGAGCGACCCGACCTTGTCCTCGAGCGCGCACGCACGGGCGCCCTCGATCGTCGCGAACTCCAGCACCTCCCGGTGCGAGAGCGCGGGCGAAAAGGGCTCGTCCGGCGTCGCCGTGAACGCGCCGATCCGCTCGTGGACGAGCGCGGTGCGCATCTGCGTGAACATCTCGCCCGGGACGCTCGAGACGACGTCGACGCTGAGGGACGGCCGCACGCCGCGCGCGATCAGCTTGCCGGTCGGCGGCGGGCCGTGGCCCATCAGCATCTCCACGTAGGGCGCGACCGAGGCAGTGCCGCCGGTCTCGGCGATCAGGTCGAGCTCCTCGTCCGTCGAGTCGGTGCAGTGGATGTACGTCGTGTCCGGGCCGAGCAGCCCGAGCTCGTGCATGTTCTTGACGTGGGTCACGTGCACGTTCGTCAGGCGCATGCCGACGTGGACGCTGATCCGGATGCCCAGCTCGCGCGCCAGCTCCCAGTCGTGCTTGGCGACCTCGAAGTTCGAGTTGCCGGGAGCGCGCGCGGCGAGCGCGAGCGTGATCAGCCCGTCGTCGGAGGAGAAGTACGTGTCCCGGATGCGGCGGATGTCCTCGGGGTGCTCCAGGTCGCTGAACGCCCACCACTCGCCGCCCGTCGGGACCCCGTGCGCGTAGACGGCGCGGATGCCCGCGTCCTTCAGACCCTGGATCGCCGCATCCGAGTGGTCGGGCGTGTTGTTGATGTGCGACCAGTCGAGCAGGGTCGTGACCCCGCCGTTGAGCGCCTCGAGCGCGCCCGCGTAGTTGCCGACGTGGACGTCCTCCGGCCGGTAGTGACCGCCGACGCTGCCGAGCATCACCGCGAAGTAGTGGTCGAGCGTGCAGCACGGAAGCACGCCGCGAACGGGCGTCTGCCAGGTGTGCCGGTGCGTGTCGACGAACCCCGGCATGACGATCATTCCGGTCGCGTCCACGTCCTCCGCCTCGGACACGTCGAGGCCGCGGCCGATCTCGGCGATCGTGCCATCCTCGACCAGGACGTCGCCGTAGGGGACGTTCCCGACCTCGGCGTCCATCGAGACGACGAAGCCGTTGCGGATCAGAAGCCGCTCGGAGCTCATGGCTCCCTCCTTCGCTTGCCTGACACCGAAGTGGGCGGGGACGCGTGCGCCGGGGCGGAACCCGTCCTCGTCTCGGCCGCCCCCGCCTCGCCCGCAGCTGCGCCACGCCGCCGCATGTGCAGCGAGCATAAACGGAGGGGCCGGGGCGACGCGTCACTTGCCGTAGGCGGGCGTTCAGCGCCCCTGGACGACCGGCCCCTCCGGAGGCGTCGGCGTTCGGTCTCGGTTGACACCCTCGCGCGCGCGTGCTGAGAATTGCGCTTCTGGCACGGGCTAGGGCGGCAAGAGGAGCGCGAACGCAGATCGTGCCGGTCGGCGAGACGGTCGTGACTCGCGTCGAATCACCGTGCGGCTGCTCGGACGGCGGTCCGTGAGCGCGCCGGGCGGGACGGGCAGCGTCGCGGCGCTCGCCGGTGGCAGCCGGCTGGCGCCCGTGGTCACCGCTGCGCTGGTGGGCTCCCGCTTCCTGCCGATCTGGATCGCAACCGCCCTCCTGATCGCGATCGCGGCCGTCGTCGCACCCGAGACGCTCCAGGGGACGTCGTGGGGCTTCGTCCTCCCGTACATGACGATCCTGGCCGTCGCCGCGCTCGGGCAGATGCTCGTGATCATGCACGCCGGGATCGACCTGTCGATCCCGGGCGTCATGTTCCTCGGCGGCAACCTCGTGGTCGGGGTGGCGGCCGGCTCCGACGACCAGCTCGCGCTCGCCGTGCTCGCCTGCCTCGGCCTGGGCGCCGTCGTGGGGCTCGCGAACGGCGTCCTCGTCGGCGTGCTGCGTCTCAACCCGCTGATCGTCACGCTCGCCGTCGGGCAGGTCGTGCTCGCCCTCGGGCTCAGCTACTCGCGCGGGATCGCGAACGAGTCGAACGTGCCGCAGGCGCTCTCCTCCTGGGCCGGCGACAAGCCGCTGGGCGTCAGCTGGGTGTTCTGGGTCGGCGTGCTGCTGACCGCGTTCGTCGCGCTCGCCCTCCGCTACACCGCCGCCGGGCGGCGCTTTCAGGCGGTGGGCGCCAACCCGCGGGCGGCGTGGATGGCCGGGATCCGCGTGCGGACGCACGTCGTGTTCGCGTACGCGGCCGCAGGGACGCTGTACGCGGTCGCGGCGGTCCTGCTGGCCGGCGTGCGGATCAGCATCGACCCCAGCTTCGGCGCCGCCTACCTGCTCGCGCCGATCGCCGCGGTCGTGATCGCGGGCGCGTCGCTGGCGGGCGGCCTGGCGAGCGCGACCTCGACCTGGGTCGCGGCGCTCGCGCTCACGCTGCTGACGCAGATGCTCCGGATCCTGGGCCTGTCGACGGCGATGCAGTTCGTCGTCTTCGGCGCCGCGATCGTGGCCGGGATGCTCGTCTCGGGCGACCGCGTGGCCGCCGTCCTCGGCCGCCTGCTGCGGCCGCCGGAGCATCCCGGTGCGCCCGCGGAGGCGCCGCCGCCCGAGCACCACCCAGTCGATCCCGGAAAGCTCTGAGACGACAGAAAGGAGACGGAAGGTGCACCTACGAACCGGGCCTCCCAGGAGGCGGTACTGGCTGGTGCTGGGGCTGCTCGTCGCGGCGCTCGCGCTCGTCGCGGCGGGGTGCGGCGGCGACGACGGCGACGACGAGGCGGGGCCGGGCGCGACCACCGGCGAGACGACGGGCGACGGCGAGTTCGGCGAGGTCTACGAGGCCGACGAGGCCCTGCTCGAGAAGACGCTCTTCGACGCCGAGCTGCTCCCCGAGGACGAGATGTCCCGCAACATCGCGCTGGCCGCCTACGGCCGCGCCGACGACGACGTCGACCAGGAGCTGGCGCTTCGGTGCTGGCGAAACAACGGCTGCAAGACCGGCACCGACGGCGAGCTCACCGTGGGCTACGTCGAGGGCTTCGGCGAGAACATCTACCGCGAGATCTCGAAGATGGAGTTCATCCTCCAGGCGCTGACCTACCCCGAGATCGGCGAGATCATCTACACGAGCGCCCAGTCCGATCCCGACCAGGCGCTGACCGACTTCCGGGCCGCGATCTCCAGGGGCGTCGACGTGATCGTCACGTACCCCGACTTCGGCGACGCGATGCTGCCGGTGTTCAAGGAGGCCACCGAGGCCGGCATCCCGGTCACCACCTACGCTTGGGGCTACGTGACCGGGCCGGGCGAGAACTACACCACGGTCGTCGGCGAGGACACGTGCAACCTCGGCAAGGCCTTCGCCAACGTGATGAACGAGGAGGTCGGCTCGGGCAAGATCGCCTTCCTGGGCGGCTTCCCGGGGAACCCGCTCTCGCTCGGCTGGCAGAAGTGCGAGGAGCCGGAGCTGAACGACGAGATCCAGGTCGTCGCCAAGGAGGCGACCAACTGGGATTCGTCCAAGGTGCAGGAGGTCGTGGCCGGGATCCTCGCCCGCCATCCCGACATCAAGGGCTGGAGCTACGAGTACGGGCTCGGCATGGCGCAAGGCGCCGTCGCGGCGTACAAGGCGGCCGGGAAGCCGTTCGACGCCGTGCTGACGATGCGGACGGACGACGTCGGCCTCGGCTGTGCCGTCAACGACCTCGACAACCCGAACCTGAAGGTCTACTACTACACGGCCGGGAACTCGCAGATCAGGGTCGCGCTCACGGCGGGGATGATGAAGCTGAAGGGCGCCGAGATCCCGCCCGAGATCGTGTTCCCGGTCGAGCTCCAGGACCAGGCCGAGCGTGACTCGTGCGTCGAGGGCTACCCGCAGGAGGCGTCCGCGACCTCGCTCGTGCCGGTCGAGCTGCTCTCGAAGATGTACCCGGGCTAGGAGGCGAGCGAGGAGCCAAGAGAACGGCCGAACCGGAAGGACGATGTCGACGCCCGGACCCGCGACCCCCGTCGTGCTGTCGCTGCAGCGCGTCTCGAAGCGCTTCGGCGCGGTGCAGGCGCTCCGCGACGTCAGCGTGGACTGCGTGGCCGGAGAGACCCACGCGCTCGTCGGGGAGAACGGGTCCGGGAAGTCGACCCTGCTGGGGATCGCCAGCGGCTTCCTCGCGCCGGACGAGGGGACGGTCGAGATCGGCGGCCGGCCGCTGCGGCGAGCATCCGCCGCCGACGCGCTCCGGCTCGGTCTCGGGATCGCCTACCAGACCTACTCGCAGGTCGTCGACCTGTCGGTGGCCGAGAACCTCTACCTCGCCGTCCCGCCCGAGCTCCAGCCGGACTACCGCCACATGGAGCGGTGGGCGGCCGCGCGGCTCGAGGAGTTCGGCCTGCGGATCCCCGCGGGCGCACCGGCCGGAGCGCTCTCGCTCGCGGAGCGGCAGCTGGTGGAGGTGGTGAAGGCGCTGCTCGCGCAGCCGAAGGTGCTGCTGCTCGACGAGCCGACGACGGCGCTCGGGCCTGCGGAGGTCGAGCAGCTGCACGCGCTGATGCTCGAGCGGAGCCGGTCGGGCGTCGGCGTCGTCTACGTCAGCCACCGCCTGCCCGAGGTGCTCGGGATAGCCGACCGGATCACCGTGCTCCGCGACGGGGGCGGCCAGGGGACGTTCGAGGCGCACGGCATGTCCGAGGACGCGCTCGTCGCGCTGATGATCGGCCGGCCGCTCCAGCTCGCCTTTCCCGAGCGCGACGTCGACACCGAGGCGGCAGAGGTGCTCCTCGAGCTCTCGAGCCTCCAGGGCGACCGGTTCGGGCCGGTCGACCTGCAGCTGCACCGGGGCGAGATCCTCGGCATCGCGGGCGCCGAGGGCAACGGCCAAGTGCAGCTCCTTCGCGCGCTCGCCGGCGTCGAGCCCTCGGCCGGGAGCGCGCGCTGCAACGGCCGCGAGCTCGACCGCCACTCGCCGCTCGGCCCGCTCCGCGCGGGCGTCGTGCTTCTGAGCGGCGACCGGGCCCGCGAGGCGCTCTTCCCGGTGCTGAGCGTGCGTGCCAACAGCACGATCCAGGTGCTGCGCCGCTTCGGGCGAGCGGGCCTGCTCGGCCGCGGGCGCGAGAAGAGGACCCTCGGGCAGCTCGTGCGCCGGCTGCGGATCCGCACGGCCTCGATCGAGCAGCCGGTGCAGTCGCTCTCGGGCGGCAACCAGCAGAAGGTCTCGCTGACGCGTCCCTTCCTGCGCGGCGCCCTCCACGTCCTGCTCGCGGACGAGCCGACCCAGGGCGTGGACGTCGGCTCCCGCTTCGACATCTACGAGGCCCTGCGCGCCAAGGCGGACGACGGCGTCGCGGTGCTCGTCAAGTCGAGCGACCCGCTCGAGCTGAGCGGGCTCTGCGACCGGGTGATCGTGATGTCGCGCGGGCGGATCGTGGACGAGATCCCCCGCGCCGAGCTGGGCGAGCGGCGGATCGTGGAGGCGATCGTCGGCACGGGCGTCACGGCGGAGCCGCGGCGGGCGGCAAGCGACGGGCAGCCGGCGTGAACCCTCCGGGTCTGGTTGCGCCGTATCGACACCTCCGCCCCGTCGCACGCGGACCGCTGCAGCTGCTCGGAGCTCGCCCATGAGCCTTCGCTTCCGCGGCTGGATGCCGCTCGCGCTCCTGTCAGTCCTGATCGTGGCGATCGCCGTCTACGCGGGCGCGCGCGAGCCCGCGTTCTACAGCGACTACAACCTGCGCAACCTCCTGCTGACGACGATGCCGCTCGCGCTCGTCGCGCTGGGGCAGACGAACGCGCTGCTCGTCGGCGGGTTCGACGTCTCCGTGGCGGCGCTGGTGACGATGTGCATCGTCGTCGCGTCGTTCACCATGCCGGCGGGGGCCGCCTGGTGGGTGCTGATCCCGGGGGCGCTCGCGCTCGTCGGCGTCGGCCTGGCCACGGGCGTGTTCAACGCGACCCTGATCCGCGTGCTCGGCCTGCCCTCGATCATCGCGACCCTCGGCACCCTCAGCATCCTCCAGGGAGGCGCGCTGCTCCTGCGCGACCACCCCGAGGGTCCGATCAGCGGGGAGGCGATCGACGTCCTCACCTGGAGCGTCGGCTTCCTCCCGCTCGCCTTCGTCGGCGTCGTCCTGCTGGCCGTCGCCGCCGACCTGTGGCTGTACCGCAGCCGCAGGGGCCTGGCCGTGCGGGCGGTCGGCCTGGACGAGACCTCGGCTCGCCGACTCGGGATGAGCACCGGACGCGTCGTCTTCGGAGCCTTCGTGGTCTGCTCGCTGATGGCCGCGCTGGGCGGCTTCTACGCTGCCGCGCAGGTGCAGATCGGCTCGCCGATCGTCGGCGGCTACGCGCTGGAGAGCATCGCCGCGGCCGTCCTCGGCGGCGCCAGCCTGGCCGGCGGGCGCGGGTCGTTCGTCGGCGCGCTGCTGGCCGCCGTGTTCCTCTCGCTGATCAAGAACGTGCTGCCGCTGTTCCAGCAGCCGACCGAGTACGCGCAGATCACGATCGGGGCCCTGATCCTGCTCGCCCTTCTGCTCTACCAGGGGCCCGAGCTCGCGCGCCGGTTCCGCTCCAGCTGGCAGGGAGTCGGCCGCCTGCGGACGCGCGGGGCGACGCCGGCCGGGTAGGCCTACGCGCTCCGCTCGGGCGGCGCTCCCCCGCCCTGCGGCGCGACCGCGCCGACCGCCTGGGCGCGCGGGTCGGCCTGCCTGCCGATCACCACCCAGATCGCGTGCACGGGCTCGTCGCCGATCGCCCACAGACGGTGCGGCGAGGACGAGTCGAACGCGATCGAGCTCCCGGCGCCGAGCTCGTACTGCTCGAATCCGACGCGGACGCCGAGCGTGCCGCTGATCACGTAGCCGTACTCCTTGCCCCCGTGCGTCATCAGGGCGTCGGCGCCGCACGACTCGCCCCCGACCGAGTACACGACGTACAGGAACTCGACGTCGGGGTCGCTGTCGGGCGTCAGCCGCTCCCAGCGCACGCCGGAGGCGAGGTTGATCACCGGCCGCGTCTGCGGCCTGGCGGCCAGCCCGTCCCCGCCGCGAAGCGGGCGCACGACCGGCTCGCCGGCGCGCGGGTCGCCGAAGACGTCGCTCATCGTCATCCCGAGCTCGGTCACGAGCGCGTACAGCGTGCTGACCGAGGGGTTGACGCGGTCGAGCTCGATCTGCGAGACGAGGCTCGGCGAGACGCCCACGCGGCGCGCGAGCTCGCGCAGGCTGATCCCCCGCCGCTCCCGCTCCTGGCGGAGGCGGCTCCCCACCCGGGAAGGCGCGAAGCCGCGGTCGGCCGGGCGGACGTTCGGGGCAGGATCGGTCATCGGGCAACGTCCGTGTCGCTGTGGCGGGGCAGGCGACGGGTGGATGAGGCGCTCGTGCGGCCGACCCAGACGCGTAGCGTGCTCATCCCCGGACCGTATCGCAGCTTGTCCGCACGGACTACCGCAGCCGGCGGCGAATCTCCGCGGCGATTCGCGCCGGCCCGGGGAGGAACGCATCCTCGAGCGGCGGGCTGTACGGGATGGGCGTGTTCGGGGTGGCGATGCGCCAGGCGTCGTCCAAATACCCGAGCGCGTCCTCCGTCACGGAGGCGAGCACCTCGCCGGCCCAGCCGCCCGTCACCGGGCCCTCCTCGACGACGGCCAGCCGGTTCGTCTTTCGGACCGAAGCGACGACCGTCTCGAGGTCGAGCGGGCGCAGCGTCCGCAGGTCGATCACCTCGGCCAAGACGCGATCCGCCGCGAGCGCCTCGGCCGCCTCGAGGGCGTCGTGGACGCTCTTCATCGCGGTTGCGATCGTGACGTCGGTCCCCTCGCGCACGACGGCGGCCTCGCCGAGCCGGGCGGGCGTCGCGTCGACCTCGCCCTGGTTCCCGTACAGCCGCTTGTGCTCGAAGAAGAGCACCGGGTTGTCGTCGCGGATCGAGGCCTTCAGCAGCGCCTTCGCGTCCGCAGGCGTGGACGGGCCGACGATCTTCAGCCCCGGGACGCCCATGAACCAGGAGACGGGCATCTGCGAATGGATCGCCCCGAAGCGCCCACCCGCGCCGACGACGGAGCGGATCGTGAGCGGCACGCTCACCTGCTCTTCGGTCAGGAACCAGTATTTGGTCGACTGGTTCACGAGGCTGTCCATCGCCAGCCCCAGGAAGTCGCCGAACATGACCTCGAGCACCGGCCGCAGCCCCGTCACCGCCGAGCCGAACGCCGCGCCGGCGAGCGCGAGCTCGGAGATCGGCGTGTCGAAGACGCGCTCGGCGCCGTACTTCTCGTACAGGCCGGTGGTGGTCGCGAACACGCCGCCCGCGACCGCGATGTCCTCGCCGAAGAGGATCACGCGCTCGTCCGCCGCCAGCTCCTCGTCGAGGGCCTCGCGGATCGCGGAGCGGAAGTCCAGGGTCGGCATGTCAGCGCCTCCTCGCGGTCGTCACCGGGTCAGATCAGGAGCGCGAGCGGGCGCTCGAGCAGCTCGCGCAGGCGGGTCAGGAACTGGGCGCCGTGGGCGCCGTAGACGACGCGGTGGTCGCACGTGAGCGTGACGGTCATCACGTCCCGGAAGGCGACCGCGCCGCGCTCGTCTTCGACGGCAGCGCGCCGCACCGCGCCGACGGCGAGGATCGCGACCTGCGGGGGGTCGATGATCGCGGTGAACGAGCGCGTGCCGAACATGCCGAGGTTCGAGACGGTGAACGTGCCGTCGTGCAGCTCCTCGGGCCGCAGCGCGCGCCGCCGCGCGGCGTCGGCGAGGCGGCGCGTCTCGCGGGCGATCTCGGCGACCGTCCTGCGGTCGGCGTCGAAGACGACCGGGACGAGCAGGGCGTCGTCGGTCGCGACCGCGACGCCGACGTTGACGCGCGAGTGGATCGCGACCTGCCCGTCGCGGTAGGAGGCGTTGAAGCGCGGGAACTCGCGCAGCGCGGCGGCGGCCGCCTTGATCACGAAGTCGTTCAGCGAGGGGACGGCGTCCACCTGGTCGCGCGCCTCGCGGCGAAGCGCCACGACGGCCGACATGTCGACGTCCGCCGTGACGCTGAAGACGGGGATCGTGGTCGCCGACTCCAGCATCCGGCGCGCGATCGTGGCCTGCGTCGGCGTCAGCGCGACCAGGTCCGCGTGGCCCGTGCCCGCGGCGGCGCGCTCGTCGGAGGGCGGCGCTGCCGCGGCGGCGCGCCGCACGTCCTCCCGGGTGATCCGCCCGCTGGGGCCGGTCCCCGTCAGCCCGTGCAGCGAGACCCCGAGCTCGACCGCCGTGCGGCGTGCGACAGGGCTCGCGTTCGGCCGGCGCGGCTCCGCGCCGTCGCCCGACGTCGGAGGCGGGCGCGGCGGCGGAGGTGCTGCCGGCTCCGCGGCGGCGGCGTCCTGCTGCGGCGGTGCGGGGCGGCGCACGGCCTCGACCTGCTCCCGCGGTCGCGCCGGCTCGCCGTTCCCCAGCGTGGCGATCGGCTCGCCGACCGCAGCCGCCGAGCCCTCGGGAACGAGGATCGACCCGAGCGTGCCGTCCTCCTCCGCCTCGTAGATCACGGTCGCCTTGTCGGTCTCGACCTCGATCAGCGCCTCGCCTCGCGCGAACGCCTCGCCCGGACCCTTCAGCCAGCGCACGATCACTGCGTCGGCCATCGAGTCCGACAGCTTCGGCATCGTGAGCTCGCCGGCCACGCCGGTCAGTCCTTGAACTCGCGGGCCGCGAGCTCGCTCGGGAACGGCGCGGCGAGCCCGCGCTCCCGCATCTCCTCCAGCTCGCGAGCGACCGCCTGCTCGAGCTCGTCCAGCCGAGCGCCGTCCACGCCCTCCGCCTCGAGCTGCGCGCGGAGCAGGACGATCGGATCGCGCTGCTTCCAGCGCTCGAGCTCGCCCTCGGGTCGGTACGCGCCCGGGTCGCTGCGCGAGTGGCCGACGAACCGGTACGTCAGCGCCTCGATGAACGCCGGGCCGTTGCCGCCGCGCGCGTGCGCCACCGCCCGGGCGGCCGCCTCGCGCACGGCCCAGACGCTCATCCCGTCGATCGTCTCGGCCGGCACCTCCATCACCTCGGCCCGCGCGCGGATCTCGCCCGCCGTCACCGAGCGGAACGGCGTGTACTCGCCGTACTGGTTGTTCTCGCAGACGAGCAGGAGCGGCAGCTTGAGCACCTGGGCGAAGTTCAGACACTCGAAGAAGTAGCCCTGGTTCATCGCGCCGTCGCCGAAGTAGGCGACGGCGACGCCCCCGGTCGTCCGTTGCAGGGCGAGCGCGGCTCCGGTCGCGGCCGCGATGCTCCCGCCGACGATCCCGAACGAGCCGATCAGCCGGTCGGCCAGGGAGTTGACGTTCATCGACCCGGCGCGACCGCCGTTGATCCCCGTCTCGCGCGCCAGCATCTCGTCGAGCAGCTTCTGCGGGTCGACGCCGAGCGCGAGCGCGTGGCCGTGGCCGCGGTAGGTCGCGGCGACCCGGTCGCGTTCCTCGAGCAGGCTGGCGACGCCGGTCGCGACCGCCTCTTGGCCCGAGTAGAGGTGCGTCGTCCCGTACACCTCCCCCTTCAGGAAGAGCGACTGGACGAGGTCCTCGAACCCGCGGATCAGCAGCATGCGGCGGTAGATCCCCAGGTACAGCTCGACGTCGTCGAGGACGCCGGTCGCGGGCTCGTCGCTGACCCGGCTCATGCAGTTCCCACGCTCGCCGCGGCCGCCAGACGGTCGGCGAGATAGTCCCAGTCGCGGTCGAAGCGGTAGGAGTGGCGCGGCGGGGGACCCGGGGCGGAGGTCTCCAGCCAGCGCACCCGGCCGCCGCGCGTCTCGTAGAACGCATGCACGCAGCCCGTGGCCGTCCAGAAGACGTCGCCCGGGCGGAGCGTGTAGCGGTCGCCGTCGGCGACGACGTCGACCTCGCCCTCGAGCATGTAGTACGACTCCTCGAACGGATGGTCGTGCGGGTGCGCGACGGCACCTGGCTGGTAGTCGACCATGAACATCGTGTGCAGCTGCGCGTCGAGCCGCTGGTCGACGAGCATCTTCACGGCGATGCCGCTGTACGCGAGGACGGCGGTCGCCATGCTCGCGGACACGGTCGGCGCGCTCACGGTCGCGCCGCGCTTCAGCCGATCGAGGTCCATCTCGCCCTCGGTCAGCAGGAAGAGGTTGCGGTTCCGCGGATCCCGCACGTCGAGCGGCGCCGGGGCGGCGTCCGGCGCGGGCCCGAGCAAGAACGTGTCGCCGCCGCCCGGCCGCGGCCGCGGCGCGGCCATCTCGACCCAGAGCGCACGGCCGTCCGCCCGCCACGCGTGGGGGGCCCCCACCGGCGCGACGCCGCAGGCGCCCGGCTTCAGCTCGACGCCCCGCCCGTCCAGGTACAGGATGGGCTCGCCCTCGAGCACGTAGAAGCTCGTCTCGTACGAGTGGAGGTGCGTGTCGACGTGCCCGTCGGCGAGCGAGGTGAGCGTGAGCGCCATGTGCGTCGAGCCGAGCGAGCCGCCGACGAGCCGGCAGGTCGCGAGCCCGCTCGAGCGCCCGGGGAGCGCGTCGGCGAGCTCGATGTCTTCGCGCCGGACGAGGCGGTAGCCGGGGAGCCCGTCCGCAAGGGTGCGGGTGCCGGTCTCGCCCGTCATCGCGACACGCCCGCCGGCTCGACGACGGCCGCCTCGGCTACGGCGGCGGCGAACCCGGGTGAGGCGTCGCGCTGTCCGTCCGCGCCGCGGTCGACCAGGTCGGCGCCCCGGACGTAGATCCGGCCCGCCACCAGCAGCTCCTCCGCCGGGAAGCGGGTGATCACTTCGCAGCCGGTCGCGGTCACGACGACCTCCTCCTCGATCCGCGCTGCCGAGCGCCCGTCCGTGGCCGCGCAGTACGTCTCGAGCGCGAACACCATCCCCTCCTCGAGCTCGACCGGGCTGTCGAGCGAGTGGACGCGCGAGATCATCGGCGGCTCGTAGAGCCCGACGCCGATCCCGTGCCCGAACTGCAGGCCGAAGCACGTCTCCTCGTCGGGGAACCCGAGCTCCTCGGCGGTCGGCCAGACCTCGGCGATCCGGTCGGTCGTCATGCCGGGGCGGACGAGCTCGATCGCCGCGTCGAGCCACTCACGGCACTGCTTGTAGGCGTCGAGCTGCGGGGGGCTGACCCCGCCCACGTTGAACGTGCGGTAGTAGCACGTCCGGTAGCCCATGAACGAGTGGATGATGTCGAAGAACGCCTGGTCGCCCGGCCGCAGGAGGCGGTCGGAGAAGACGTGCGGATGCGGGTTGCAGCGGTCGCCGGAGACCGCGTTGATCGCCTCGACGTACTCCGAGCCCAGCTCGAACAGCAGCTCGTTGGCGCGCGCGACGACCTGGTGCTCGTAGATGCCGGGCCGCAGCAGGCGGTAGATCTCCTCGTAGACGGCGTCGACGAGCCCGGCTGACTGGTCGAGCAGCGCGACTTCGTCCGGCGTCTTGATCTTGCGGGCCTCGAGGATGACGCGCGAGCCGTCGGTCACGTGGACGCCGGCACGCTGCAGCGCCTCGATCGTCACCAGGTCGGCCATGTCGATCCCGAGCGGGTCGTCGTGCAGGCCCCGCTCGCGCAGCTCGTGCGCGATTCGCGCGCCGAGCCGGTCGGGGACACCCGTCTCCGCCGGCATCGCGCCGCGCATCGGGGCGACCCCCGCGCGGAAGCTCTCACGCGGCAGCCAGGGCGCGAACAGCTGGTGGTGGCGGGCGGCCGAGCCGAAGTCCCAGAGGATCGGGTCACCGCCACGCGGCAGCAGCGCGTAGCGCGCGTTCTTGTCCCGCGCCCACTCGCCGATGTGGGTGCTCGTGACGTAGCGGATGTTGTTCGGGTCGAAGAAGAGGAGTGCGCCGAGGTCGGACGCCTCGAGCGCCGCCTTCGCCCGCTCGAGGCGCGCGCGCCGGAGGCGCGGGAAGTCGACCCGCTGCTCCCAGTCGACCGCCCGCGTCGCGGCGGGCGAACCTACCGTCCTGCTGCGCGTGGCCACGCGCACCACCTCCTGGT
>JACVRR010000034.1 GCA_014534345.1 Thermoleophilia bacterium | reverse complement strand
GCGGGCCCGCGCGCGGGGGGGGGCCGGGTGCGCCACCCCGCGGGGGGGGGGGGGGGCGGGGCCCGCGCCGGCGGGGCGCCCGCCCCCCGCGCCCGAGGCGCGCGCGGACGCGGCCCGGGCGCTGGCCCACGTCAGCGACGGCGTCGTCCTGACGGGCAGGGATGGACGCCTGGTGTTCTGGAACCCGGCGGCGGCGGAGCTGCTCGGCCTCGACGACGGCGACCGCGCCGGCCGGCCGCTTCCCGAGCTCGTCCCGAGCTGGCGGGCCGCCACGTCACCCGGCAACGGCGGCTCGACCGCGCCCGTCGTCCTCCCGGTGACGACGGGCGCGGGCGAGCGCTGGTTGTCCGTCACGAGCGCCGACTTCGGCGACGGGGTCGTCTACGCCCTGCGCGACGTCACCGAGGAGCACGCGCTCGAGACGATGCGGAGCGACTTCCTGGCCACGGCGTCGCACGAGCTGCGCACCCCGATGACCTCGATCTACGGCGCCGCGCGAACGCTACTCGCCCGCGACGGCGAGCTCGACGCGGAGCGCCGGGTCGCGTTCCTCGAGATGATCGCGAACGAGTCGGAGCGGCTGGCCCGGATCATCGACGAGATCCTGCTCGCCAGCCGTCTCGACGCGGGCGACGTAGACTTCGCGACCGAGCCCTGCGACGCGGTCGCGCTGGCACGCTCCGTCCTCGACGCGGCGGAGATCCGCGCGCCGCGTAACGTCGAGCTGCGTCTCGCCGCGCCGAGCGACCTGCCGACGATCGCCTGCGACCCGAACCGGCTGCGGCAGATCCTGCTCAACCTAGTCGACAACGCGATCAAGTACTCGCCCGAGGGGGGCGAGGTGGTGCTCAGCGTTGCCCTGATCGGGGAAGGCCTCCGCTTCACCGTCCGCGACAACGGGATCGGCTTCCCCGCCGACGAGACGGAGCGGATCTTCGAGCGCTTCTACCGCGTCGACCCCGAGCTGCGGCAGGGGATCGGCGGCACCGGCCTGGGACTCTACATCTCGCGCGAGCTCGTTGAGCGGATGAACGGCCGCATCTCCGCCGAGTCCGCGCCCGGTCGCGGTTCGACCTTCGCCGTCGACCTGCCGCTCGCCCCGGACGCTCAGCCGCACCTGCCGAGCGCCGAGTAGGCGACGGCGGAGTTCGGTGCGGTCTGCAGGCCGAGCCGGACGCCCGCGAAGCTGTAGTTCGGATGGAAGAACAGCGAGATGTTCGCGAGCAGCAGCGCGTTCGGCCGGCGCAGCCGGCCGGTGACGATCCCGTGCACGCTGTTCCCCTGCGACACGACGGCCCGCAGCGTCCCTCGCATGCGGATGCGGTTCCGCCGGTCGCGGAACGTGAGCGAGCCGCTCGCGAAGCCGGCCCCCCGGCCGTTCGTGACGACCCTGCCGACGTACGTCACCCGACCCGCGAGGCGCGGATCCGGGCTGCTCGCCCGACCGGTGTACGTCGCGCGCGTGACGGTGTACGCGCCGCAGCGCGTGGTCCTCGGCGACTCGCGCGCGTTCAGGTCGAAGGCGGAGTAGATCGCCCGCGCGTCGGCCGCCCGCTGCGCCGAGCCCGCCGCGACGGCCGTACCGGTGAAGAGCATGACGCCGCACGCGGCGACGATGTACGAGCCTCGCTTGATCGACGTCTCCTCGGACCGTGGGCACGGCCGACGACTGGCCTGTGGAAACTGTATCGGAGGCCGCAATTCGCGCCCCGGCCGTCCGGCGGGCCGCCGGCGCTAGTCGGCGACCGACGGCTCGGCGGGCCGGCCCGCGTCGCGTGGCGCGCCGTCGGCGACCAGGCCGTCGCAGAGGATCTCGGTGACGTTCTGCGCGGCGAGCGCGACCTCCTCGTCGTCCGCCGGCGGACGCTCGATCACCCACCCGGTGAGGATCTCCTCCATCGCCCCGTAGAGGACCCAGGCCGCGAGCCGCGGCTCGAGGGTCGGCCGGAACTCCCCTGCCGCCTGGCCCCGCCGGACGATCCGCTCGAGCGTGTCGAACGCCTGTCCGATCTCCTCGATCTCCTGCTGGATGTGCGGGCTGCGCGTGACCTCGCGGATCAAGACCCGAATCAGGTCGGGGTTCAGCTTCCACGAGCCGAGGACGACCGCGGCGACCTTCCGCACCTGGTCGCGAGCCGGGGCGCCGGTCGCCTCGATGCCGTGCACCGCCTCGAGCATGGCGGCCCACGTCTCGCGGAAGATCGTCTCGAGGACCTCCTCCTTCGACCCGAAGTAGTGGTAGAGGAGACCGTACGCGACCCCTGCCTCCTGGGCGACGTCGCCGACGCGGCTGGCGTGGTAGCCCTTCCGGGCGAAGACCTTGATCGCGGCGTCGAGCAGGAGCCGCCGCTTGTTCACCTGCCCGTTCACGCGAGAAGCCACCTGTGGCGGAGTCTAGACGGCCCGGCTAGTTCTCGCCGTGGCGGGCCTGGAGGAAGCAGAACGCGGCGAACGCCAGCAGCCCCGCCGCCACGAGCCCGAGCAGCACCGGGCCGAATGGCTGCTTCGCCACCTTGGCGAGCGCGCCGTCGAGGCCGACGGCCTCGGACGCGTCGTACTCGACGGCGGCGCGCAGGACGAAGAAGCCGATCAGCGTGAAGACGATCGCGCGCGCGAGGTGACCGACGACGCCGACGGCGACCGCCCACTCGCGTGCCTTCTTCCCGAGTTCGTGTTCGCGCAGGTACTCGCGGAACTTCCCCGTGATCGAGCGGTACGCGTTGACGCCGCCCGCGATCAGCAGGCCGGCGCCCACCGCGCCGACGACGTAACGCCCGAGCGGGAGGTCGAAGACCGTCCGCGTCTCCTGCTTCTCGCTGCTGCTCGACCTCCCGAGGCCGAGGACGAACGCGAAGGTGAGGCCGCCGAGGAACAGGTAGAACACGCCCAGCCCGCCGTACCCGGCCCGCTTGAGCAGGCCCGGGCGCGAGCCGTCGTCGGCCCGGCGGGCGAAGACGGCCTGCGAAATGCGCCAGGCGGCGAAGCCGAGGAACCCGAGCGCGAGGAGCGCGACGAGCAGCTCCCCGAGCGGCTGCTCGGCGACCGCGCGCAGCGCCCCCTCGCGGTCGGGCGCCCGCCGGCGGGCCCCGACGGCGACCAGAATCGCCAGCGCGCCGACGACCGCGTACAACGACCCGCGGGCGAGGTGACCGAGGCGCGCCGCCCGGGCGACCCACGGCCCCCGCGCCACGCCCGCCGCATCGCGCTTCGCCTCGGCGACCCCCACCGCGGTCTCCTGCCCGTCAGCGACCCTCGCGCAAACGGTCGAGCATGAACCTCGCGTACCAGCTCGGCCAGTCCTCGTCACGCGCGCCGAGCTGCTTCTCGTACTCGCCGTGCGCGCGCTCCGCGTCGCGCAGCAGCTCCGCCAGCTCCTCCACGGTCAGCTCCTCGACGCTCATCTCGCCTCCTCTCGCGCGCCGTCCAGCGCCCGCAGGACGTACGCGTCGACCGGTTCCTGCTTGCCCTTGACCTGCAGCCGCGGCAGCGGCTCGACGAGCGCGCCGTCGGGGAGCCGCCGGTACGTCCCCGCGCCGATCACGACCTCGCCCGGCCGCGCCTCGCTTTCCAGCCGCGCCGCCAGGTTCACCGTGTCGCCGACGACGCCGTGCTTGCGGTGGCCGCGCTCGGCCCCGACGACCGCCGCTGCCACCTCGCCGCTGTTCACGCCGACGCGGAAGCGCGGCCACCCGGGGTGCTCGGCCGCGACCGCCGCCGCCTCCCGTTGGAGCGCAAGCGCCGCGCTCGCGGCCAGGAGGGCGTGCTCCGGCCGCTCCCCGTCCTTGTTGAACACCGCCATCACTGCGTCGCCGATGAGCTGATGGACCTCGCCGCCGTACTCCTCCTCGATCATCGGCACGATCCGCTCCCAGTACGCGTTCAGCATCGCGGTCACGGTCGCCGGGTCGCTGCGCTCGCTGAACGCCGTGAATCCCTGCAGGTCGGCGAACAGCACGCTGACGTCGCGTGCGCCGCGGAGCACGTGGTCGAGGTACAGGGCGCTGAACCGCTCCTCGTGCCATTCGCGCCGGGCGCTGTAGGCGATGAACGCGAACGCGAGGACCATCAGCACGTGCCACTCCCACCAGCTCACGTGCCAGTTCACCGCGAACGCGATCACCAGCATCGACTCCGCGAGCAGCGCGAGCGCCACCGCGACCGTGAACACGAACACGGCCCGCCGACGCCGGTAGACGCGCAGGTAGGCGAGCGCGGCCAGGCCGTACGCGAGGACGCCCGCGGCCGCGAGCGCGACCTGCCAGCGGTCGAGCTGCTCTCCCTGGACGGGGCCGTCGAGCGGCGGCAGCTCGGCGAGCGATACGACCGCCCAGCCCGCGAGGAGCGCCGCGAGCGCCCCGAGCAACAGACGCGAGCGCGCGACCAGCGCGCGCGAGCGGGCGGGGCCGAACTCGAGCGAAGACGCGGCCGCGAGCGCGCCCGCGAGCACCAGGCCCACCGGCGTCGCCAGCTCGAAGCCCGCATTCTTCCCCAACAGGACACCGGGCGTCGCGAGCGCGTGCAGGCCGAGGAACCCGGCCGCGGCCACGAACGCCAGTGAGACGAGGAACAGCCGCGCGTCGCGGCGGCGGCGCGCCGCCTCGCTGACGGCGTAGCCGAGGGCGACGCTGACCGCGGCTGCGGCCAGCACGAGCCAGAAATGCGCCGGGTGGTTCTCCCATGTCGCCGCGTCGAAGCGCGGGAGCAGCGCGATCGCGAGCACGACCAGGGGCGCGGCGAGCCCCGTCGCCGCGAGCGCGACCCGGGCGGTCATCGCAGCAGCGCGTGGTCGCCGCGGCCGCGCAGCACGCCGAGGAGCGAGGCTGCCGCCCCGCGCGCGCACACGCGGAGCGTCGTCATCGCACGACGTCGTCCAGCAACTCGGTCAGCACGCGCGCGTGCTCGGCGTCCTGGAACCGGTGCAGCAGCTCGCCCGCCAGCTCGACCCCGCGGAGCCTGCCCCCGCGCCAGCGGTAGGCAGCCGGGTAGATCTGCCCCCTGGTGTCCATCTCGACCGCCACGGCAATCGCCTCGGGGCCACCGGCGTCGACGAAGTGGGCGAGCGGCACGACGCCCGCGTCGACGATGCCCTGCGCCGGCTCGAAGCGCACCGCGCGGGCGAGATAGCCCTTCTGCGCCCAGAGCTCCGGGGCGTGCGCCAGCTCGTGCAGCAGGAAGGGGACGAGCTGCGCAGGCTCGAACCGCCGCCGCTCGCGCTCGATCCCGAACAGGTCGCGGGCGAGGTGCTCGGCGAGGACACGCGCGTTGTAGCGGAAGCCGTGGACGGCCGGCGAGCTGCTCCCCACGCCGTGCTTGCGCAGGCCGGCGGCGCCCTGGGTCGCGTTCCCGGCGAAGTAGATGTCCTCCGCCGAGACGCTGCGCCAGAAGGGCGTCAGCGCCGGGATACGGCCCTGAGCGACGGCGGCCACGCCCAGCTGGGGCTGGTCGCGCAGCGGCGTCGTGAACCCGGTCGCGGCGATCGCCGCGTCGGCCCGCATCTCGATCCGTCCCGGACGCGTCGTCCCGCTGGCCGAGATGCGGAACCCGTCCGCGTCACGCTCGATTCGCTCGATCGCGGCGTCCACCGCGTACGTCCCGCCGCCGAGCACCGACACCTCGTAGGGCTGCAGGTAGCGGGCGCGCACCGAGGCCTGCGCGAAGTTCGAGGTCTCCACCGGGCGCGGCGAGGCGAGGACGATCCTGCTCGCCCAGGGCAGCAGGCCGTCGGCCAGCTCGAACGCCGAGTTTCGCTTCCCGATGATGAACACCGACTTGCCGGCGTAGTCCTCGCCGTGGCGGCAGTCGGCGTAGTGCGGCACCTGATCGATGCCGGGAATCGGCGAGCGCCACGGCTCGGTCACGCCGAGCGCGAAGACGGCGGCGCGGCAGCGGTACTCGCCGTCGCTGGTCGTGAGCACGAGCCGGCCGTTCTCGCGCCGCGTCGACTCCCAGCTGCAGCCGTAGCGCACGCGCAGCGGCGTCCGCTCGGCGAAGGCGGCGAGCCCGTCCTCCATCTGCTGGCGCGTCGGCACCACGTGCGAGCGGTCGAGGACGTCGCATATCAGCGCCTGGTGCTCGCGCTCATCCCCGAGCAGGCTGTTGTGGTCGTACCACTCGAACTCGCGCGACCCGCGCTCGAACGGCGCGTCGAGCTGCGTCCACGAGAGCAGGCGCTGGAAGACCGGGTACCAGCGGAACATCCCGCCGGGCCGGTCGTCGCGCGAGATCACCGCATGCTCGACCCCGAGGCGGCGCAGGCAGTAGCTCGTCTGCAAGCCCCCCGGGCCGCTGCCGACGACGAGGATCGGGTACTCACCCGGCGGGAACGGGCGGTCGCCGTCGGCGCCGCCGCCGCCGTCGTCGCCGCCCGCTACCCGTGCCACAGGTTCGCGCTCCGCACGCGGCGCGCCTCCGCCTGCAGCATCCGGAGCATCACCCGCGGGTTTCGAATCAGGAACCCCTCGACGTCGGGCTCGCCGAGGACGGCGCAGCGGATCGCGTTCATCGCGACCACGTCGGCGGTCGGGGGCTCGCCCGTGAGGATCGAGACCTCGCCGAAGAAGTCGCCCGGGAAGAGGCGGGCACGCTCGGTGCCGTCGATCTTGATCGCCACGCAGCCGTCGAGCAGGACGTAGAACGCGTTCCCGGTCAATCCCTGGCGGAGGATGCGCTCGCCGGTCTCGTACATCTGCTCGTCGAACAGCTGCCCCGCGGCCTCCAGCTCTGCCCGGCTCAGGTCGGCGAACAGCGCGAGCCGTGCGAGCGAGTCGGGGTCGATCATCGCCGGGAAGAACTTACCGCGCTCCCCCGGCCGGCGGGTCGCCTACGACGCGCACGTACTCGGCGTCGACCACCGTCGGGCGGTAGCCGAGCCGGTCGTTGATCGCGAGCATCGGCGCGTTTTCCGTGTCGTTGCCGGTGAGCAGCGTGCGGATGCCGTGCTCGCGGCACCACTCGATGGCGGCCAGCTTCGCCAGCCGGGCGAGCCCCCGCCCGCGGTACGCGCGCAGCGTGCCCGTGAGCTCGTGGACGGCGCGTCCGCCCTCGCGATCGACCAGCAGCCAGGCGAAGGCGACGGGCCGGTCGCCGTCGAGGACGTTCATGCTCCCCTCCGCGTCCAGCAGCGGGTTTCCCAGCGTCTCACGCTCCCACTCGTCGAAGTCGACGTCGCCGTGCGGGTCGTCGGTCGGCATGTCCTTCGCCGCCTCCTCGTAGAGGGCGTGCAGCTCGCGGGCTCGCGAGACCAGATCGCGCAGCGGCACAACGCGGACCCCCTCCGCCGCCTTCGCAGCCGCGAGCTCGGGAAGCTCGGACAGATCCGCCGTGGGGACGTCGAGCTGCGACAGGCGCTCGCGGCGGGTCTCGTGGTAGCCGCGCCGCTCGGCGAAGCGGCGGCCGTCGTCGTCCACCACCTGCGCCTCGAGCTTCCACGCGCCGTGGTCGAGGAGGTGGCGCTCGGCGGCGTCGTACAGCGCGCTTCCCAGGCCGCGCCGGCGCGACGGTGTATCGATGAGGAGGAAGATGCTGCCGATCCCCGGATCGGCCGCCCACCACTTGAGGTCGACCCAGGCCAGCCCGACGACGCGGCCCTCCACCTCCGCCACCCAGAGGCGCGAGTGCGCGCGCTCGGGGGCGGAGCGCAGCCAGTGGAGGATCAGCGCCGGGGTGACGAGGTACTGCGGGACCAGGCGGCGCATCAGGTCGGCGACCGGGCGCGCGTCGTCTTCCCGGAAGAGGCGGATATGGCCGTCCGGCGCCATCCCGCTACACTCTGCGCACCCGCGGCGCATTCGTCTAGGGGCCTAGGACGCCGCCCTCTCACGGCGGTAGCACGGGTTCGAATCCCGTATGCGCCTTCTCCCGCCCGGAAGTCCGCCCGCGCTGTCGCGTGGGGCTGACGGCTGGCTCGTGCGCCGCTCGGATCCCACAGCAGCGGGCGTGCCGCGACAGCCGCGGCCGCTCCGCCAAACCGCGACGGCTACCGGGCGGCCCCGTCCTTCCGTTCGCCGCCGCCCTCGACCGGCGGCCAGCGGGGAGGCCACGGCTCGCCTTCCCACGGGGTCGCTCGACGGGTCCCCCTCCGTTCAGCCCGAGCGTGGGCGATTTCCCTGCCGGCCGGCACGCCGACGGCCCACCCGCCTCCCCAGAGGATGGCCGCCATGAGAAGGAAGTCCTGTTCCGAGAACGGCGTGTAGAGACCCCCCTCGTCGGAGGCGAAGGCGAGCGCGACGACCGCCGCCGCCACCGCGGCGGCGACGCCGGCGAGCGCGAGCCAGCGGTGGCCACGGGGCAGGAGCGCCCCGACCAGCAGACCGGCACCCAGCGGCCAGAAGAAGAACAGGCTGAGGAGGAGGTCGAACACGTTCCGGCTACCGCGCCAAGAGTGCCACGGCCGGCCAACGGGGGACCAACGCGGCCCGGACGCGCTCGGGGGTCAGGTCTTGCGTTGCAACATCGAGCTCGCCGTCGCCGACCCGCGGATCGCCCTCGCGCGGGCTCGCGCCGTCCCGACGGCGGCGCCGCGAGATGCAGGCGCACGCGTTGCGGTGCAAGACCTGACCCCAGCCGTGTACGCCGACACGCGCCAGCCGAGCGTGGCCTCCTCGCTTGCGCGCGGCGGCGGGCACGCCGACCGGCAGCGTCCAGTTCCACAGGGTGACTTCCACGCGCTCCTTCCGTGTCGACGCGAGCACCCGCCCCGCGGCCCACGGCGCACTATCGGCGTGGGATCCCGCTGCGCCCGCGCTCTATCATCGCCCCGGATGTAGAGACCGCCTCTGCCGGCATCACGTACGGCGCTTCCCGCTCCGCGCGGGCAGCCTGCGTGCACGTCCCTGCGTCCTCGGAGGTGACGTGAAGTGCCCCGACGAAGGGCCGCGCGCCGATCGCGGCGACCACGGCCAGGTCATCTACCAGCATCCGCTGGCGTACCTCCTCGGGCTGGAGGGGATCGCCTTGCTCCGTGCGTTCGCCGGCGAGCACGACCGCGACTTCGTGCTCGCCCGGCTCGACGAGATCGGGAGGCTGCTCGACTCGGAGGAGTTGCAGCAGGGGATCCATGCGACGCCGCTCTCGATCCAGGAGGGGTATGCACAATGGGCGCCGCGGTACGACGAGCCGGGAAACGAGCTGCTCGAGCTCGAGCAGCCCGTCGTCTGGGAGATCCTCGACGGGCTCCCCGTCGGCGCCGCCCTCGACGCCGCCTGTGGCACCGGCCGCCACGCGGCGCGGCTTGCCGCCCTCGGGCACCGCGTGATCGGCGTGGACGCGACCCCGGAGATGCTCGAGATCGCGCGCCGGAAGGCGCCCGGAGGCGAGTTCCACGAGGGCGACCTGCACGAGTTGCCGCTCGCCGACGACTCCGTCGACCTCGTGGTCTGCGGCATCGCCGTCAGCCACGTTCCCGATCTCGTGCCAGTCTTCGCCGAGGTCGTTCGCGTCCTCCGCCCCGGCGGGCACTTCGTGCTGTCGGACTCGCGCGGGCGCTTCGCCGACATCGGCCTGCCGCTGGTGCGGGAACGGCCGGACGGGACGTACGGCTACATGCGCGCCTGGAGCCGGCTCGCGAGCGAGTACCTGGGGGCGGCGCTGCCGCTCGGCCTGCAGGTGCGTCGCTGCGAGGAGCTGCGGCTGCGGCACGCCGTCGTCGGCGCGGACGGCACCGACCTGTACGACGGCTCTCCCTCGCCGGAGTACGTGCCCGGTGGGGTGCCGAACATCTGGGCGCTGCACCCTCTCGCCGTCGAGGCGACGAACGCGGCGTTGGCCGGGAAACCGGTCGCGATCGTCTGGCACTTCCAGCTGGAGGCGGGCCGGCGGTAGCGGGCACGCCCGTCCGCGCGCGAGCCCGCTCGAGTCCCGACGCGTCGGGCGTGACCGCCTCAGCCGCGGCCCCGCGGCCACGCTCCCGCCACGAGCGCGCCGATCGCGGCGCCTGCGGCGACGAGCTGGAAGGACACCGGCAGCACCCGGCCGGCGCGGTGCCACCCGGGGAAACGGTGCGTCGGAAAGAGCTTCTGCCCGCCGGGGCGCGGCAGCGGGAGCACGTGCTCGACGTCGGGGAGCGCCGACGCCGCGGCCCCGAGCGTCGTCCGGTCGAGCGGGCCGCGCGCGAACGCGAGCGCGAGAACGCCGGCGATTCCCGACGCGGCCTCGAACGGCCGTGAGCGCGTGTCCCCGTGCGGGACCCAGTCCGCCACACCGTGGAGCACGAGCCCCAGGCCGACAGCCGCGCCCCGCGACCGCGCCAGCGCGCCGGCGAGGGCGCCGACCGCGACGTGGCCGACCACGATCATCCAGCGCTCCAGGCTCGCGGACGGTCGTCGATCCGGCGCAGCACGAGGATCCCGGCGAGGCAGGCGGCGGCGAGGACGACCACGGCGACGCGGCTGGCGCCGGCTTCGCTCGCGGCGCCGGTCAGGTCGGCGAGCACGAAGATCGTCCCACCCCAGAGCACGAGCGGGCCGATCCCGCTCGAGAGCCGCCCGACGAGCGTCGCCAGGCCGAAGAACTCGCCCCGGTAGACGGCGGGCGCGAGCCGGAGCAGGAACACGCGGTCGGCGGTCGCGACCGTCCCGAGCGCGACGCCGACCACCGGGCCGACGAGCCAGAGGACGGTCGTGCCGCCGACGAGCGCGGCCGCGAGCATCGCGGCGACGAGCAGGCCGAGCACCGAGACGAGGACCCGTCGCGGCCCGACGCGCTCCACCGCCGCGCCGGCCGCCAGCGCGCCCGCGCCCGCGAACACGATCGATAGCCCGATCAGCGCGGTCTCGGCCGCGGCCGACATCTCCCCCATCCGCCCGGCGTAGACGAGCATGAACGCGATGATCGTCCCCACGGCGTCCACGTACAGGAAGCGCGCGAGCAGGAAGCGCCACACGTCCCCGTACTCGCGCGCGCGCCGCAGGGTCGCGCCGACCTGGGCGAGCGCGGCCCGAGCGACCTCGCCGACCGACCCCGCCGCCGCCTCGCGACGCCGCTCGCGGACGAGCACGAAGCAGGGCAGCGCGAAGAGCAGGAACAGCGCCGCGGTCGGCACGAACGCACGCTGGTTGTCGCCCTCGCCGACGGCGATTCCGAGCGCGACCAGCGCGATCAGCGCGCCGGCGTAGCCGACACCCGCCCCGAACCCCGAGACGCGGCCGCGCAGGCGCTCGGGAGCGAGGTCGGCGAGCAACGGGTCGTAGTGGGCGAGCCCGTTCTGGAAGGCGAAGATGGCGACGCCGCCCAGCAGGAGCGCGGTGACCGTCGCCTCGACGGCGCCGAGCGCGGCCGTCGCGGCGACGCAGAGGAGCGTGAAAGCGAGCAGGAACGGCATCCGCCGGCCGACGCGGTCGGCGAGCGCGCCGGAGACGGGGAGCGCGACGACGAGCGCAACACCGACGCCGAACAGCATCAGGCCGAGCTGCCAGTCGGGCGCGTCCTTCTGCTCGGTGATCCAGTCGTTGAAGTAGCGGGTGACGACCGCGTACGAGAAGATCGTGTTGGCGAAGTCGTAGAGCGCCCAGCCGACGACGGGCGCCGTCAGCAGCTGGCGAACCGGGAAGGCGGCCGGGTACTCCTCGCGCACGTCGCTCATCGGCCGAGCGTACGCCGCGTGCCGGGCGCGCGAATCGGGCGAATCCCGCGCGTGCGCGCGGCTGCGCCCTACGCCGCCGTCGCGACGTCCTCGCTCGCGACGATGTGCGCGAGCTCCGTTCGCGAGCGGACGTTGAGCTTGCGGTAGACGCGGCCCAGGTGCGCCTCGATCGTCTTCGGGCTGAGGAAGAGCGCTGCGCCGGCCTCACGGTTCGTCGCCCCCTGGGCGACGAGCAGCGCCACCTGCAGCTCCTGCGGCGTCAACTCGTGCAGCGGCGTGTCGGTCTGCCGGCGCAGCGACTCGCCGCTCGCGTGCAGCTCCGTCCGGGCGCGGTCGAGCCACGAAACGGCCCCCAGCCGCTCGAAGGCGGCGAGCGCGGAGCGCAGCCACTGGCGCGCGTCCGCCCGCCGGCGCGCGCGGCGGAGGCGCTCGCCGAGCGCCAGCTCCGTGCGCGCCCGCTCGAACGGCGCCGGCAGCTCGTCGTGCAGCGCCAGCGCGGCGGCGAAGGCCGCCTCAGCGTCGCCCTCGTCCTCGACGAGCAGCCCACGGCAGCGAAGCGCGGCCGCGCGCGCCCACACGCGCCCGGTCGCGTCGGCGCGCCGCTCCAGCTGCCCGAGCGCGTCGGCCGCCTCCTCGCGACGGCCGAGCCGGACGTACGCCTCGACGAGCTCGGGCGCCCACTGCACCGCGCCGGGGTCGCCGATCCCGCGTGTCTCGTACGCGCGTGCCACCTCCTCCAGGTCGCCGACGGCGGCCTCCGCCCGGCCGAGCCCGAGCTCCAGGAGCCCGAGGGCGGAGCGGGCCGTCAGCACGACCGACCCCGCTCCCAGCTCGCGGCCGAGCTCGAGCGCCTTCGCGGCGTGCGCGCGGCACTCGTGCTCGCGCCCCTGCGCCGCCTCGACGCGGGCGAGCGAGGCGAGCGCGTGCGGGAGCGCGCCCAGCTGGCGCGTCTCGCTCGCCAGGCGGACGCTCTCGGCGGCGCCGGCGTAGGCGGACGCCCAGCGGCCGCAGCGGAAGTCGAGGTCGGAGAGGGCGGCGAGCACGAGCGGCAGGTGACCGGGCGCGCTCTCGGCCCGCCCCCGCTCGGCGAGGCCGCCGAGCACCGACCGCGCCCGCTCGTAGTCCTCCGCCCAGACCAGCGCCCAGCCCGCGTAGAGCACGAGCTGGTGCCGCGGCAGGTCGGACTCCGCCCGGTCGAGCGAGTCCAGCAGGGGGCCGAGCGCCTCGGCGCCGCTCGCCTCGCCGCGAACGACCTGCACCGTCCCGAGCGCCGCCCGGCAGAGGAGCTCGACGGGGCCGCCCCCGGCCGGGGCGATCCGGCACGCCTCGCGCGCGGCCCGAAGTGCGGGCTCCGTCTCCGCACCCGCGAGCGCGAGCATGGCCGCGTCGGTGAGCATCACGGCCGCCCGCTCGGGATCGAGCCCCGCGACCGCGGCCGCCTCGCGCACCAGCAGCTCGTAGCCGGCGCCACCGGCCCCGCGCCACATCTCGGCGCGCCCGCGCACGTGCTGAATCTCGGCGCGCAGGCGCTCGTCGGAGGTCGAGGCCAGCGCCTCCTCCAGCGCGGCGAACGCCTCGTCGAGCTGGCCGACGACGCGGAAGTCGTTCGCCGCCTCCAGCAGCCGGCGCGCCCGGCGCTCGCCGTCGACGCTCAGCCGTGCGGCCTCCATGAACCCTCGCCCCGCCTCGGCGGCGCCGCCGCGCGCGCGAGCGCGGCGGGCGCTCTCCTCGAGCGCGTCGGCGACCCCCTCGTCCGGGGAGGGCGTGGCGGCGGCGAGGTGGAGCGCGCGGCGCTCGGCGGGGACGCGCCCTCCCGCAGCGCCGGCGAGCGCGCGATGCGCCGTGCGGCGCTCGAGCTCGGCGGCGCCGTGGTAGGCGGCCGCGCGCAGGAGCGGGTGCGCGAAGGCGAGCTGCTCCCCCCGCACGGCGAGGACGCCTGCACTCTCGGCCTCGACCAGCGCCTGCTCCCCCAGCCCGAGCTGGGCGAGCGCCGCCAGCGTCGCGTCGACCGGCCCGCCGTCGGCCGCCGCGACGACGACGAGCGCGCGGCGGACGTCGGCGGGCAGCTCGGCGATCCGGCGGGCGAACGCGCGCTCGAGCTCGGTCCCGAAGGGCAGCTCCTCGCGCAGCGGCCGCGCGCCGCGCAGCTCGTCGGCGGTGAGCACGGCCGCGATCTCCCGCAGCGCGAGCGGGTTCCCGCCCGTGGCGCGCTGGAGCCGCTCGGCGACCTCGTCGTCCGGTGCCGTTCCGGCCGCGGCCCCGACGAGCGCGCGCACCGCCTCGACGGAGAGCCCCCCGACCTCGAGCTCCGGGAGTCCCGCCTGCTCCAGCATCGGCGCCTCGCCGGCCCGTACGGCGGCGAGCAACGCGACCGACTCCGCCTCCAGCCGCCGGGCCGCGAAGAGGAGCGCCTCGGAGGAGGAGCGGTCGAGCCAGTGCGCGTCGTCGACCACCACGAGCACGGGTTCGTGCTCCGCCACGGTCGCGAGGAGGCTGAGCGTCGCCGCGCAGACAGTGAAACGGTCGCCGGCGGCGGGCGGCCCGAGCGCGAGGGCGCCGGCGATCGCCGCCGCCTGCGGCTCCGGGATCGCGTCCAGCCGGTCGAGGACGGGCTTCAACAGGTCGGCGAGCCCGGCGAAGGCGAGCTCCGACTCGGCCACGACCCCCCGCGCGCGCAGGACCGCCATCCCGTCGGCCCGCTCCTCGGCGTACTCGCACAGCGCGGTCTTCCCGATGCCCGGCTCGCCGCGGACGAGCAGCGCGGCGCTGCGGGCCGCGCGCGCCTCGTCGAGGAGCCGGTCGATCCGCGCGCACTCGGCCTCGCGCCCGACGATCACGCGACGCATCCTAGGAGGTGGCGGGGCGCTTTTCGAGTGGCCCGCCGGGCCGTGAAGCCCCGTAAGATCCGCCGATGGCGCTCCTCGAGCTCGACTCGGTGACGCGCCGCTTCGGCGGGGTCGTCGCGCTCGACAGCGTGTCACTCGCGATCGGCGAGGGTGAGATCGCCGGACTGATCGGCCCGAACGGCGCCGGCAAGACGACCGCGTTCAACGTCGTCACCCGCCTGTACGCGCCCGACGGCGGCAGGCTTTCGTTCGCGGGCCGGGACCTGCTGCGCGTGAAGCCGCACCGGATCGTCGGGCTCGGGATCGCCCGCACGTTCCAGAACGTCGAGCTGTTCCGGCGCATGACGGTGCTCGACAACGTCCTCGTCGGGGCCCACTCGCGCACGGGCTTCGGGGGCGAGAAGGAGGCGCGGGCAGAGGCACTCGAGACGCTGTCCTACCTCGACCTCGCCCACCTCGCGCGCCGCCCGGCGACGGGGCTGCCGTTCGGCACGCTGAAGCGGGTCGAGCTGGCGCGGGCGCTCGTCTCGCGGCCGCGGCTGCTGCTCCTCGACGAGCCGGCGGGCGGGCTCAACCACGAGGAGGTCGAGGAGCTCAAGGGGCTGATCCGCCGCATCCGCCAGGACTTCAGCGTCACAGTCTTCCTGGTCGAGCACCACATGGCGCTCGTCATGTCCGTCTCCGACCGCGTGCACGTGCTCAACTTCGGCCGCAAGATCGCCGAGGGGACGCCGGCCGAGGTGCGGGAGAACCCAGCCGTGGTCGAGGCGTACCTCGGCGCGTAGCGCATGCCGCTGCTCGAGCTCGACGGCGTCCAGGCCCGCTACGGGCCGATCCAGGCGCTGCACGGCGTCTCGCTGACCGTGGACGAGGGGGAGGTCGTCGCGCTGCTCGGGGCCAACGGCGCGGGGAAGACGACCACCCTGCGCGCGGTGTCGGGGACGGTCGCGACGAGCGGGCGGATCGCGTTCGCCGGCCGCGCGCTGAACGGCGCCGGCCCCGAGTCGGTCGCGCGGCGGGGGATCGCGCACGTCCCCGAGGGCCGCGGAATCCTCGGCGAGCTGACGGTCCGGGAGAACCTGCGGCTCGGCGCGTACGTCCGCCGCGGCCGGCGCGAGGTGGAGCGCGACCTCGAGCGGGTGACCGAGCACTTCCCGTGGCTGCGCGACCGGCGCGACCAGGACGCGGCCACCCTGTCGGGCGGCGAGCAGCAGATGCTCGCCCTCGCGCGCGCGCTCGTCTCGCGTCCCCGGCTGCTGATGCTCGACGAGCCGTCGCTCGGCCTGGCGCCGCTGGTGGTGCAGGAGCTCTTCCGCATCGTCGGCGAGCTGAACCGCGAGGAGGGCCTGAGCGTCCTGGTCGTGGAGCAGAACGCGAACATCGCCCTGCAGAGCTCGAGCCGGGCGTACGTCCTCGAGGTCGGCCGGGTCGCCGTCGAGGGCGAGAGCACCGAGCTGCGCGCGCACGAGGGCGTGCGCCGCTCCTACCTGGGGTACTAGCGTGGACGGGCAGCTCTTCGCCCAGCAGGTCGTCAGCGGGCTCGCGAACGGGGCGGTGTACGCGAGCCTCGCACTCGCGCTCGTCCTGATCTACCGGACGACCCACGTCGTGAACTTCGCCCAGGGCGAGATGGCGATGTTCACGACCTTCGTCGCCTGGTCGCTGAACAACCGCATGTCCTACTGGCCGGCCTTCGTGCTGACGCTCGCGTTCGCGTTCGTGTTCGGCGCGGCGATCGAGCGGGTCGTGATCCGACCGGTCGAGCAGGCGTCGCACTTGACGGTGATCATGGTCACGATCGCGCTGTTCGTGACCGTGAACGGGTTCGTCCTGTGGGTGTGGACGCCCGACTTGCGGGACTTCCCGACGCCGTTCACGGGCGAGCCCGTCGTGGTGGCGGGGGTGTTCTTCGCCCGCCACGAGATCGGGATCATCGCGCTCACCGTGGCGACCGTGGTCGTGCTCTGGGCGTTCTTCCGCTTCACGAAGCTCGGCCTGGCGATGCGCGCGGCGGCGATCCGCCCGGAGGCGGCGCGCCTGCTGGGCGTGCGAGTCGGGTGGATGCTGGCGCTCGGCTGGGGGTTCGCCGCGGTGCTGGGCGCAATCGCGGGGATGATGACCGCGCCGCTGCGCCTGCTCGACCCGAACATGATGCAGCCGGTGCTGATCTACGCCTTCGCGGCGGCCGTGCTCGGCGGAATCGCGAGCCCGGCGGGCGCCGTGATCGGCGGCTTCACGATCGGCGTCGGGATCAACCTCCTGGCGACCTACGTCGACTTCGTCACGCCCGAGCTCGAGCTGCCGGTCGCCTTCGCGGTCCTGATCGGCATCCTGCTCTTCCGGCCGGCCGGGATCTTCGGGCGCGTGGCGGCGAGGCGCGTGTGAGCGTGGGCTTCGCCGTCCGCGCGGGGGCGTTCGTGCTCGCGGTCGGCGCGATCGCGCTGCTCCCCCGGTTCATCAGCGACTTCCGGGCGCTGCAGCTCGGCACGGTCGCGATCTTCTTCATCGCCCTGCTCGGCCTGAACATCCTGACCGGCCACGCCGGCCAGATCTCGCTTGGCCACGGGGCGTTCATGGGAATCGGCGGGTACACGACCGCCGTCCTCACCTCGGACTTCGGCGGGCTCTCGTGGGAGATGAACGACCTGGCGACGGTGCCGATCGCCGGGCTGGTCGCCGGCGTCGTCGGGTTCCTGTTCGGCTTCCCCGCGCTCCGCCTCGCCGGCGTCTACCTCGCGCTCGCCACGTTCGCGCTCGCCGTCGCCCTGCCGTCGCTCGCGCGGTCGCAGAAGCTCGCCGGGATCACCGGCGGCAGCGAGGGGATCATCTTGCCGCGGCTTCCGCCGACGGGCGACTGGCTCTACTACGTCTGCTGGTCGTTCGCCCTGCCGATGTTCGTGCTCGCCTGGTTGATCGTGCGCGGCCGGCTCGGGCGCGCGTTCCGCGCCGTCCGCGAGAGCGAGATCGCCGCCGTCTCGTCCGGAATCAGCCTCCCGCTCTACAAGACGGTCGCCTTCGGCATCTCCGCGTTCTACGCGGGCGTCGCCGGCGCGCTGCTGGCCATCCCGACCACCGCGATCTTCCCGGACACGTACCCCGTCGCCCTGTCGATCATCCTGCTCACCGGCGTCGTCGTCGGCGGACTCGGCTCGCTGGCCGGGATGGCGATCGGCGCGCTGTTCATCCAGTTCATCCAGACGGACGGCCCGCAGTGGCTGCAGGCCGTCCTAGACCGGGTGGGCGTCGACATCAACGAGACGGCGCCCGGCGTGCCCTCCGTGCTGTACGGCCTGCTGCTGCTCGCCGTGCTGCTGACGGCGCGCTCGGGCGTGGCGGGATTGCTGGCGCGGGGGGTGTCAGTGTTAACAAACCGGATTTATCATCGTCCAATCAAGAGGCAGGCCACCCCTTCAAGGAGAGAAGCATGAGCAAGCTCGTCGCCGCCGTCGCGGCACTCGTCGCCGTGCTGGCCGTCGCGCTTCCGGGCGCGTTCGCCAGCCAGGAGGCGACGCCCGGGGTCACCCGCGGCACGGTCAAGATCGGAGCGACCTTCCCGCTGAGCGGCAGCGGGGCCGTCTACGCGCCGATCGCAGCCGGGATGCAGGCGTACTTCGCCTACATCAACGCCAGCCCCAGGCGACGCCCGTTCGGCCGCAGGATCCAGTTCATCGTCTACGACGACCAGTACCCGAACAACCTGCCCCTCTCGCTGCAGCTGACGCGGCGGCTGGTCGAGCAGGACCGCGTGTTCGCGACCGTCGGCAGCCTCGGCACCGAGCCGCAGCAGCTCGTCCGGCCGTACATGAACCAGCGGCGGGTGCCGCAGCTCTACGTCTCGACGGGCGCGACGATGTGGGGCGCCCAGCACCGGCGGTTCCCGTGGACGATCGGCTGGCAGCCGGACTACCAGTCCGAGGGCCGCGCCTACGGTGACGAGATCCGGCGGCGCCAGCCGAACGCGCGCATCGCCGTCCTCTACTCGAACGACGACTACGGCCGCGACTACCTGCGCGGCTTCGAGCGCGGGATCGCGAACGCCAACCCGCGGATCGTCGCCCGCGAGGCGTTCGAGCCCGGCTCGTCGGTGACCGGCAACGTCGTGCGCCTCCGGCAGTCGGGAGCGAACACGTTCCTGATCCTGGCGATCCCGACACCGACGATCACCGCGATCGTGACCGCCTACCGGATCGGGTGGAGGCCGCAGCTGTACGTCAACTCCGTCTCCGCGACAGACACGTTCTTCTCGATCGCGGCCTCGAACGCCGGCTCGCCGGACGCCGTCCGGGGGGCGATCAGCACGTCCTACCTCAAGGACCCGGCGTCGCCGGCGTACGCGCGCGACCGGACCGTGCGGCTCTACCGCTCGATCCTGCGCAACCACGGCCCGCAGGGCGCGAACCCGAACAACGGCCTGTACTTCTACGGCATGGCGAAGGCGCATACCTTCGTCCAGACGCTCAGGCGTGCCGGCCGCAACCCGACGCGCGGCTCGGTGATGCGTGCCGCCCGCACCATCCGGCTCAACAGCCCGTGGCTGCTTCCGCGGACGCGGATCCACTCGAGGCCGCGGAACCCGTTCCCGATCTCGACCGTTCGCCTCATCCGCTGGAACGGTCAGCACTTCGAGGAGTTCGGTCCGCTGATCCGGACGCGCTAGCACCACGCAGGCACAGCGGTCATCTCGCGACGGGGCCGGCAGCAGCCGGCCCCGTCGCGTCTCCGTGGACGGCGGCGACCTGTACGCCGAGGAGCGGGGCGCCGGCGAGCCGGTCCTCCTGATC
>JACVRR010000032.1 GCA_014534345.1 Thermoleophilia bacterium | reverse complement strand
GGACGGGGGGGCTTCCCCACCAGCACGCGCAGCGCGGGACGGATCGCGAGTCGCTCCACCGCGCTCTCGGGCACCGCCGGCGCCACGAGCACCTCGATGAACTGCGTCGCGAGGCGCTCTGCGAGCTCCTCGTGCACCGCCTCGCTCAGCGCGACGACACCCCCGAACGCCGACACCGGGTCGCACGCGAGCGCGCGCTCGTACGCCTCCGCCGCCGTCGCGCCGCCGGCGGCGCCGCAGGGGTTCGCGTGCTTGACGATCACGCAGGCCGGCGGCTCCAACTCGGCGAGCAGCCGGAGCGCGCCCGCGAGGTCGTTCAGGTTGTTGAACGAGAGCGACCTGCCCTGCAGCTGCCGCACGCCGGCGAGCAGGTGCCGCGTGTCCTCGACGTAGTACGCGGCGCGCTGGTGCGGGTTCTCGCCATACGCGAGCTCGAGCTCCTTGCGGAGGCCGACGACGAGCCGCTGCGGGAGTTCCCCTTCGCGCGCGAGCCAGCGGGCGATCGCCGCGTCGTAGGCCGCCGTCGTCGCGAACGCCTCGCCGGCGAGCGCGCGCCGTGTCTCGTCCGACAACTCGCCGCGCTCGCGCAACTCGGCGAGCACGGGCGCGTACTGGTCCGGGCTCGACACCGCCGCGACGTGGGCCCAGTTCTTGGCGGCCGCCCGCAGCATCGCGGGACCGCCGACGTCGATCAGCTCGACACCCGGATCGCGCTCGAACGGGTAGAGGTTGACGCACACGAGGTCGAAGGGCGGGATCTCGTGCTCGGCGAGCGCCGCGAGGTCGTCGTCCCGGTCCCGTCGCGCGAGGATCCCCGCGTGGACGCGCGGGTGCAGCGTCTTCACCCGCCCGCCGAGCAGCTCGGGAACCTCGGTCAGCTCCTCCACGCGCCGAACGTCGAGCCCGAGCTCCTGCAGGTACGCCGCCGTCCCGCCGCTCGCGACCAGCTCGGCGCCGAGCTCGTCCAGGCCGCGCGCGAAGGCGTCGAGAGCCGTCTTCTCGGAGACGGAGATCAGAGCCCGCACAGCTCGCGCACCACCTTCGGGAGAAGCCTGTGCTCGACCGCCTGCACGCGCGGGCGCAGCGTCTCGGGCGTATCGTCCGAGTAGACGGGCACGCGCTCCGCGGTGATCACCGGCCCCGTGTCGACGCCTTCGTCGACGTAGTGGATCGTCGCGGCGGTCTCGGGGACGCCGGCGGCGAGGACGTCCTCGATGGGGCGCGCGCCTGGGAAGCCGGGGAGCGGCGCGGAGTGGGTGTTGATGACGCGCCCGCCGTAGTAGTCGAAGAAGGGGGCGCGGAAGAGGTGCATGTAGCCGGCGCAGACGACGAGCTCGACTCCGCGGGCTCGCAGCCACTCCGCCAGGGCGACGTCACGCTGCTCCCGGCTGTCGTAGTCGGCGGCGTCGAACACCGCGGTCGCGATCCCGGCGCGCTCCGCGCGGGCCAGCGCGCGCGCCCCCGGCCTGTTGGACGCGACCGCGACGATCGGCAGGCCGTCGTCGATCAGCGCCTGCAGGTTCGTCCCCTCGCCGGAGACGAGGACGCCGATCACACGATCCTCCCGATCACCAGGTCGCCGTCGGCCGGCGCGGGGACGACGGCACAGAAGCCGATCCCCAGGTTGAAGACGCGCCGCAGCTCCTCCTCCTCGACGTGCTCCGCCAGCCAGGCGAACACCGGCGGGCGCTCCCACGCGTCCCAGTCGATCTCCGCGCGCACGCCGCCGGGGAGCAGGCGCGAGAGGTTGCCTGCGATCCCGCCCTGCGTGACGTGCGCGAGCGCCCGCGCGCGGTCGCGGACACGGCGAACGTCGTCTAGGTACAGCCGCGTCGGCGCGAGCAGGTCGGCGCCGTCGTAGTCCTCGACTTCGAGGACGCTCCGCACGAGCGTGAAGCCATTCGCGTGGACGCCGGCGGAGCGGAAGCCGATCACCGTGTCACCCCGCTCGACCCGGGAGCCGTCGATCACACGCTCGCGCTCGACCACGCCGACGCACGTCGCCGCGAAGTCGAGCTCCCCTTCGCGGTAGACGCCCGGCATCTCGGCCGTCTCGCCGCCGACCAGCGCGACGCCGGCGGCGCGGCAGACCTCGGCCGCCCCCTCGACAAGCTCCGCCACCTGCTCGGGCTCGATCCGGCTGGCTGCGACGTAGTCGAGCAAGATCAGCGGGTCGGCCCCGCACGTGATCACGTCGTTGATGCAGTGGGCGGCCATGTCGGCGCCGCAGTTCCGCAGCGCGCCGCGCGCGCGGGCGACGATCGGCTTCGTGCCGATCGAGTCCGTGGACGCCGCGAGCAGCCGGTGCTCGTCGAGTGGGTGCAGGCCCGCGAACGCGCCGAATCCGGTCGCGCCGGTCGACGCGACGGCGCGCCGGAGCCGCTCGACGACCGCCTCCCCCTTGGCGATCGAGACCCCCGCCGCCGCGTACGTCAGCCCCTCTGGCGTCACGGACGCGAGTCTAGGCGGTGCGGCCGACGGCCCGCCGGGACCGCGAGGCCGGGGGGACGAGCCGCCAGGTCCGGCGCACGCCGCGGAAGTCGCGTCCGGCCCGGGTTATCCGAACTGCTCGGCGAGCAGCTCGGGGCGACCCTGCGGTCCGCCGTCGACGAAGCGCACGACCGTGCCGCCGACGTCGATCGCGCCGTACGCGGTCTCGATGCCGAGCAGGTCGGCGAGCGCGTCCGCCTTCGCGCGGGGGTCGTCGGCGCGCAGCTGGAGCTCGAGCAGCGCCAGCTCGTCGGTCGCCGCGAGCAGCTCGTCGAGCCAGTCGCGCGGCGGGTGGAGCTCGAGCCGGTAGCCGGCGCCGGTGGCGACGAACGTCCGCCGCCCGCCGTGCTCCTGCACGTGCAGCTCGCGTGCGGCGGCGCGTGCGAGCGTCCACTCGAGCTCGTCGTCGTCCAGCGCGAGGCCGAGATGATCGACGCGCGGGACTCGCCACTGGCCGGGCTGGACGACGATGTTGACGGCGCCGCGCTCGAGCTCGGTGAGGCGAAGCTTGAAACCCAGCCGGTCGAGCTCCTCCCAGGCGGTCCCCGGCTCGAAGGTCGTCGTCTCCTCGCCGATCCGCCCGTAGCGGGCGACCAGGTCGAAGCCGAGCTTGCCGACGTAGCGCGCCTCCACCGCCCGCGGCCGACTGGTCACGAGGTGGTAGTGGAAGATCCGCACGGCGCGCGGATGGTAGTGCTAGTCGGCGGTCTCGACGGCGAGGACGCCGATCAGCAGGCGGACGACGACGACCGTTACGCCGGCCTCGTACACGGCGGACTGTTCGGTCTGCTCGGCCGCGGAAACCGCTTCTACACTCGCAGTGGTGGACGTCCTCACCGAGTGGACGCTCGAGCCGTTCGCGCTCGCCGCCGTGCTCCTGGCCGCCGTCGCGTACGCCTCACGCGCGCGGACGCTCGCCCGGCGCGGCTCGCCGGTTGGGCGCTGGCGTGCCGTCAGCTTCGGCACGGGGCTGGCGCTCGCCCTGCTCGCGCTCGTCTCGCCGCTGCACGCGCTCGGCGAGGAGCGCCTGTTTAGCGCCCACATGCTGCAGCACGTGCTGCTCGGCGACCTCGCCGCGCTCGCCGTCGTCGCAGGCCTCACGGGGCCGCTTCTGCGCCCGCTGCTGGCGCTGCGCGCGGTCGCCGCCCTCCGGGCGCTCGCGCACCCGCTGGTCGCGCTGCCGCTGTGGATCGCGAACCTGCTGCTCTGGCACCTGCCGGCGCTCTACGAGGCGGCCCTGCGGCACGAGGCCGTGCACGTCCTCGAGCACGTCTGCTTCTTCGGCTTCGGGGCGCTGATGTGGGCCCCTGTGCTCGAGGTCCTGCCCGGGCCGGCCTGGTTCGGCACCGGCGCGAAGGTCGGCTACATCGTCGTCGTGCGCCTGGTGGAGACCGTCCTCGGCAACGTCTTCTTCTGGGCCGGCTCCGTCTTCTACTCGACCTACGCCGCGGCGGAGCGCGTCTGGGGCATCTCTCCCCTGGCCGACCAGGGGATCGCGGGCGGGATCATGATGATCGAGGGGTCGCTGGTCACGCTCGGCGCGCTGGCGTGGCTGTTCCTGCGCATGTGGAGCGAGGGCGAGCGGCGGCAGGAGCTGCTCGAGCGCGGCCTCGACCCGCGGGTCGTGAACCGGGCGGTGCGCTACGGGAGGGCCGAGGACCTGCCGTAGGGTCCTGGCGTGCCGCGCGGCGGCGTCCACCACCTCGACCTCGTCGTGTCGTCGCTCGAGCGGAGCCTGCCGCTGTACCGCGAGCTGCTCCGGCCGCTCGGCTACACGCGCGAGGGCGAGATCGTCGGCGAGCGCGGCGAGCGGGTCGTCTACCTGGGCGGCGGCCGCGGCGCCGCGGTGAGCCTGCGCGAGGCGCTGTCGGCCGGGGCATACGACCGCTACGCCGTCGGTCTCCACCACCTCGCGTTCGCTGCGCCTTCGCGCGAGCTCGTGGACGACCGGCTGCGCTGGGCGCGGGCGCAGGGGCTCGAGATCGAGAACGAGCCGCAGGAGTGGCCGTACAGCCCCGGCTACTACGCCGGCTTCTTCCACGACCCCGACGGCATCAAGCTGGAGATCGTCCACGTTCCGGAAAGGAGCCCCTGATGGCGACCGCGACACCTAGTCCCGAGCCCGAGCGCCGCGCCGACACGCCGCCCCTCGGCCTGGGGATGGTCCCCGGCAACGCGGAGCTCGTCGTCTACGTGCTGGCGCTCTTCCTCGCGATGCTCGTCACCTGGCTGTCGGACGGGCTGGGCTCGGGCGCCTGGCTCGACTTCTTCAAGTGGGCGACCGCGGCGTACCTGCTGAGCCGCGGGATCGCGAAGGCGTCACGCGTCTTCGAGTACTAGCGGCGCGCCGGGGCCTTCGCCCGGCGGTTCCCGCGTCGGCGAGGCGCGCGCTATTCGGGGGCGGGCGGGACCCCGGATCGCGGCCGCGTCCTCACCGGCCGTCGGTCGAGCCACGGCTTGGCGCACTGGCGCGCGCCGCCGCGGTCATCAGCGGGGTCAGGTCTTGCAGTGCAACCCGTCGGAGCCGCGAGCTGCGGGCAGCTGGACCGAAGTAGCCGCGGATCGTGGATCGTCCACTGGTCGGGCCGCCCGGGCGCCGGTGTTGCGCTGCAAGACCTGACCCCCTCCCGCGAGATCTGACCCTCTCCCGCGCGTCATGGAGATGCGGGCGAGCGTGATCGCCGCTCCGGCCGATCGACGCGCCCGCGGCCACTAGTCGTGCGGCGAGGCGCGCGGGCACGCTCCCAGTCGCTGCCGTAGATCGCGTCAATTGCGTCCACGCTCGCCGCAAGCTCGCGCGCCTGCCGTCGGCCCTGCTCGTCGAGGGGCGGACGGGTGAACCCCTGCCAGCGATGATCGCGGTTCCACTCCCGTCTCGCCGTGCCGGGCGAGGAGCAGTGTCGCCACCGCGCGCTTGCGACGCTACGCGGGTGCCGGCTCGAAGCGGAGCTTCGAGGTGTCGATCGGCACGCGCGTCGGGTACTGGCGCGTCAGGCAGGCGCGGCAGACGGTGTCCTCCGGCCGCTGGACGGCGTCCTGCAGGCCTTCGAGGGACAGGTACGCGAGCGAGGTGGCGCCGATCGCGTCGCGGACATCCTCGACCGTCTGACCGGCCGCGATCAGCTCCTCCTCCCCGGCGAAGTCGATGCCGTAGAAGCACGGCCCCACGATCGGCGCCGAGGAGATGCGGACGTGCACCTCCGCCGCGCCCGCCTCGAACAGCATCGCCACCAGCTGCCGCATGGTGTTGCCGCGGACGATCGTGTCGTCCACGATCACCAGCCGCCGCCCGGCGAGCTCGTCCAGCGGGTTGTACTTCATCCGGATCCCCTGCTCGCGCAGCCCCTGGTCGGGCTGGATGAAGGTGCGGCCGACGTAGCGGTTCTTGATCAGGCCCTCGGAGAAGGGAATCCCGCTGGCGCGCGCGAACCCGATCGCCGCCGGCGTGCCGGAGTCGGGGATCGGGAGCACCAGGTCGGCGTCGACGGGCGCCTCCGCGGCGAGGCGCTCGCCCATCCGCACCCGCGCGCCGTGCACCTCGACGCCGGCGAGCCGCGAGTCCGGCCGAGCGAGGTAGAAGAACTCGAAGATGCAGAGGGCGCCGCCCCCGGCCTGCGCGACCGCCTGTCGCGAGTCGAGCCCGCCGGGTCCCGCGACCACCAGCTCGCCCGGCGCGACCTCCCGCACGAGCTCGGCGCCCACGAGGTCGAGCGCACATGTCTCGGACGCGACCACCCAGTCGTCGTCGAGGCGGCCGAGGCAGAGCGGGCGGAAGCCGTGGGGGTCGCGGAAGGCGACCAGCCGGTGCTCGGCCAGCACGACGACCGAGTAGGCGCCCTCGAGCCGCCGCATCGCACCCGCGACCGCGTCGGCGAGCGGCGCCGGGTCGGAGGCGATCAGCGCGGCGATTACCTCGGTGTCGGACGTCGTCCGCGCGGCGACGCCGCGCTCGGCCAGCTCGGCGCGCAGCTCGCCGGCGTTGACGAGGTTGCCGTTGTGCCCGAGCGCGACCGTACGCTGTGCGCCGTGGTGGACGATCGGCTGGGCGTTCGCCCAGCGGGCGCCGCCGGTCGTCGAGTAGCGCGTGTGGCCGATCGCGAGCTCGCCGTGCAGGCCGCGCAGCTTCTGCTCGGAGAACACCTGCGTGACGAGCCCCATCTCGCGCAGGACGGTCAGCCGCCCGCGGTCGGAGACGGCGATGCCGGCCGATTCCTGGCCCCGGTGCTGGAGTGCGTGCAACCCGAAGTAGGTGAGGCGCGCGACGTCGCGCTCGGCCGACCGGACGCCGAAGACCCCGCACATCAGGCCCACGCCTCCTCGAGCTGCGCCAGCGGATATCCGAGCAGCGAGTCCCCGCCGGCGACGCCGAGCTCGACGAGCTCCGGCCACGCGAGCGTGGCCGCGACGTCGGGCGCGCACGCGACGATCGCCCCGGTGCCCGCTTCGGGGAGGTCCACGTCGGCACCGACGCCGCTCCAGAGGGCTGCCTCGGCCAGCGCGACGTCGAGCCCCGGCGTGCCGACGTCGTGGACGAGCGACAGCGACGGTGCGGCGCGCCAGAGGAAGTGGACGAGCGCTGCCTCCGCTTCGAGGTCGAGCGCCGCCGGCGTCCAGACGAGCAGTACGCGGTCGCCCTCGCGCCACCCGCGCGGGACGCGCCGGACGTCGCGGACGAGCCCGACGCAGCCGACGACCGGCGTCGGCGGGATCGCACGCCCGTCCGTCTCGTTGTAGAGCGAGACGTTCCCCGAGACGACCGGGACGCGGAGCGCTTCCGCGGCGAGCGCGACACCCTCGATCGCCTCGGCCAGCTCCCAGCCGATCGGCCCCTTCTCCGGGTTGCCGAAGTTCAGGCAGTCGGTCAGCGCCAGCGGCTCCCCCCCGGCGCAGGCGACGTTCCGCGCGGCGCCGAGCGTCGCGAGAACGCCGGCCGAACGCGGCTCGCCGAGCCCGGGCGGCGGCCCGTCCAGCGAGACCGCCAGCCCGCGCAGCGACGGCCGCAGCCGCAGCACGGCGGCGTCGAGCCCGGGCCGCCGCACGGTGCGCGAGCCGACCAGGTGGTCGTAGCGCTCGTAGATCCAGCGGCGGCTGCGCGCGTTCGGCGTCGCGAGGCGCGCGGCGAGCGGGCCGGTCTCGGGCGGCGGCTGCTCCACGGGGCGCGGATCGCGCTCGACGTCGTAGCGCGGCGCCTCGTCGGTCAGGAGCCGCGCCGGGATCTCGCCGACGATCTCGCCGTGCCAGAACGCTCGCAGCTCCCCTGACTCCGTGACGTCCCCGATCACGGCGAAGTCCAGCTCCCACCGCCGGCAAATCGCGATGGCGTCAGCCAGGCAATTTCCCGGCGTTATCGCGACCATCCGCTCCTGGCTCTCGGAGATCATCACCTCCCACGGCTCCAGGTCGGGCTCGCGCAGCGGGACGCGGTCGAGGTGGACGTCGATCCCCGCCCGGCGCCCCGCGAGCTCGGCGAGCGAGGACGCCAGCCCGGCAGCCCCGCAGTCCTGCAGCGCCTCGACCAGACCCCGCTCGACCAGCTCGACACTCGCCTCGATCAGCTTCTTGCCGGTGAACGGGTCGCCGATCTGCACCGACGGACGTTTCTCGTCCGCCCCCTCGCCGAGCTCCTGGCTGGCGAGCACGCTCGCGCCGCCGATTCCGTCGCGCCCGGTCGTCGCCCCGAAGAGCAGGACGACGCTGCCCGCGGTGGTCGCCTTCGCCCGCGTGAGCCGCTCGGTCTCGACCAGGCCGACGCACATCGCGTTCACCAGGCAGTTTTCGCGGTAGCGCTCGTGGAACGTCGTCGTCCCGCCGACCGTCGGCACGCCCACGCTGTTTCCGTACGCTCCGATGCCGGCCACGGCGCGGTCGAACTGGTGGCCCGGGTCGCCGAAGAACAGCCCGTCGAGCAGCGCGATCGGCCGCGCGCCCATGGCGACCACGTCGCGCAGGATGCCGCCGACGCCGGTCGCCGCCCCCTGGAACGGCTCCACCGCGGTCGGGTGGTTGTGGCTCTCGACCTTGAACGCGACGGCCAGCCCCTCGCCGAGGTCGACGACGCCGGCGTTCTCGCCCGGCCCCTGCAGCACGCGCCCGCCCGTCGAGGGAAGCCGGCGCAGCAGGCGCGCCGAGTGCTTGTAGCCGCAGTGCTCCGACCACAGGAGCGAGAAGACCGCCAGCACGAACTCGTTCGGGTCGCGGCCGAGCAGCTCCCCGATGCGGGCGTACTCGGCGTCGGTGAGACCGAGGTCGCGGTGGAGCGGGGTGTCGGCGACCGTCGTCAGGAGGACGATCGTAGCCCCTGGCGAGGACGGTCTCGCTTCCGGGAAGAGGACGGCCGCTAGCCTCGTTGACCGTGTCCGTGACCCGCGGCTACCTCCCGCTGCTGCTCGCGCTCGCCGCCATCTGGGGCGCGTCCTTCATGTTCATCGAGTTGGCGCTGGAGGATCTCGCGCCCACGACGCTGATGGCCGCGCGGATCGTGATCTCGGCCGTCTGCCTGGTCGGCGCGATCGTCGCCATGCGTGGGGTCGGCGGGGCGGTGCACGAGCTGCGTGGCGCCGGGCTCGGGGCGTACGGGCTGGGCGTGATCAACAGCGCGATTCCGTTCACGCTGATCGCCTGGGGGCAGGAGCACGTCGACTCGGGCACGGCGGCGATCAGCAACGCGTCGACGCCGATCTGGGTCGCGGTGCTGGCCACCTGGTTCCTGCACAGCGAGCGCGCGAGCGGCGGCCGCCTGCTGGGGATCCTGCTCGGCCTGCTCGGCGTCGGCGTGCTCGCGGGCGCGACCCCGGAGGCGAGCTGGTGGACCCTGGCCGGAACGGGCGCCGTCGTCGCGGCCTCCTTCTGCTACGCGGGCTCCTCGCTGATCGCGCAGGGCCGCATGGCGTCCACGACGCCGCTGACCCTCTCGGCGGCGACGATGATCGGCGCCGCGGTCGTGCTCGCGCCCGTCGGGATCCTGCAGGCGCCCTCGTCTGCGCCGGACGCCGCGACCATCGGCTCGGTGGTTGCGCTCGGGGTCGCGGGGACGGCGATCGGGCTGGTGATGTTCTTCCGCATCGTCGTCCGCTACGGCTCGGCACGGGCCGCGCTCGTGACGTACCTCGTCCCGGTGACCGCCGTCCTCTATGGGGCCGGCTTCCTCCAGGAGCCGATCGGCATCGCGAAGATCGGCGGGATGACGCTCGTCCTGGCCGGGGTCGCGCTCGGCTCGGGCGTCGTCCGGCTACCCCGCCGAGCCGTCGCGGTCGCGGCGCCGCGGGCGTGACGACGCGACGGCGTCCGTTCCACCCGGGCGGATGCCTGGACGCTGCCCGATGACCGCGGAGCAGGACGGCGTCCGCATCCGCCGCGCGACGCCCGAGGACTGCGAGTTCCTGGTCGAGCTGCTGACGCACGAGGGGGTCGACCCGTACCTCGCCGTCGTCCGGCCGCGCGGCCGCGAGCGGGTGCTCGCGGAGATCGAGCGCTCGCACACGGAGCCGGAGGAGTTCGGCCGCTTCGTGATCGAGGTGGACGCCGACGGGAGTTGGCGGGCGGCCGGCGCGATGGGGTTCGAGATCGCGAACCGTCGCAGCCGCATCGCGAACCTCGGCGGCCTCGCGGTGCATCCCGACTTCCGTGGCCGCCGCCTCGCCGATACCGCGGCGCGGCTGCTGCAGCGACACCTGCTCGACGACCTCGGGTACCACCGCCTGCAGCTCGAGATCTACGGCTTCAACGAGCGCGCGATCAGGCACGCCGAGCGAGCCGGCTTCGTCCGCGAGGGCGTCCGACGCAAGGCCTACCGGCGCGGCGACACCTGGGTGGACGGGGTCCTCTTCGGCCTCGTCCGCGAGGACCTCGAGGACGGCCGCGCCAGCTAGCCGGCCGCCGCGCGCGACGTCGGGACCGGGTAGGCGACGTCCGGCGCGAGCGCGGCGAAGCAGCCCGGACAGATGCCGTGGCTGACCCCGGTTTCGCGTTCGCGCGTGCGCAGCGCGAATCGCCAGGGGGTCGGGCGGAACCACAGCTCGCCGTTCGTCGACACGGACTCGCACCAAGCGCAGCAGATGAGCACCGAGGCCTCCTCGCTCGTACGGCGATCGTCTCAGACCCGCGCGCCCTGCACAAGGGGTGGCGCCGGGCGGGTCTCGCCGGGGCGGCGGCCGCGGCGGTCACGTCCGCTGCAGCATCTGCTTGCAGCGCGGATGCGAGCAGCCGTCCGTCGGCCGACCAGACCTCTGCCCCGCCCGCGACGAGGGCGCCCTGCGACAGCGGCGAGCGCGCGTCGACGAGTAGCCACTCGGAGCCCGCGCCGGGGCGATGGAAGCACATCACCAGATCCATGCTCGGGGCGACGTACGGGAACAGTTCGTCGTGCGCGAGGACCGCGGCGGGGAACATCGCGGCGTCGGCGGCGACCAGCAGCCGGCCGGCGTCGACGAACGGGTCCTCGAGCGGCGGACGGACCCGCAGGCGCGTCCAGCCGAGCGACCGCGGCTCGCGCGCCCGTCCCCAGTCGGGTGCGGGTCCACCGCGCGGACGTCGAAGTTCCGCCAGAAGGGGAACGGCGGCTCGCCGCCCGGCAGATGGGCGTCCCACGGCTCGACCTCGTCCAGGCCCGGTGCCTCGGGCGCGGCGGCGGCGTCGTGGTCGGTCCCCGTGAGGTCGGCGACCGTCCACACGAGCGCTTCCAGGATCGGACCGTCGGCCTGCGCCAGCGTCACCCGCAGCGATTCCGCACGCCTCGTCTGCCTGCGCGACTCGACCCCGACCTCGACCGGGCCGGCGGCGGCCGGGCGGAGGTAATGGCACGTGAAGCTCGCCGGGCGCGAAAACGCCGAGGCGGCCCCCACGGCGCGCAGCGCCACGGCGGCGACGTACCCGCCCTGCGGGCCCCAGATCTCCCAGCCCTCCGCCAGCGTGGCGCCGTTAGCGGCCGTCGTTCCGAGAGACGGCGCTGTCGACGCCGAAGTCGCGCACCGCGCGACGCTAGCACCGGCTCTCCGGCGCCGCGCCGCACGTCCGTCGTAGGATCCCGGGATGGCCCGCTACCTGCACACGATGTACCGGATCACCGACCCCGAGCGGAGCCGGGCGTTCTACGAGGCGCTCGGGCTCGAGTTCCGCCGCGAGTTCCCGATCGTGCGCGACGGCCAGCACGAGGCGACCAACTACTTCTTCGGCGTGCCCGGGCAGGACGAGGAGCTCGAGCTCACGTTCAACACGGACGGCCGGACGTACGAGCTGGGCACCGGCTACGGGCACATCGCGCTGGCCGTCGACGACCTCGACGCGACGCTCTCCGGGCTCGCGGACCAGGGCATCGAGCCGGAGCGGCCGCCGTACCGCGTGCGCGAGGGCGGCTCCCGGCTCTGCTTCGTCCGCGACCCCGACGGCTACCGCATCGAGCTGATCGACCGCAGCGGACGCTAGAGCGGGCGGTCGGCGCGGGCCGCGGGACGCGCGTCCGTATCCCTAACGACCTCCTTACGCGCTCTTCACACCCGCGGGGTTGGATTACGGCGTGAGGAAACCGGCGGGTACCGGTTTCCTCCGTACAGGGGTTCCACCAGGGCCGAGCCGTACCAGGGGAACGACGGCTCGCCCTGTACGTTCGGCGTAACCACGGGCCTCCCGATGCAAACCTCGGTGTCGGCCGACGTGGCGACAGGCGGTGTTCCGCGGCGCTCCGTTCGCGGACGCGCACAGCCGCCAGCAAGAGCCCGAGCAGGAAGAGGGCCGACCCCGCCATCTCCCACACCTCCTCGACCACCATCAGGAACTCGTACGCCGCGACTCGCTCGTCGCGTCGTTTCGCTGCAGCTCTCGATTGCGTGCGAGCTCCCCCAGAGCACCGCGTCGCCGACGAGCGAGGCGTACGGCAGGCGCCCGCGGCGGAGTGCGCGGAGGAGGAGGAGCCAGGCAGCGGCGGCCGCGAGGATGACCGGCGCGTAGAGCGTCTGCCAGTCGGTCGCGGCCCTCCACTCCAGGTGTTCGTGCACGCCGAGGACGTCGTCGAGGGCCATCCCCGCGAACAGAAACGTGAGCCCGACGGTCGCGACCGTCGCGACGCGCCGGCGGGCGAGGACGAGCGCGACGGCCGCGCACGCTCCCCAGGAGGAGCGCCGAGACGAACGCCGGGACGGTCAGCTCGTCGTCCAGCGAGAACGCGTCCGGCAGGGTGACGCGCGTCAGGCTGTCCGCGACTCCCAATGCCGCCAGCACGGCGATGGCCGCCGCGAGCGCGCGGGCGAGCGGCCGGAGGCGTTCGGCGGCGCGACCGATCGTACCCCGGCGCCACGCGGGCGGCGAGGGGCGCCGCCGTCGCGGAGGCACGCCCGCGAGCAGCGGGTCGCCCGCCGCCGTAGACTCGCGTCGTGGACGAGACGCTCGCCGCCGCGAGGACGACGTACGGGCTCGTCGCACAGCTTCCGCTCGCGATCGAGGACGTCCAGCTGGAACGGCGCGAGCTCGAGGTCGCGAACGGCTTCCGGCGCGTGACGACGGTCGTTCGGCTCCGCGGCGCCGGCGAGGAGGGCGTCGGCGAGGACGTCGTCTACGACGCGGCCGAGCACGACGACCCGCCCCGTCCGCCGGTCGAGGGCGCGTGGGACTCGCTCGCCGCGCTCTCCGAGCACGTCGGCGCGCTCGACCTGTTCGCGGCCAAGCCGGCGCACGCCGCCTACCGGAACTACCGCCGCTGGGCGTACGAGAGCGCTGCGCTCGATCTCGCCCTGCGGCAGGCAGGCACGTCGCTCGCCCGGGCGCTCGGCCGCGAGGCCCGGCCGGTGTCCTTCGTCGTCTCGATGCGGATCGGCTCCCCGCCCTCGGCGGCCCCCGTCCTCCGCTGGCTCGAGCTCTACCCCGGCCTGCGCTTCAAGCTCGACCCGACCAGCGATTGGGACGAGCCGCTCGTGGCCGAGCTCGTCGCGACGGGCGCCGTCGACTCCGTCGACCTCAAGGGCGCGTACCGCGGCACGGTCGTGGATCAGCCGCCCGATCCGGGGCTCTACCGGCTCGTCGCCGACGGCTTTCCGGACGCGTGGATCGAGGACCCGAACCTCGACGACGCCGCGTGCGCCGCCGTCCTCGAGCCGCACCGCGAGCGGATCACCTGGGACGCACCGATTCACTCCGTCGGCGACATCGAGGCTTTGCCGTTCCCGCCGCGGATGCTGAACGTGAAGCCGTCCCGCTTCGGCAGCGTGCGGGCGCTGCTCGACGGCTACGACTACTGCGCCGCCCGCGGTATCTCGGTCTACGGCGGCGGGCAGTTCGAGCTCGGGCCCGGGCGCGGGCAGATCCAGTACCTCGCCTCGCTCTTCCACCCCGACACGCCGAACGACGTCGCGCCCGGCGGGTTCAACGTCCCGCCGCCGCGCCCGGGCCTCCCGTCGAGCCCGCTGGCGCCCGCGCCGGCCGCTGCCGGCTTTCGCTGGGGCGGCGACGCCGTCACGCTTTCGTAACGCTCCTGCCACACAGCGGTTCCAGATGCCGCGCTATGTTGCCTTGCGTGGCGACGAGTGCCAAGGCGAACGAGCTGGTACGGGTCGCGACGCCGTGGGGGCGGGCGACCGTCGTCGAGCAGGTGACGCTTCCGCAGCGTGCGGCGGCCAAGCGGTTCGCGTCCGTCGTCCAGCTCGTCGAGCTCGAGAGCGGGGAGCGGCTGGTGCGGTTCGCGTACACGACGAGCGGCGTCGCACGGCGGGGGCCTGTCACGCTCCGTGCGCGCGACCTCGAGCGGCTGCGCGGCGCGCTCGGCGAGCACCCGGCGTTGGCGGCGTTGCTCGACCCCGGAGCGGCCTAGACGGGGGCCCCCGAGGCAGTCAGGGACGCCCCGACTCGCTCCGCGGCCGCATCGACGAGCGAGGCGAGGATCAGCGCCCCGTCGGCCGAGCCGAGCAACGGGTCGACCGCGTGCTCCGGATGGGGCATCAGCGCGAACACGTTTCCGTCGGCGTTGACGACGCCTGCGACGTCGCCCGCCGAGCCGTTCGGGTTCTGGCCGTCGGCGTAGCGGAGGACGATCTGGCCGGCGCTCTCGAGCTCCGCGAGCAGCGCCCCGTCGGCGTAGAAGCACCCCTCGCCGTGCTTGACCGGGACGACCAGCCGCTGGCCGTCGCGGCAGCGCCTGGTGAACGGCGTGTCAGTACGCTCGACCCGGACGGCGACGTCACGGCAGACGAACCGCAGCGAGGTGTTCGGGCGCAGCGCACCGGGGAGCAGACCGGCCTCGCACAGGATCTGGAAGCCGTTGCAGATTCCGAGCACGAGGCCGCCCTCCGCCGCGAACGCCGCGACGGCACGCATCGCGGGCGCGAAGCGGGCGATCGCCCCGGCGCGGAGGTAGTCGCCGTACGAGAACCCGCCGGGCAGCACGACCGCCTGGACGTCGGGCAGCTCGCGCTCCGCGTGCCAGACGAGGACCGGCTCGGCGCCGATTGCGGCGAGCGCCCACGCGGCGTCCCGGTCGTCGTTGGAGCCGGGGAAGACGACGATGCCGACCCGTGGCCGCCGCTCGCTCACCGCTCCACCGCGATCTCGTAGCGTTCGATCAGCGGGTTCGCCAGGAGCTGCTCGCAGGCCCGCTCGAGCTGCGCGCGCGCCTCGTCGGCGTCCGCCGTGTCGAGCTCGATGTCGACCACGCGGCCGATCCGCACGGCGGTGACGGGGAACCCGAGCTCCTGCAGCGCGCCCTCGACCGCCTGCCCCTGGGGGTCGAGGATCCCCTCCTTCGGGCGGACGAGGATGGTCGCCTTCACGCGGGTCGCCGTGCTCACGCGAGCACCACCCCGGGATCGCGGACGTACGCGTGGAAGCGGATCCCGGTCAGGCGCTCGAACGCCTCGACGTAGCGGGCGCGCGTGCCGGCGACGACGTCGGGCGGCAGCTCCGGCCCGGGTGGCGACTTGTCCCAGCCCAGCTGCTCGCAGTAGTCGCGCACGAACTGCTTGTCGAACGACGGCTGCGGCACGCCGGGCCGGTAGCGGTCGGCCGGCCAGAACCGGGAGGAGTCGGGGGTGAACACCTCGTCGCCGAGCACGAGCCGACCGTCGCCGTCGAGCCCGAACTCGAGCTTCGTGTCGGCGATCAGGATCCCGCGCGCGGCGGCGCGGTCGGCGGCGAATCGGTAGAGGGCGAGCGCCGTCCGCTCGACCTCGTCGAGGCGCTCGCGCCCCACGAGGTCGGCCGCCTCGTCGCGGGTGATGTTCTCGTCGTGCCCCTCGTGCGCCTTCGTCGCCGGCGTGAAGATCGGCTCGGGGAGCTGCTCGGACTCCGGCAGCCCCGCGGGCAGCCGGTGACCGCAGACCGCGCCCGTCTCGCGGTAGTCCTTCCAGCCGGACCCGGCCAGGTAGCCGCGAACGACGCACTCGATCGGGAGCATCTCCAGCCGTCGGCACTCCATCGAGCGGCCGTCCTCGCCCAGGCCGAGCAGGTGGTTCGGGCACAGGTCGCGCGTGCGAGCGAACCAGAACGCCGACAGGCCGGTGAGGACGCGACCCTTGTCCGGGACGTCCGTCGGGAGGACGACGTCGAAAGTCGAGATCCGATCGCTCGCGACCAGCAGCAGGCGGTCCTCGTCGAGTGCGTACAGCTCGCGGACCTTCCCGCTGCCGATGTGGACGGCGGCATCAGGCATGGACGGGCTCCTCTCTCCGCGCGAGCGCGCGGAGGCGCTCGAACACGGTGTCGACGTGTCGGGTGTACGGCTCGAGCGAGAACGCCGCCGCGAGGTCGACCGGGCCGGCGACGGCGGGGTCGGCGCGCACCAGCTCGCGAAAGTCCCGCTCCTCCTCCCAGGCTCGCAGCGCGTGGGCCTGGACCAGGCGGTACGCCTCGTCGCGCGCGAGGCCGGCCTCGACGAGCGCCAGCAGTACGCGCTGGCTCGCGAACAGCCAGTGACTCGCCTCGAGGTTCTGTCGCATCCGCCGGCGGTCGACGACGAGCCCCTCGACCAGCCACGCGAAGCGGTCGAGCATGTAGTCGAGCGCGAGGAAGGCGTCGGGCACGACCACGCGCTCGGCGGACGAGTGGGAGATGTCGCGCTCGTGCCAGAGCGCGACATTCTCGAGGCCGACGACTGCGGTGCCGCGGACGACCCGGGCGAGCCCGCAGATCCGCTCGGCGACGACGGGATTCCGCTTGTGCGGCATCGCCGAGGAGCCCTTCTGTCCCCTGCCGAACGGCTCCGCGACCTCGCGCACCTCGGTGCGGGCGAGGTGCCGGATCTCGGTCGCGAACTTCTCCAGCGAGGCGGCGACGAGCGCGAGCGCGGCGAGCAGGTCGGCGTGCCGGTCCCGCTGCAGGATCTGCGTCGACGACGGTGCAGGCTCGAGCCCCAGGCGCTCGCAGGCGAGCCGCTCGAGCTCGGGGTCGGTCGTCGCATACGTGCCGACGGCGCCCGAGAGCTTGCCGACCCGCATGCCCTCGAGCGCACGTGTCACGCGCACGCGGCCGCGATCGAGCTCGAACGCCCAGCCGGCCAGCTTGAGCCCGAACGTCGTCGGCTCGGCGTGCACGCCGTGCGTCCGCCCGATCGTGACGGTGTGGCGGTGCTCCTCCGCGCGGGCCGCGACGGCCGCGAACGCGCGCTCGATTCCGCCCAGGACGAGCGCGCCGGCCTCCTGCACCTGCAGTGCGAGGGCGGTGTCGAGGACGTCCGAGGAGGTCAGCCCGTAGTGGAGCCACCGGCCTGCCGGGCCGAGGTCGTGCGCGACGGCGTCGACGAAGGCGGCGACATCGTGGTGCGTGCGCGCCTCGATCTCGGCGACCCGCTCGGGCGACGGCGCCGTTGCGCGCGCGCGGACAGCCGCGGCGTCCGCGGCCGGAACGACACCGAGCTCGGCCGATGCGTCGAGCGCAGCGAGCTCGACCTCGAGCCACCGTTCGAGCTTGCGCCGCTCCGACCAGACCTCGGCCATCGCGGGGCGGGAGTAGCGGGCGATCACCGGGCTAGCGTAACGCCGGGGGCAGTCGGCTCCGGACCCCGGCCAGCCCGGACTGCACGAACTCCGGGCGGTCGAAGAAGAGGCCGTAGTGGAGCTCGTACCAGGGGCCGAGCCGGTGGAAGAACCGCGCTCGGTCCACCAGGAGAGAATCGTCGGAGGCGTACGCGGCGAGCACGGCCTCGCCGAACGGCACCGGCGTCCCGTGGAGCGCCCAGGCGAGATCGAGCGCGGGGTCGCCGATTCGCGCGTCGCCCCAGTCGATCACCCCCGTCAGTCGGTCGCCGGCCGAGAGGACATGCTCGGGGCCGATGTCCGCGTGGAGCAGCCGCGGCGTGAACCCGAAGTTCGCATCGTCGCCGAAGTACTCGGCGACGGTCGCCTCGGCGCGCGGCCGGTCGCCGCCGAGCAGCGGACCGGCGCGCGCCAGGACCTCGGTGACGAACGCCTCGTACCGTTCTCGCCAGGTGCGGTCGTGGCTCGGCACGCCGAGCGCACGCGCCCGCTCGACCGGGAACGCGTGCAGCGCGGCGAGGACGCGTCCGAGCTGCTCGCCCAGCACCGTGCGCGAGACGTCGACCGGATCGCCGAGGACCTTCCGGTACGCGACCGCGCGGTCGTCGCCGCAGATCTGCTCGAAGCGCGGAGTCGGGACCGGCAGCGTCGGCCCCAGCTCGGGGAGGAGCCGGATCTCCGTCACAAGCGTCTCCCGTACCTGCGCACGTCGCGGGATGCGCACGATCCAGTCGCCGTCGAGGTCGAGCACGAGGCTGTCCCACCCGTCTTCGATCGCCCGCACGTGCCGGGGCTGCAGCTGCGGGAAGAGCTCCTCGACGACCGCCCGGCTCATCGCGATCGTCCGCGTCGCGAGCCGAGCTGCCGTCAGGCCGCCAGGATGCGGGCCGCGAGCACCGCGGCGTTGCGCGCGTTGTCCACGCCCACGCAGGCGACCGGCACGCCGGGCGGCATCTGCACGATCGACAGCAGCGCGTCGAGGCCGTCGAGCACCGACAGCGACGAGCGGAGCGGGACGCCGATCACGGGCAGATCGGTGTGCGCGGCGAGGACGCCGGGCAGCGCGGCGGCCAAGCCGGCTCCGGCGATCAGCACGCGGAGGCCGCGCTCGCGTGCGGTGCGGCCGTACTCCGCGACGGCGTCGGGCGTCCGGTGCGCCGACCGCACCTCGAGCTCGCACCCGATCCCGCGCCCCGCGAGCTCGTCGACCGCCGGCTGGATCCGCTCGCGATCGGACTCCGAGCCGACGAGGATCCCGACGAGCGCGCCCTCAGCCACCGACGCGCTCCCGGACGGCCGCGATGTCTCGACGGAAGCGGACCCCCGCCAGCGAGATCCGGCCGACGCCCGCGTACGCGCGCTCGCGCGCCTCCGCCAGCGACGCGCCCACGCCGGTCACGTTCAGGATGCGCCCGCCGTTCGTGACCAGGCGGCCACCGTGCAGCGCCGTCCCGGCATGGAAGACGAGCGCGCCCGCCGCCTCGGCCTCGTCGAGGCCCTCGATCGGCGTACTCGTGTCGCCGCGCTCGGGGTACTCCGGCGCCGCCAGCGTCACCGTCACCGCCGCCCGCGTCGGCGCGGCGAAGCGCAACGTGCCGAGCGCCCCGTGCGCCGCGGCCGCCAGCGCGGGCAGGAGGTCGCCGTCGAGGCACGGCAGCAGCACCTGCGCCTCGGGGTCGCCGAAGCGGCAGTTGAACTCGAACACGCGGGGACCGTCGTCCGTCCGCATCACCCCGGCGTAGAGCACGCCGACGAACGGGGTCCCGCGGAGGGAGAGTTCCCGGACGACGGGCCGGTGGACGGTCGCCACGAGCTCCTCGAGCGCGTCGTCGTCGATCCCCGGAACGGGAGTGAACGACCCCATGCCGCCCGTGTTCGCCCCGGTGTCGCCCTCGCCGACCCGCTTGTAGTCCTGCGCGGCTCCGATCGGGACGACCTCGCTGCCGTCGCAGAGGGCGAACACCGACACCTCCTCGCCCTCGGTCAGCTCCTCGACGAAGTAGTCGCCGCCCAGGCGCGCGACCCGTTCGAGCCCGAGCTCGAGCTCCTCCGCCGTGCGACAGACGAACACCCCCTTGCCGGCGGCGAGCCCGTCGTACTTCACGACGCAGGGGGCCTCGGCTCGCGCGAGTCGCCGCGTCGCCGGCACCCCGGCCGCCTCCATCACCTCCTTGGCGAACGCCTTCGATCCCTCGACTCGCGCGGCGGCCGCGCTCGGGCCGGCGACCGCAAGCCCGAGCCGGCGGAGCGCGTCGGCGAGGCCCGTGACGAGCGGCGCCTCCGGCCCGACG
>JACVRR010000140.1 GCA_014534345.1 Thermoleophilia bacterium | reverse complement strand
CGCCACCCGTCACGCGCGGCGGCGATGAGTCCCGCACGTCGCGGCGGTCCTAGGGGCCAGACATCCGTGCGGGATCGAGATCCCGCCGTCCTGAAAGGACCAGCGCCATGCCGACCGTCACGCCGAACCTGTGGTTCGACACCGAGGGCGAGGAGGCCGCGACGTTCTACACGTCGATCTTCCCGAACTCGAGGATCACGGAGATCGCCCGCTACGGCTCAGCCGGACCGCGGCCGGAGGGAAGCGTGATGACCGTCGCCTTCGAGCTCGATGGCCAGGCGTTCATCGCCCTGAACGGCGGACCGCAGTTCACGTTCAACGAGGCCATCTCGCTGCAGGTCAGCTGCAGCGGGCAGGACGAGGTCGACCGCTTCTGGACGAGCCTCTCGGAGGGCGGTGAAGAGGGCCCGTGCGGGTGGCTCAAGGACAGGTTCGGCGTCTCGTGGCAGATCATCCCGTCAGCCCTGCCGAGGCTGCTCGCGGACCCGGACCGCGAGCGGTCGCAGCGCGTGATGGCCGCGATGCTGAAGATGAAGAAGATCGAGGTCGAGGAGCTGGAGCGCGCCGCGGCGGCGGCGTAGCTATGCGGGCGCCTGGTCGAAGGCGGCGCGGAGCGCAGCGAGGCGGTCGTCGCTGCGCGCCGCGCTCAGCCCGCGGAGGAAGCGACCGAAGCCACAGCTCGGGGTGTGGAGGTCGAGGAACCGTGCGGCGGCGCTCCCGTCCACGGCGAGCGAGTGCGGGACGCCTGCCGGCACTTGCAGCCACGAGCCGGGACGGGCGCGAAGGTCCCGTCCGGCCGCGGTGAGCGCGACCTCCCCCTCGAGCACGTACAGCGACTCGACGTGGCGGGCGTGGACGTGCGGCGGCGACAGCGCTCCGGGGGCGATCCGCGTCTCCGCGACCGCGATCTCCTCGACCTCCCCGAGCAGCTCGATCCGCACGCCGGGGAGCTCGACCGCGAGCCGCGCGGTGCCGATGGCGGCCTCGGTGGACGGGCGGCCTCCGTCGGGCGGCGGCGGGTACTGGTCGTAGGAGAAGCTCCGTCCGTCGCGGAGCGCGCGGAGGTAGTCGGCGAACGCCTGCCCGGGCGCGTGCAGGTTCAGGTAGCGGACCTCGGCGTCGCTGCTGTTGCGGAACCCGTGCACGACGAGCGGCGGCAGGCGCGCGAGCGTTCCGGCGGGGAGCGCGACCGAGCGGTCCTCGGCGCCCAGGCGGAGCGCGAGCTCACCCTCGAGGACGTAGAACAGGTCGGTGTGACGGCGGTGGACATGGAGGTCCGCGCCTTCGCGGTGCGGGCCGAAGCGTGACCACGTCGCGTGGAGCCGTAGCTCGTCCGAGAGGATCTCGACACGCCGCTCGGGCGAGTCGCCGACGAGCTCGCCGCCGCCGGGCGGCACGAGGATCGGCTCGGTCACGAGCGCGAGTATGCCGAGGCGGGCGCGTGAACGCCGGCCTCCGCGGGTACGTCGCGCCACACATGGCGCCCTCGACTCTCACGACCTCGTCCCCGCTCACGCCGCCGGCAGCCGCGCACGGCCCCGGTGACGCCGAGGAGCGGGCGGGGAGAATCACCCTCGAGGCATCCGCGGGCAGCAGCGCCCGCCTGCTCGCCCGACCTTGAGCTCGATGCACCTCTCCGGCGAGGTAGCGGAGCGCGACGCGCCTCCGGGCTCGATGACGTTCCTGGGCGCGATCACGCACGCGCTCCGCGACGCGCTCCGCGAGGACGAGCGCGTGTTCCTCCTCGGCGAGGACATCGGCCACTTCGGCGGCGCCTTCGGGGTGACGAAGGGGCTCTGGGAGGAGTTCGGCGACGCCCGCGTGGTCGACACGCCGATCGCCGAGGAGGGCTTCGTCGGCGCGGCGTTCGGTGCGGCGTGGATGGGCGAGCGTCCCGTCGTCGAGCTTCAGTTCGCCGACTTCGTCAGCTGCGCGTTCGACCAGATCGTCACCGTCGGCGCAAAGACGCACTGGCGCTCGGGGATCGCGCTGCCGGTCGTGATCCGCGCGCCGTTCGGCGGCTCGGTCCGCGGTGGCCCGTTTCACGCGTCCTGTCCCGAGCCGTCGTTCGTCGGCGTGCCCGGGCTGAAGGTCGTCTGCCCCGGCTCGGTGGGCGACGCCTACGGGCTCCTGCGCAGTGCGATCGAGGACGACGATCCGGTGCTGTTCTTCGAGCACAAGGCGTTGTACAGGCGCCTTCGGGGCGAGTTTCCGGGGAGCGGCCACCGCGTCCCGCTCGGGCGCGCGCGCGTCGTCCGTGCCGGTGCGGCTGCGACCGTCGTGACGTACGCCGCGGGCGTCGACCTCGCGCTGCGCGCCGCCGACGGGCTCGACGTCGAGGTGCTCGACCTTCGCACCGTATGGCCGATCGACGAGGAGGCCGTCCTGCGGTCGGTCGCGAAGACGTCGCGCGTGCTCGTCCTGCAGGAGGCGGCGGGCGCGACGGGTGTCGCGGGACACGTGCTCGCCCTCGTCGCGCGCGCTGCCTTCGAGTCCCTCGACGCGCCGCCCGCCCTCGTGTCGCCCCCCGCGACGCCGGTTCCGTTCGCGCCGCCGCTCGAGGACACCTACCTCCCGTCGCCGGAGCGCGTCCGGCGTGCGCTCGAGGAGCTCCTTGACTACTAGCGCCGCTGTCGCGCCCGCTGCCGACGCTCTCGCCGTTCCGCGCGTGACGCGGCTGGCGCTCCACCGCTGCATGCTCCTCCAGCGGCTCGTCGAGGAGCGGATCGTGGCGCTCTACCGGCAGGGGAGGATCGCGGGCTCGGTCTACACCGGCTACATGCAGGAAGCGGTGGCCGCCGCGACGGGGCTCGCGCTCGCGCCCGGCGACGTCGTCGCCCCGCTCAACCGCGAGCAGGCCTGTCATTACGCGCGCGGCGTCACCCCCGCGGACGTCTTCCGGAACTTCCTCGGCAAGGGGGACGGCCCCACGCGCGGCCGCGACGGGAACATGCACTTCGGCGTTCCGGCCCGCGGCGTCTTCCCGCTCGTCTCGATGCTCGGCGACCTGGTGCCGGTGACCGTCGGCGCGGCGCTCGCGTTCAAGCGCAGGGGCGAGCCGAGGGTCGCGCTCACCTACTTTGGCGACGGCGCCTCGTCCGTGGGGGACGTGCACGAGGGCCTGAACCTCGCTGCCGTCTGGCGCGTCCCCGCCGTCTTCGTCGTCCAGTCGAACCAGTACGCCTACTCGACGCCGACCGAGCGCCAGATGGCGAACACGAACCTCTCGGAACGATTGACCGGCGGCTGGTCGATCCCGTGCGTCCGCGTCGATGGAACCGACGCGCTGGCCGTCTACGAGGTCGCGCGGGACGCGGTCGAGCGTGCGCGTGCCGGCGAGGGCCCGCAGGCGCTCGAGGCCGTGACGCTTCGCGGCCACGGGCACGCGGGTCACGACGCCGCGGCGTACGTCGCGAACGAGTTGCGGCTGCGCTTCGGCGACCCGATCGAGCGGCTCGAGGCGCGCCTGCGGCTGGACGGTCTGGAGGAGGGCGAGCTCGCTGCCCTGCGTGACGACGCGGCGGCGGAGGTCGCGGCCGGCCTCGCCGATGCCGAGGCCGCGCCCGATCCCAACCCGGCCACGCTCGAGGACGGCGTCTACGCGACGCCGCTGCCGTGAGCGTCGCCGATCTCCGGGAGCGGACGCGCGCGTTCGTCCGTGACACCGTCATTCCGCAGGAGCACCGGCACGGCCCGGACTCCCACGGCGTCGACCCGGCGCTTCGCGCCGAGCTGCAAGCGGCGGCCCGTGCCGCGGGGCTCCTCGCACCGCACGTCGCACCCGAGTACGGCGGGCTCGGCCTCGACATGCGTGGTCGTGCGGACGTGTTCGAGGAAGCCGGCTACTCGCTGCTCGGACCCCAGGCCCTCAACTGCGCGGCACCCGACGAAGGGAACATGCACCTGCTCGAGCTCGTCGCGACGGCCGAGCAGAAGGAGCGCTACCTGCGGCCGCTGGCGCGCGGCGAGACGCGCTCCTGTTTCGCGCTGACCGAGCCGCCGCCGGGGGCCGGCTCCGATCCCTCGATGCTGCGGACGGAGGCGCGCCGCGTCGAAGGCGGGTGGCGGATCGACGGCCAGAAGCGCTTCATCACGGGCGCCAACGGCGCCGCGTTCGCGATCTGCATGGCGCGGGCGGCGGAGGGCGCGACGATGTTCCTCGTCGACGGCGCCACGCCCGGCTTCCACGTCGGGCGCTCGTTGCCCACCACCGACTCGGCCTTCGTCGGCGGGCACGCCGAGGTTGCCTTCGAGGACTGCCGCGTCGGCCACGACGCCGTTCTCGGGGAGGTCGGCGAGGGCTTCCGGTACGCGCAGGTGCGCCTTGCGCCGGCGAGGCTCACGCACTGCATGCGCTGGCTCGGGCTCGCGCGCCGTGCGCTCGACATTGCCCTCGACTACGCAGCCGGGCGCGAGGCGTTCGGCCAGCGGCTGGAGGACCTCGGTCTCGTCCAGGGGCTCGTCGCCGACTGCGTCATCGACCTGGAGGCGAGCCGTCAGCTGATCCGGCACGCGTGCGGCGTGCTCGACGCGGGCGGACGCGGCACGCACGAGTCCTCGATCGCGAAGGTGTTCGTGTCGGAGGCGGTGCATCGGGTGGTCGATCGGGCCGTTCAGGTGCACGGCGGGCTCGGCGTCTCGCATGACGTCCCGCTCGCCCGCTTCCTCGACGAGGTCCGTCCGTTCCGGATCTACGACGGCCCCTCGAAGGCGCACCGGTGGTCGATCGCCCGGCGGGCGGCGAGGCGCCGGGCCGAGGAGCGGTCGTCATGAGCCTCACCGCCGACCCGCTCCTCGACGCCGCGACGGTCGAGCGGTTCCTGGACGCGCGCGGGCTCGGCGCGGGCCCGGTGGCCGTGCGCCGGATCGGCGAGGGGCACTCGAACGTCACCTTCCTCGTCGAGCGCGGCGGCACGCGCGTGGTTCTCCGCCGGCCGCCGCTGCCGCCCCTGCCGCCGTCCGCGCACGACGTGCTCCGCGAGGCGCGCGTCCAGGCTGCGCTCGGCGCCGCGGGCGTGCCGGTTCCGCGCATCCTCGCGGTGTGCGCCGACGCCTCGCTCCTGGGCGTCCCCTTCTACGTCTCCGAGTACGTCGACGGCGCCGTCGTGACCGCCGCGCTGCCCCGCGACCTGGACGCGCCGCGCCAGCGACGTGCGCTCGGGGAGGCGCTCGTCGGCGCGCTCGTCGCCATCCACGAGGTCGACTGGCTCGCCGCGGGCCTGGACGGCTTCGGCAACCCCGAGGGGTACCTCGAGCGGCAGGTCCGCCGATTCTCGGCGCTCTGGGAGCTGAACGCGACGCGCGAGCTGCCGCAGGTGCTCGAGCTCGCCGCCTGGCTGCGCCGCAACCTGCCAGAGCCGGGACCGGCGACGGTCGTGCACGGCGACTACCGCCTCGGCAACGTCCTCGTCGCGCGCGCCGCGCCCGCGCGCGTGCTCGCGGTGCTCGACTGGGAGCTCTCGACGATCGGCGACCCGCTCGCCGACGTCGGCTACCTGCTCGCCACCTACAGCGACGCGGCCTCGCGCGGCACGCCGCTCGAGCTCTCGCCGGTCACGCGCGGCGACGGTTTTCCTTCCCGCTCCGAGCTGGCGGAGCTGTACGAGCGCCGGACCGGGCGCACCGTGACCCGGCTGCCCTGGTACGAGGCGCTCGCGCTGTGGAAGGCGGCCGTGTTCTGCGAGGGCATCTACGGGCGTCACCTGCGCGGCGAGGCCGACGGGCCGTTCCAGCGCTCGCTCGCCGACGGCGTGCCGCGGCTGCTCGCGGCGGCCGCGGAGGCCGCTTCCGGGCACGGCTGACGCGGCGCGCGGCGCTATCCAGGATCTGTCGCGCGGCGAGCCGCCGCGCGCGCCGGAGGGAGCTGGACGCTGATCCGGCAGGCTCCTCCCGGCGACCCGCACCCGTCGATCGTGCAGCGGCCTTCGCCGTTCGTCCTGCCGAGCGCCGCCGAGATGAGCCCATTCCACATTCCCGCGTCGACCGCTCCGAGTTCGTGCACCCCGGCGAACGCACGGAGCGGACACATGGGGGTGACGACGACCGCGCGATCGGCGGCGACCGACTCGAGCGTCGCGTGGAAGCCGAGCGCTCGCACGGCCTCGCAGAGCCGGGCGAGCGCGTGTGCGGGATCGTTCTCGGGACGAAGGCGTCCGAGCCGCGCGAGCTCGCGGCCGAAGCGGTCGCCCACCTCGCGCAGGCGCTGATCGCGCGAGCGGCTCGGGACAGCTGCGACAAGGAGCCGCAACAGCGCGTCGAGGCGATGCTGAGGAAACT
>JACVRR010000102.1 GCA_014534345.1 Thermoleophilia bacterium | reverse complement strand
GCGCTCGCCCTGCTCGCGCTCGCGGCCGGCTACGGCGCGCTCGCCGCCGTGGCGTTCGGCCGCGAGCGCGACCTCTCGAGCGCGCTCAGCGCGGTGGCGCTCGCGCTCGCCGGCGTCGCGGCCGCCGTCCAGCTCGACGGGAACTGGCTCGTCCTCGCCTGGGCGATCGGCGCAGCGCTGCTGGCGGGCCTCTCGCGGGCCGTCGGTGAGCTCCGCTTCCTGCTCGCCTGCGCCGTGTACCTCGGGCTCGGGCTTGCGCACGCGCTGACGCTCGACGCGCCCCCGGCCGACCTCTTCGCCGCCCAGCGGCATCCCGGCGCCGGCGTGCCCGCTCTGCTCGCGCTCGCCGGCGCCGGGCTCGCGTTCGCGGCCGCCGCGGTGGCTCGCCGCGAGCCCGTGGCGCGCGCGGGCGACGATCCGCTCGCGCGGGCGGGGCACCGGCTGGAGGAGGGCCTTCCCCGCTGGCGTTCGCTCTCGCTCGCCGGCGCGGCGCTCGCCGCCGTGTACGCGACCTCGCTCGCGATCCTCGAGCTGTTCCAGGCGCTGCCCGCGGTGGACGTCGACACCGCGTTCCAGCGCGGGCACACCGGGGTGAGCGCGTTCTGGGCGGTGCTGGCGCTCGCGCTGCTCTACGCCGGCCTCGTCCGCGGCCGCGACGCGCTCCGGAACGCGGGGCTCGCGCTCTTCGGCATCACGCTGGCGAAGATCTTCGTGTACGACCTCGCCGCGCTCAGCGCGATCGCTCGCGCGCTGTCGTTCCTGGCCGTGGGCGCCCTGCTCCTCGCCGCCGGGTTCTTCTACCAGCGCCTCGCGTCTCGACAGGCGCCCGCCCGGGAACCGGTCGAGCCGCGCACCTGACCCGGGCGCGCTCGCGTCCGCCGGAGCCGTGGCTCCGGCGGCCAGGTCCGGGTGTCCGACACCGGGACGTGTCGGTTGGAGCAAGGGCGAGCACCGGCACGGGAACCGCGTGGTTCGGCCACCTGTGGATTGATCCGTGCACTTCCGTCACATTCGCTTGACAGTCCCGACACGGTGTCCGACACCGGGCGAAGGTTCGGGAGAAACGCGTCCGCGCGGGACGAACGCCGCCTCCGCGGGCGAACGCGTGACGCGCCGATGGCGGGCATTCCCCTAGCCGGTGTGGGGACGCCCCCGACGAGGTTCGGGCGGCGGGTTCCTAGGTTCGAGGCATGGCACGCGAGAGGAGGTGTGACATGCCTACGAGCCCCCCCAGGCCCGTTTCCAAGCTGGCCGCCGCGGTCGCCGCGCTGGTCGCCGTCGCGACGCTCGCGGCCGTGGCCCCGGTGCCCGTCCTGGGCACCGATACTGCCGCAGCCTGCAACCAGACGGGCGGTTCCTGCGGCGGCTGAGCCCGCCGCTCTCGGGGCGCGTGTCGCCCCGGAGTCAGCGTCACACGGAGAGCTCCTTCGGGGAGCTCTCCGTCGTTGCGCGTCCATGGATTCTCGGCCTTCCGTCCTCGTGACAGGGGCGCCGGGGGGCGTACGTTCGAACGCGCTGCGGTGGGAGGGAGGTGAGCGCAGGACCCGGCTTCGAAGGCTCAGCGCGGCGTTGTTCGCGGTCGCCGCGCCGGTGCCCGTCCTGGGCGCCGACACGGCTGAGGCCTGCCCAGTGGGCGCGCCGGCTCCTGCGGCGGCTAGGCAGCCGCGATCCGTGCAATCAGCTCGAGACGGGGAGCTCCTTCGGGAGCTCTCCGCACTGCTTCGAGCGTCCCGCTCTAGGCGGCGACGACCTCACCGATGAGCGCGCGGGTCGTCTCGGCCGCGACGGCGTTCCCCTTCCGCTCATAGAGGTCGAGAGCCTGCTCGAGCGCCGCGCCCGCCTCCGCAGGCCGTCCAACGAGCCGCAGCACCTCGGCGAGATCGAGCCGCACCTTCGCCCGGTCGTCGAGGCCATCCGTACGATCGGCGATCTCGATCGCTCCCCGCGCTAGTGACTCTGCCTCGCAGAACGCGCCGTCGCGCGCGCGAACCTTTGCGAGCGCGGATTGCCACCACAGTCCCGCGCTCAGGTCCTCGCTCACAGCATGGGCCTGTGCAAGTCGTGCCCAGTCGCCGGCGTCGTCGTAGTCGCCGAGTTCGTACAGGGCGTGCGCGAGCTTGGCCGCGAGGGTAGACAAGTGGGCCAACTCGTTTCGCTCCTTCGAGAACTCACAGGCGGCGCGCAGGAGCCGCTCGGCGGCGGCGTAGTTGCCGGCGAGAACTTCGATGTTCGCGGCCATCACGTCGCACAGGTGCGCCGTCGCGACGCCGTGGCCGAGCTGCTCGAAGCGGGACCGCGCGTGGTCGACGAGTCGCATGCCGCGTTGGAAGTCGCCGCGCATCGCCTCGAGCGGCCCCTTCCAGACCAGAACGGACGCCTCCGCCAGCGGACTTCGTGCGGACCGCGCGAGCAGAGCGTCGCACCGGTCGATTGCTTCGCCGACAGGCCGTGGGCCGAGCCAGAGGCAGCTGGCGACGTCGGCGATCGGGTACGCCGGCGGCCAGCCGGCACGCGCGTAGTAGTCCACGGCGCGGGTAGAGGCGTGCTCCGCGTCCCGGTACCGGCAGAAGAACGAACCGCGAACCGTTCCGACCATCAGCCACGCGCGTCCGAGCGACCGTTCGTCCGCGAGTGCCTCGAAGAGTGGGATCGCCTCGGTCGCCGACCGCTCGAGCTCGGGCGCCTTCGCGGCAGGATGGCTGAAGAGCCGGACGTTGGCGAGCTCGAGCCCCGCACGCAATTCGAGTCGCCTGTCGCCTGCCGCCACCGACGTCGTGAGCGCGTCGGCGAGCACGGCCTCGGCGCGCTCGAGCTCCCCCGCGATGCGCAGCGCGAGTCCGAGCTCGCAGAGGAGCTCACGCCGGAAGGCGTCCTCCTCGGCCAGCAGCTCGGTCGCGCGCTCGAGCAGGTTCAGCGTCGCCGGGATGTCGCCGCGCTTGAAGGCGCGGATCCCCGCCCGCCCCAGGTACGTTCCCGCGTCGGCGGCGAGCCGGCGCGCGGCGCGGTCGACCGGGCCGAGCTCGCTCCGCAGCCGGTAGGCCTCCTCCAGGTGGGAGCCGACGACCTCGTCGCGTTCCGGCGCGCGCTCGGCGAGCCAGTCGCCGTAGCGCTCGTGCAGCTCGGCGCGCGTCGCCTTCGGGATCGCCGCGTAGGCGACCTCGCGCAGGAGAGCGTGGTGGAAGCGGAAGGCGTCCTCCCCGGGCACGACGGCGCGCGACGGGTGGACGAGACCGCGCGCCTGCAGCGTGTCCAGGTGCCGGGCGACCGCGGCGGCGTCCGCCGGCGGCGAGACGGCCAGGACGGCCGAGCGCGAGAACTCACGGCCCGCGACCGATGCGCGCTCGAGCATCGCCCGCGCCCCCGCGTCCAGCCGGTCGAGCCGGGCGGCGAGCAGCGCCTCGAGCGTCGGCGGCAGCTCGCGCGTCTCGGTCTCCGCCGCGTACAGCAGCAGCTGCTCGACGTAGAGCGGGTTGCCCTCGGCGGTGGCGACGATGCGGGCGCGGGCCTCCGGCGGCAGCTCGCCCCGCGCTGCGTTGTCGATGACGACGTGCGTGTCGAGCTCGCCGAGCGGCCCGAGCCGAAGCCCGCTCTCCGTCCACGTCGGCCGGGTCTCGAGCAGCTCGGGTCGCGCCGTACAGACGATCAGGACGGGCGCGGCCGAGATCCACTCGCACAGGTACTCGACGAGGTCGAGAAACGTCGGCTCGGCCCAGTGCGCGTCGTCCAGAACGACGAGCAACGGCCGCTCGCGGGCGAGCGCCTCCAGGAACCGGCGGACGGCCCAGAACGCCTCGCCGCCCGCGGCAGCGGCCTCGGAGACCCCGATCAACCCCGCAACCCGGGCCGCGACGAGCTCCGCCTCGTCGTCGCCGGCGAGCGCCCTCGCGATCGCCTCCCGCGAGAGCTCGCCGGCGGCGCGTGCGACGACCTCGGCGAGCGGGAGATACGTCGCGCCGCTTCCGTAGGCGGGACAGCGGCCGACGACGACGCGCGCCTCGTCCTCGAGCGCGAGGACCAGCTCGCGCGCCAGCCGCGTCTTGCCGATACCCGGCTCGCCGGCGATGGTGACGCGGCGGCACCGCCGCTCGCGCACGGCAGCGTCGAACTCGCGCCGAAGCGCGCCGAGCTCGGCGTCGCGTCCGACGAGCGGCGCGTCGAGCGCTCGCGCGACGGCGATCGCGTCCGGCGCGACGGCCAGGATGCGGAACGCGGGCAGCGCGTCGGAACGGCCGCGCAGCTCGAGCGGTCCGACGGACTCGGCCACGACCGCGCCGTCGACGAGCGCCAGCGTCGCGGGCCCGACCAGGACCTCGCCCGCCTCGGCGACCTCGGCGAGGAGCTTCGCGACGAGAACGGCGTCCCCGCTGACGCCGGCGTCGCCGTTCGCGGCGAGGACCTCGCCCGTCCGGATGCCGATTCGCACCTCGACACGCGCGTGCTCGCCCGCGGCGCGGGCGTTCGCGCCGGCGACCGCGTCGCGGAGGTCGGCAGCCGCTCGCACGGCGCGCAGGGCGTCGTCCTCGTGCACGACCGGGACGCCGAAGACCGCGGCGGCCGCGTCCCCCAGCGCCTCCTGCACCGTGCCGCCGTGCGCCGTAGCCGCCGCCCGAAGCTCCGCGAGCGCGCCGTCGACCAGCGCGCGGGCGGCCTCGGGGTCGCCGGAAGGCGCCACAGCCGCGAACTCGGCGTAGACGACGGTGACGCGCTTCCGGCGCCACTCGGTCGGCGAGCGGCGCCTGCCCTCGCCGGCGTCGAGGTCCGAGTCCTGCCGGAGGATCGCCTGCTCGAGGTCCCGCAGCGCCGGGCTCGGCTCGATGCCGAGCTCGTCGATCAGCGTCCGTCTGGCCTCCAGGTAGGCCTCGAGGGCGTCCGCCTGACGGCCCGCCCGGTACAGCGCGAGCATCAGCAGGCCGCGCAGGCGCTCGCGCAGCGGATGCGCTGCCGTCAGCGCCTCGAGCTCGGCCACGAGGTCGGGCCCGTGTCCGAGGGCGAGCTCCGCGTCGATGCGGTCCTCGAGCGCGGTCAGGCGCAGCTCGTCGAGGCGCGGAGCCTCGATCTGCGCGAACGGCTCGAAGACGAGGTCGGCCAGCGCCGGTCCGCGCCAGAGATCCAGCGCTGCGCGAAGTTTCTCCGCCCGCTCCTCGCCCTCCGCGCGCCTCGCCGCCTCCAGCAGCCGCTCGAAGCGGTGGACGTCGACCCGGTCCGGCTCGGCGCGGAGCGTGTAGCCGCCTGGCCGCGAGACGACCGCGTCGGCCCCGAGCGCCTTCCGTAGCAGCGAGACGTGGTTCTGCAGGGAGGCGGCGACCGTGCGCGGCGGTTCCTCGCCCCAGACGGCGTCGACGATGGCCTCGGTCGTGACGACCTCGCCGGCGCGGAGCGCCAGGTACGCGAGCAGCGCCCGCGCCTTGCGTTGCGGCAAGACGACGTCGCGGTCCCCGCGCACGACCGCGAGCGGTCCCAGCATCCGGACTTCCACCCGGATTCGGTTGTAGCACCCCAGACGGCCGGTGAACAGGCGCGGCGCGCCGTTGGACCCGCGTTACCGCAGGGCGCGACGCTGCGTGCAGTCGCTCCCACCCGAGAAAGGTCGACCATGTACAAGATCGCCATAGCGCTGTTCGCCGGGGTCCTGCTGCTCGCGCCCGGCGCCGGCTACTCGGCGCACGAGTCCGGCGGCCCCGCCGCCGACGATCCTGCCTGGTCTCCCGACGGCAACTCGATCGCGTTCGACGCGAACGTCGCCGGGAGCTACGACGTCTACATGGCTCGCCCGTCCGGCGGCGCGCCAAGGCGCCTGACGACCCACCGGGCCGACGACGGGCTCCCCGCCTGGTCGCCCGACGGACGCCGGATCGCGTTCGTCAGCGACCGAGAGGGCAACTTCGAGCTGTACGTGATGAACGCCGACGGCAGCGGCGAGCGGCGGCTGACGCGGTCGCCGGCGGACGAGTTCTCTCCGGCCTGGTCGCCGGACGGCACGCAGATCGCGGTCGCGACCGACCGGGACTCGGGCCGGCGCGACGACCTGCTGCAGATCTACGTGATGGCGGCGGACGGTAGCGCGGCTCGCCCGGTCACGCCCGTCGAGCGAAAGACGTTGCAGTTCCAGCCCGCCTGGTCGCCCGACGGAACCATGCTCGCGTTCAGCGTCATCAGCATGCGCGCGGACGAGCCCCGGGCGCGAATCGACGTGGTCTCCTTGGACGGAACGGGCCGTCGGACGGTCCGGGTCGGCGGGCTCGACCCGGACTGGTCTCCCGACGGAAGCCGGATCGCCTTCACCGACGTGCGCGACCATGCCGAGATTCGTGTTCTCGCGCTCGACGCGAGCGAGGACCGGCGCGTGTCGCCGCCGGGCATCGCCGCCAGCTCCCCCGTCTGGTCGCCGGACGGAACGGAGATCGCGTTCACGCAGAACCTCGGCCGCCGCGGCTCGCAGATCTACCGCGTTCCAGCCGCGGGCGGGGAGGCGGTCGCCGTCACCGACCTGGTGATCGCGCGTGCGTCGACGGGTGCCCGCTGCACCGTGGTCGGCACGCCCGGCCGGGACACGCTGACCGGCACTCCCGGCCGCGACGTCATCTGCGGCCTGGGCGGCGACGACGTGCTGCGTGGCGGCGGGGGAGACGACGTGCTCGACGGCGGTCCCGGGAACGACACGCTCGTCGGCGGCGGCGGCGGCGACCTCCTCTCCGGTGGCCCGGGCCGCGACGACCTGCGCGCGCGGGACGGCCGTGTCGACCGCGTCGACGGTGGCGCGGGCCGGGACCGCGGGGACGCCGACCGCAACGACCGGGTCCGCAACGTCGAGGCGCTGACGCGCTAGGGGGTCGCGCGGCGGACGACCTCGGCGACGGACCAGGGCGGCGGCCTCCTTCCACCCGTGGCCGCCGGGCGAGCGGCCCGCTCCACTCCGGCGCGGGCCGCTCGCATACCTCGATACGAAGCCCCCGGAGGAATGTTTCGGATAGCGTCCTTCGTAGCGTGGATGCGACACACGACGTGCTCGTGGTCGGCGCCGGCTGCGCCGGCATGCGGGCCGCGATCGAGGCGCACGACGAGGGCGCCGATGTCGCTCTCATCTCGAAGATCCACCCGGTGCGCAGCCACTCCGGCGCGGCGGAGGGCGGGATCAACGCGGCGCTCGGCAACGCCTCCGAGGACGACCCCGAGAAGCATGCGTTCGACACGGTCAAGGGCTCGGACTACCTGGGCGACCAGGACGCGATCCAGATCCTCTGCGACGAGGCCCCGGGCGACGTCTACCAGCTCGAGAACTGGGGCGCCGTCTTCTCGCGCACCGAAGACGGCCGGATCGCGCAGCGGCCGTTCGGCGCGGCGGGCGAGCCGCGCACCGCCTATGCCGCCGACATCACCGGCCACGTGCTCGTCCAGGTGCTCTACGAGCAGGTGATGAAGCGCGATCTCCGCGTGTACGACGAGTGGTTCGTCTGGAAGCTCGTCGTCGACGACGACCGCTGCCAGGGCGTGATCTGCTGGGACCTGCTGAACGGCGGTCTCAAGGCGCTCGGCGCGAAGACGGTCATCCTGTGCACCGGCGGCGCGGGCCGTCTCTACGTCGGCACCACGAACGCCTACTCGTGCACCGGCGACGGGATGGCGCTGGCGCTGCGCGAGGGCGTCGCGCTGAAGGACATGGAGATGATGCAGTTCCACCCGACGACGCTCGCGCCGACGGGGGTGCTGATCACCGAGGGCTGCCGCGGCGAGGGCGCGTACCTGCTCAACTCCGACGGCGACCGGTTCCTGAAGCGCTACGCGCCGAACGCGATGGAGCTCGCCAGCCGCGACGTGATCTCGCGCGCGGAGCAGACCGAGATCGACGAGGGCCGGGGCGTCGACGGCAACGTCCTGCTCGACCTGCGTCACCTGGGCGCCGAGAAGATCATCGAGCGGCTGCACGGCACGCGCGAGCTGTCGATGACCTTCGCCGGCGTCGATCCGATCTTCGAGCCGATCCCGGTGCGCCCGGGGGCGCACTACCACATGGGTGGCGTCGACACCGACCTCTGGGGGCTCACGTCGCTCGAGGGCCTGTACGCCGCGGGCGAGTGCGCCTGCGTCTCCGTCCACGGCGCCAACCGGCTGGGCGGAAACGCGCTGATGGAGACGATCACCTACGGCAAGCGCGCCGGCGCGCACGCCGCCGACTGGGCGCTCTCGCACACGACCGTCGACGTGCCGCCGTCGCTCCTCCGCGACTCCGAGCGCGAGCTGAAGGAGCTGCTCGCGCGCGAGGACGGCGAGCGCCCGTGGCGGATCCGGGACGAGCTGGCGCAGACGATGCACGAGAACTTCGGCGTCTTCCGGCGCGAGGAGCTGATGCTCGAGCAGGGGCGGATCGTCCAACGCCTGCGCGAGCGCTACGAGCGCGTCGTCGTCGACGACAAGGGCGAGCTCTTCAACAGCGACCTGACGCAGGCGCTCGAGCTCGGCTTCCTGCTCGAGCTCGCCGACTGCATGGTCGTCGCCGGGCTGGCGCGCAAGGAGAGCCGCGGCGCCCACGCGCGGCCGTACGACTTCCCCGACCGCGACGACGAGAGCTACCTCCGGCACACGCTCGTGACGTGGCAGGACGGCCGCCCGCAGCTCGAGTGGAAACCGGTGACGATGACGAAGTGGCAGCCCCAGGAGAGGAAGTACTGATGAGCACGATGGCCGGCAACGGCAACGGCACGGCGGGCGCGACGATGGAGGTCGCGCTCAAGATCTGGCGCTTCGACAGCCGGACCGGCGAGCGGGCGCTGGAGCGCTACGAGGTCGAGGCCCCCGAGTGGGCGACCCTGCTCGACGTCCTCGACATCGTCAAGGACCGGGTCGACGGCACGCTCGCGTACCGCAAGAGCTGCCGCATGATGATCTGCGGCTCCTGCGGCATGCGCATGGACGGGCGGGCCGTCCTCGCGTGCAAGGAGCGCATGAAGCCGATCGTCGACCGCGGACACGTCCCCGTCATCTCGCCGATGGGGAACCTGCCCGTCGTCAAGGACCTCGTCGTCGACATGGAGCCGTTCTGGGGAAAGATCCGCGCGATGAAGCCGTGGATCGAGCCGGGGTACGAGGAGTACCCGGAGGGCGCCGAGTTCCGCTACTCGCAGGAGCAGATGAACCCGATCCACAAGGAGGCGCTCTGCATCATGTGCGGCTGCTGCGTCTCCGAGTGCAACGCCATGGAGGCCGACCCCGAGTTCCTCGGGCCCGCCG
>JACVRR010000091.1 GCA_014534345.1 Thermoleophilia bacterium | reverse complement strand
TTGTTAAATTGGGGCGCGGGGGTGAGGTGTTGCTGTGGGGGGGGGGGGGGGGGGGGTTGGGACCGCCCCCCGCCCCGGCCGGACCCGACGCGCCTACGGGTACGCCGGCGGCGGGTAGACCGTGTCGCGGACCGCGTCCACGGCGGCGAACCACGCGTCGGCGTCGGTGCGGTCGGGCATCGGCGCCCGCCCGAGGAGCACGTCGATCGCACGCAGCGCCGAGGCGACGTTCGCGACCCCGTAGCCCTGCTGCGTGTAGTAGAGCGGCGTGTTCGGCACGACGATCGGGTCGTACGGCCACTCGCGCAGCTCGAACTCGCCTGGCTCCGCCGTCTTGAAGACCGCCTCCTCGAGCTCCTTGCGGGTGACGACCCCGTCGGCCAGCGCGCCGCCGGCGCGGTTCGGCGGCCCGACCGCGGCAGCCGTCTCGCCGTCGACCGTGTGGTGGATCCCCTCCTGCGCGTCGCCGAGGCGGTCGCGCGCAGCGAGCAGCGCCCGCGAGAAGACGCCGCACGTGACCGGCGTCGCGTTGCTCGTCCCGCTGAAGACCTGCTCGCCGGTCGTCGAGAACGGCGCGGCCGCCGGCCAGTGGTTCCCGTACGACGACACGTCCACGGGCACCGAGTGCCAGCCGTAATCCTGCTCGTTGCGCGGGCTGACCGCGCCGACGGTCACCACCCACGACGGCCCGGACGTCGGCCGGAGGCTCGAGTAGCGGTCGTACGCCACGCCCGTCCGGCTGAGCCCGTTGCCCGCCGAGAAGCAGGCCGTACGCGAGTCGCGCAGGACGAACGGCGCGGTGTAGCGGTACTCGCGCCCGCACCACAGCCCGCCGTCCTCGACCTGGTCGTTGCACGGCACCGCGAGCGGGTCGCCGTAGGAGCCGGAGATGAAGTCGATCCACGGCTGCTCGGACGCCCACTTGACGCCCTCGTCGCCGAGGCCCTCGACGATCACGATCAGCGCGTTCGGGTTCGAGCCGTACGGCGCGCCGAGCGAGGAGACGCCACTGCCCGCGGAGACCGAGGTGACGCCGGTGCCGTGACCGTGGTCGTCGACGATCGGGCGCGAGGGCAGCCCGCCGGGCGGCGTCCCGGCGTAGTCGCGCACCGAGTAGGCGCCGATCACGTTCGTCCCCGGGATCCAGTAGAGCTTGCCCTCGCCGACCTGGCTCCAGACCGGGCCGTCGTCGGTCCCGCGCGCCTTCACGTAGTCGCCCTCGCCGAGGCTGAGCCCGAGCGCCGGCGCGGCGGTTGGGAAGCCCTCCACGTACTTGCTCGGATGGATCGCGTACTCGGGGCGGCGGTACGCGACGTGGTACGGGTTGATGCCGGTGTCGACGAGCGCGATGACCACGTGCGACCGCTTCTTCAGCCGGGCGGTCCACGCGCTGACCCGGTCGCCGGCGTGGCCGAAGTCGGGGTAGATGCCGGGCTCCGCGGGCAGCGGCGCGGGCGCGAGCCCTCCCTGCCGCTCCTTCGTCTCGACCGGCTCCCAGGCGCGGAACTCGAACTTCGCCGCCGCGCCGTCGAACAGCGTGATCACCGCGTAGCGCGAGCCCTCCGGGATCGTCCCCGACTCGCCGCCGATCGCGCGGGTCATGATCGTCGCGGTCGAGACGACCGGGCTGAAGCTCGCGTAGAAGGCGATGTCGAAGTCCTCGAGGCCGGTCAGCCCGCCGAGGCTCGCCAGCTCGAAGCGGCCGCCGTCGACCGCGTCGTGGAGCTCGATCGTGTAGCCGACGTGCCCGTTCGAGCCGGCGACGGTGTACGCCGTCCGCTGGCCGCCGGGCCATGTGCTGTACGTGGCGTCCGCCGCGAACCGCAGCGGGAGCGCGATCGACCCGAGCTCCTGCTGCGCGGGCGGCGACTCGGCCGCGACCGCCTGGCCGGCGCCGGCGGTCGCCGCCGCGAGGACGCCCGACGCGACCGCGACGAGCAGCCTGCGGCCGCGGGAAGTGCCGTGCAGATCCATCTGGAGTTCCTCCTAGGACAAGGGGGTCGGCAGAGGTCCTGGGAAATCACTTCCCGAAGGCCGCCGGATGGAAACGCGCACGATTTCGACTGACGAATCAATCGGCGGCACCGCTATGCCTCCGGTGAAATTCGCCCAGACTTTCCCGCCGCTGTGCGAATCCTGGCCGCTCGCTTTCCCGCGCTTTACGCGCTCCGCCCTACCGTGCTGCGAGGAATGAGCGAGCCGGGACACCGTTTCGCAGCGAACCTGCGCCGCTACCGGGAGCGCGCCGGACTCTCCCAGGAGGGCCTCGCAGCCGCGTGCGGCCTGCACCGGACGGAGATCTCGCTGCTCGAGCGCGGCGGTCGCGAGCCGCGCTTGTCGACGATCGTACGGCTCGCGCGGGCGCTGGCCGTCGCGCCGGGCGCGCTCGTGGAGGGCGTCGACGCGGACGCGTCCCCCTGCGGCACCAGCTGAGCGGCGCCGCGCCTACCCGCGCCCGCCCGATCCGGCCGCGTGCGCCGGCAGGTAGCGCTCCGCGTACTCCGCGAGCGCGCGATGCATCGAGTAGCGGGCCCCGGTGCGCGCGATCGACGCCTTCATCATCTCGACCCAGCGCGGACGGTCGTCGAAGAACGCCGGCACCACCTCCTCGGCGAGCAGGCGGTACAGCTGCTCGGCGTCCTCGTCGTCGGTGCGGCCGTCGATCGCCCAGCCGATCTCGGGGGCGTGACCCTCCGCCCACCACCCGTCGAGGACCGAGAGGTTGAGGACGCCGTTGAGCGCCGCCTTCATCCCGCTCGTACCCGACGCCTCGAGCGGCCGCCGCGGCGTGTTCAGCCAGACGTCGCACCCGGGGATCAGGGCGCGGGCGAGCCCGAGGTCGTAGTTCTCGAGGAACACGATCCGGCCGGCGTGCGCGGGATCGCGGGCCAGCCGGACGACCGCCTGCATCACGTCCTTGCCGGGCTCGTCGGCCGGATGCGCCTTCCCGGCGACGACGACCTGGACAGGCAGCGCCAGCAGTCGCTCGAGCTGCGAGAACGCGAGCCCGGCGCGCTTGTACGTCGCGAACCGCCGGGCGAAGCCGATCGTCAGCCGGCCCGGGTCGAGGCCCGCCACCTCGGCGACCCGCGCACGGCAGCTCTCGTGCGCCCGCCAGAGGGCCTCGCCGTCGAGCGCGAGCACGCGTTCCCAGCGCGCCTCGTCGGGCGCAGCGTGCGGGTCGACGCCGGCCTGGCGAACGAGCGCGGCGAGCGGGGGAGCCAGCCAGGTGGCCGGATGGATCCCGTTCGTCACGTGCCCGATCGGCGTCTCCTCGGCCGGGCGGCCGGGCCACAGGCACGCCCAGGTCTCGCGCGCGACGCGGCCGTGCAGCTCCGAGACGCCGTTCGCGTACGCGCACAGGCGAAGCGCGAGCGGCGTGAGGCCGAACCCCTCCTCGCCGTCGACGCGGCCCAGCTCGAGCAGCCGCTCGCGAGCCAGCCCCGCCTCGGCGGCGAGCGGGCCGACGTAGCGCTCGACGAGGTCGGCCGCGAACACCTCGTTCCCGGCGGGCACCGGGGTGTGCGTCGTGAACACGGTCGTGGCCCGGACGTGCTCGAGCGCCGCGTCCGTGTCCCAGCCCGCCCCGACGAGCGCCCGGACGCGCTCGATCGCGAGGAAGGCGGAGTGGCCCTCGTTCATGTGGAAGACGCTCGCCTCGACCCCGAGCGCGGCGAGGGCCCGCACCCCGCCGACGCCGAGGAGCAGCTCCTGCCGGATCCGGTGCTCCCGGTCGCCGCCGTACAGCGCGTCGGTCAGCCAGTCCGCCTCGAGCAGGTAGAGCGGAACCGAGCCGACGTCCTTCCGCCACACTCGCGCTCGCACCGCCTCCCCGCCGAGCGCGACCTCGACCTCGGCCGGCTCGCGCACGAGTCCGGCCGCCTCCGGATCGACGGGCTGGTACTCCGCCGTCTGGCGGCCGTCGGTGTCGAGCCCCTGCCGGAAGTAGCCGCCGCGGTAGAGCAGCCCGACGCCCACCAGCGGGACGCCCAGCTCGCCGGCAGCCTTCAGGTGGTCGCCCGCGAGCACGCCGAGGCCGCCGGAGTAGATCGGCAGCACCTCGTCTACGCCGAACTCCATGCAGAAGTAGGCGACGCGGAGATCGCGCTCGCCGCCGTGGCGTCGCTGCCACCAACTCGCCGTCTCGGTCGTCGCCTCGATCGTGGTCATCGGGGAAGCGCCGGAACGGTAGTCCCGCCGCTCGTGTCGGCGCGGCACCGGCGCGAGGAGGGCCCGCTCGCGCGGGCCCTCCGGCGCTCGCCCTCGCGGCCGCATGACGACGTCCGGGTCGCCGGCCGCGTGCGGCGAGCCACCGACGTACGTCCGTGGAGCAGTCGGGTCGAGGAAGTCGTCGTCGACGAAGAGCCTAAAGCCATGCCGGCGGGCGCGGGCGAATTCCCGCGATCACGTGCGTCTACACCCGGCCGTTAGGCTGGACGCGTGCTCGCGCGCGTCGCCACGTACGAGTTCGGTGACCGCGCCGAGGGCCGGCGCGTCCTCGCGGCCGTGCGCGACGGCGCGCGGGAGCTGGTCGAGGGGATCGCCGGCTGGCGGGGCGTCGTCCACCTCGCGGAGCGGGAAGGCGGGCGTGCGACCGTCATCCACTTCCTCGACGACGAGCACAGCCTGGCGGCCGCGGAGGCGCTCTTCGCGGCGCTGCCGCGGCGGCTCGAGGGGGGCGCCGCTTCCGCCCTCCGGGAGCTGAACGCCGCCCGGGAGTCGGTGACGGTCGTCGACGTGCTCGCCGGGGAGCTGGACCGGCTCGTGTCGCCGCCCGGCGCCGGGGCGGGCTGACCGCGGGGTCGCGGCGGCCGGCCGGCGGGCGCTCGCGAGCGCCAGGTACGCTCGGCGGCCGACCTCGCGGAGGCGCGGATGCCGTTCTGGCACGGGCGTAACGGAGCGACCCACGACGATCTCGCAGTCGACCTGGGAACGGCCAACACGGTCGTCTACCGGCACGGGCGCGGCGTCGTCCTGTTCGAGCCGTCCGTGGTCGCGATCGACGAGCGCACCGGGGCGATCCACGCCGTCGGCGAGCAGGCGTCGCGGATGATCGGCCGGACGCCTGCGGCGATCCGCGCCACGCGGCCGCTCCGCCACGGCGTGATCGCCGACTTCGACGTCACCGAGCAGATGCTCCGCTACTTCGTCCGCCGCGCCGGCCTCGGCCGGCTCGCGAACCCGCGCGTCATCGTCTGCGTCCCGAGCGGCATCACCGAGGTCGAGCGCCGGGCGATCGAGGAGGCGGCGCTGGCCGCGGGCGCGCGCCGCGCCTACCTGATCGAGGAGCCGATGGCGGGAGCGATCGGCGCCGGGCTGCCGGTCGCGGAGCCGCAGGGGAGCCTGGTCGTCGACATCGGCGGGGGGACGAGCGAGATCGCCGTCATCGCGCTCGGCGGGATGGTCGTCGCCACGTCGCTGCGCGTCGGCGGCTACGAGTTCGACGACGCGATCGTCCGCTACGTCCAGGACCAGTACCGGCTCCTGATCGGCCAGCAGCACGCCGAGGCGGCGAAGATCGCGCTCGGGTCCGCTCACCCGCAGGCGGACGACGACGAGCGGGCGGTCGAGGTGGCGGGCCGCGATCTCGTCAGCGGCCTGCTCCGGCGGCAGCGCCTCACCGCGCGCGAGGTCCGCGACGCGATCGCGCGCCCGCTGGCGCAGGTCGTCGACGCGGTCAAGGACACGCTCGAGCGGACGCCGCCCGAGCTCGCGGCCGACGTGGGCGACCGCGGGCTCGTGCTCGTCGGCGGCGGGGCCCTGCTGCGCGGGATGGACCGCCGGCTGCGGGAGGAGACGGAGCTGGCGGTGTCGGTGGCCGAGTCGCCGCTCACCTGCGTCGCCGTCGGCGCGGGCCGCAGCCTCGAGGAGCTGGGGACGCTCGAGCGCCTGCGCTCGGCGGGCGACCGCGCCCGCGACCGCGGGCGGCGGTCGTCCCGCCTCGGCTTCCGAACGCGCTCGCGCCGCTAGGCTCGGGTGCGATGGCGCGCGTGGAGAAGACCGACGCCGAGTGGCGGGCGGAGCTGACGCCCGAGCAGTACGCCGTGCTCCGCCGGGCGGGCACTGAGCCGCCGTTCAGCGGCGAGTACGACCACACCTTCGAGGACGGCGTCTACCGCTGCGCGGGCTGCGGCGCCGAGCTCTTTCGTTCCGACACGAAGTACGACTCGGGCTGCGGCTGGCCGGCGTTCTTCGCGCCGGCCAGCGCCGACGCGGTCGACGAAGAGCTCGACACGAGCCTGGGGATGGTACGGACGGAGGTCCTGTGCGCGGCGTGCGGCGGCCACCTCGGCCACGTCTTCCCCGACGGGCCGCACCCCACCGGCCTCCGCTACTGCATCAACTCGGCCGCCCTCGACCTCGACGCCGACTGACGCGGGCGACAGCCGGAGCCGGCCCTGTCGGGCGGCCGCGGCCCGGAGTACGCTGAGGGGGTGCTCGGGCTCCTCGCGACGCTCGGAGCAGCCGCCGCGCCCGAGGTCAGGGTCGACGTCCGGCCGTGGGTGACGGTCCGGGCGTCTCGGCGTCGCGTCGTCGTACGGCACGCGTCGGCGCGCCTCGTCCGCGGCAGCACCGTCGTCGTGCAGCGGCGGGCCGCGGACGGCTCGTGGCGAGGCGTCGCAGCGCGGACGCCCGACGCCCGCGGCGCGGCGCGTTTCGGGCCTCTCCGCCGTGGCGCGGTCGTCCGCGCGTACGTCCGCGCCCGGGAGGGCGTCCACGCGGAGGCGTGGAGCACGCCGCTCCGCGTCGGCTAGTGCCGCGAGCACCCGGCGACCGCGCCCGCTAGTCGACGTCCTCCAGGAGCGCGGCCGGCGCGACGCCGAGGCAGTCGGCCAGCCGGACGATCGTCGACAGGCGGGGGTCGCGGCCGGCGCGTTCGAGCAGCGAGATCTCCGTCCGGTGGAGGCCGCAGCCGAGCGCCAGCCGCTCCTGCGAGATCCCCGCGCGTGTGCGGTAGCGGCGCAGGTTCGCCGCGAACTGCTCCCGCGAGCCGGCCGCGCCCCCGGGCGGCTCGCCGGCCTCGTGCTCGCGGGGCGTCGGCATCAGCGGACGACGAGCGTCCCGCGCATGCCGGCCTGCGCATGCCCCGCGACCCCGCAGACGAACGCGTACGTGCCGGGCTCGAGAACGGCTGTCACCGTCGAGACACCGTTCGAGCCGACCGTCCTGCCGGACGCGCGGCCCTGGATCGCGATGCTGTGCGGGACGGGCGACGGGTTGACCAGCCGGAGGGTCACGCGGCCCGCCGGCGCGGCCAGCGAGGTGCGATCGAAGCGGGGCAGCCCCCGGGGGTCGGCGCGGAGCGCGAGCACGGTCCCGTCCGGCTGCGTCGCCGGAGGCCGCCCCGTGACGGTGACGGACGCCGCGATCAGCGCGCCTCGCCTGGCGCGGCATCGCCCGGCAGCGACGGTCACCCGGTCGCCGCGCTCGAGCGTCGCGACGCGCAGCTGCCCGACGCTGACGAACGCGGTCCGGGCGTGGAGCGTGACGGACGTCCGCCTGCCGACGTACCGCCGTCCCCGCGCGTTCGCGCGCGTCACGCGGAGCGTCAGCCTCGCCGACATGATCGACACGAGCGTGCCGCGCAGGACGACGGCCGGACGCGGACGGCAGCCGCGGGGAAGCCGGGCGCGTGGATGCACGTGGACGTGACTCGCCGCCGGCGCGCCGCCCTCGCCGCTTCCCGCGTGCTGCGGAGCCGATGGCGGAGGGGCGAGGGGCGGGGCCGGAGGCGCGACTGCCCCGCCCGCCGCGACGACGACGAGCATCCCCGCCATGCCGGCCGCCTGGTGGCCTGCGACGGAGCAGTAGAACCGGTACGAGCCCGGGGCGACCGTGAACGTCGCGCTTCGGGTCTCCCCCGCCGGGACCTCGAGGTCGACGAGCCCGTCGATCGTGAACGTGTGCGGCAGCTGGCCGCGGTTCTCGAGGCGCAGGCTGACCGTGCCGGCCGCCGCGGACAGGGTCGGCGGGCTGAACGAGAACTCGTCCATCGCCAGCGTCAGCGGGCCGGCCGGCGGCGGGGCGGGCGCCGGTGCTGCGGGCGGCGGCCCGGACGGTGGCGCGGGCGGCGGCGGGGCGGGCGGCGCGCCGGGCGTCCCGACGACGGTCAGCGTGCCTCGCATTCCCTTGTCCGCGTGGCTGCCGACGGCGCAGAGGAACGAGTACGTGCCCGGACCGGCGGAGAAGCTGACGCTCCTCGTCTCGCCGGGCGCGACGGTGACCGTGGCGAGCCCCGGGGCCGTCCAGGTGTGCAGGTCGGAGCCGGCGTTCGTCACCGTGACGGTCACCGTCCCCGCCGCGGCCTCCAGCGCCGTCGGCGAGAACGCGTACTCGCTGACGGTGACCCGCACCTCCGACGGCGGCGCGGCGGCGGGCGGCTGCGGCGTCGGCCCGCCTGCGGTCCCGGTCACCGCGAGGGTCCCGCGCATCGCGTCGGGGTCGTCGGCGTCGTCGCCGCACCAGAACGTGTACGTCCCTGCCGCGAGAGTCGCCCGGAGGGTGGAGGACTCGCCGTCGCGGACGTCGTCCGGCGCGCCGGCGCCGACGCCGGCCACGCCGAAGCTCTGCGCGCGGCCGTGCGGATTCGTGAACACGATCGTGATCTCGCCCGCCGGCGCCGTCAGCGCTGCAGGCGCGCACGCGTCGCGGCCGGTCGAGGCGAGCTCGAGCCGCGTCCCCCCGCTCGCCGCCCCCGCGCCGTCGCCCGCCGCACCGGCGACGCCGGCCACCAGGACGAGTGCGAGGACGAGCGGCGCCCGGCGTACGCGCCGCCGGGCTGCCGTTCGCGATTCCGCCGCGCCGAGTCGCATGGCGGTCGGTCAGCGCGCGCGGACGCTGCCGCGCATGTGGTCGGCGTGCGGGTCGCAGAGGTAGGTGTACGTCTTCCCGCGCGCGAGGCGGACGTTCCGCCACACCTTCCTGCCGGTGAACGCGACACCCGTCGAGCGGTTGACGCCGGGACCGGCCAGCCGGAAGTTGTGGTCGCTCGAGCGGTCGCGGACGACGACGGTGTAGACGCCGGCGGGAACCGATGCCGCCCGGCGTGATCCGAGCTCGAGCGTGATCGTCGCCCCGGGCCCCACCGTCGCGGTAAGCGTGCGGGGCGCGGCGGGCGACGCGGCCAGCGGCAGCACGAGCACGGCGGCCGCGAGCGCGAGGACGAGGAGGACGGGTCGCAGCACTGCTTCGCTCCTTTCGCGAGTTCGGTCGACGAACGGTGAGAGTCCGAACGCGCGAAAATCCTTGCGCCCGCCGCACGCGCCGCTGAATGCGCTATACATCCGGCCCTTACCGAGGACGGCACGACGGGGGGGACGGCTGGGGGGATGAGCGCGACGGCAGCCAGCGGAACGATCCCGCAGGCGCGCGCGCTCGCGGCCGGCGAGCTACTCGGGCGGCTGTTCGACGAGCACGGACGTCTCGTTCTGGGCCTGTGCAGGGGCCTGCTTGCCGACGCCGCCGAGGCCGAGGACGCCGCCCAGCAGACGTTCCTGTCGGCGTACCGGTCGCTCCTCGCCGGCCGCCTTCCTCGCGACGAGGCGGCGTGGATCGCCACGATCGCGCGCAACGAGTGTCGCGGCCGCATCCGCAAGCGGATGCGCGCCCCCGCCACGACGCCGCTTGCCGACGACCTTCCAGTCGCGGCGGTCGCGGACACCGCGGAGACCGCCGAGCGCAACGCCGACGTCGAGCAGCTGCGCGCGGCGCTGCGGGACCTCCCCGCGCGCCAGCGGACGGCGCTCGCGCTGCGCGAGTTCTACGGGCTTCGCCAGGACGAGGTCGCAGCCGCGATGGGGATCGAGCAGGCGACCGTCGAGTCGCTGCTGTGGCGGGCGCGGAAGGGGCTGGAGGAGCGCGCGCGGACGCTGCCGCGCCTGCGGACGGTGCTCGTCGTCCCGGCGTCGCTGCGCGAGGACCTCGCCCGCCTCGTCCCCGGCCCGCGGATCGGGATGCCTGACGTCGACCTCCAGGCCGTCCGCGAGGACAGCCAGCAGCGGGCCCGCACCGCGCTCGAGGCGACGCTCGAGGCGCTCCGCGCGGCCGGCGCCGACGCCACCGGTGAGCTCGTGGCCGACCCGATCGACGCGCTCGCCGCCAAGGTCGCCGCGGTGGACGGG
>JACVRR010000002.1 GCA_014534345.1 Thermoleophilia bacterium | reverse complement strand
TTTTCGTCGCCAGCGTCTGATGTGTAAACGAGCCCGGCGGCCGGCGGGGCGCCCCGCGGGCGCCCGGGGCGGAGGACCTCGACGTGCGCGACGGCGCGCACGCGCTGGCCCACCAGTGCCGCTTCGGCGGCCACTGCCGCGTCCTCTACACGGTCGCGCAGCACTCGGGCGCGGTCGCCGACCTCGTCGGCGAGGCCGGGGGGTCGCCCGACGACGCGCTCTGGGGGCTGCTGCACGACGCGCCCGAGGCGTACCTCGGCGACCTGCCGCACCCGCTCAAGCACCGGTCGCGCCTGGGCGAGGAGTACCGCGACGTGGAGGCACGCCTCCAGGCGGCGGTGGCCGAGCGCTTCCGCTTGCCTCCGCAGCCGCCGCCGCTCGTGAAGGAGCTCGACCGGCGGCTGCTCGCGACCGAGCGGCGCTCGCTGGTCGGCGAGGCATGGGAGTGGCCGGAGCTCCGGGGGGTCGCCCCGCTCGCGTACGCGATCCATCCGTGGGAGCCGGCGCGCGCGCGGAGCGAGTTCCTTGCCCGCTACGGCGAGCTCGAGGAGCGGCGCCGGCCGTGAACAGGACAGCGAACCGCGAGCAGCACGCCGCGATCGAAGCCGAGGGCACGGTCTTCGTCTCGGCGGGGGCGGGCACCGGGAAGACGAGCGTGATCGTGGAGCGCTTCGCGCGTGCGGTCTGCGAGCGCGGCCTCGGCGTCGACGCGATCCTCGTCCTCACGTACACCGAGCGGGCGGCCGCCGAGCTGCGCTCGCGGATCCGCGCACGCCTGGTCGAGCTCGCCCGCCCGGAGCTCGCGTACGAGCTCGACGGCGCCTGGATCTCGACGATCCACGGGTTCTGCCACCGCCTGCTGAAGGCGCACCCGTTCGCGGCGGGGCTGGACCCCCGCTTCCGGGTGCTCGACGAGAACCACGCGGCGGTGATCCGGACGGAGGCGTTCGGGCGGGCGCTGGAGGACTTCTCGGGCCGCGGCGACGACCGCGTTGCCCTGCTCGCCACGTACGGCGCGGCGGGCCTCCGCCGGATGCTGACCGGCATCTACGAGACGCTGCGCGCGGCCGGGCGGCCGCTGGTGCTCGAGCTCGGCGACGCGCCCGGTCTCGAGCGGCGGCTCGAGGAGTTGCGCGACGCCGCCCGCTGCCTCGCCGGGGACGCGGGTGCGAGCGAGCACGCGCGCGGCCAGGCGGCGCGCATCCTCGACCTGCTCGACCGGCGCCGAGACCCGGAGCTGCTGCTCGACCTGAGCGACCTGCGTGCCCGCGGCGAGCGCGCCGCGACGTACGAGGAGGCCCGCCGGGCGGTCGAGCAGGCCGCCCTGGACGAGGTCGCCTCGCGCGACCGCGAGCTGCTGCAGGAGCTGCTCGACGGCTTCGCGGCCGCGTACGCCGAGGCGAAGGAGCGGGAGTCCGCGCTCGACTTCGAGGACCTGCAGCTGCGCGCGCGTGACCTCCTCCGGCAGCACGCCGCAATCCGCGAGCGAGAGGCGTGGCGCTTCCGCGTCGTCATGGTGGACGAGTTCCAGGACACGAACCGGCTGCAGTGCGAGCTCGTCGACCTGATCGCGGCGGACGGCAGCGACCGCTTCTTCGTCGGCGACGAGTTCCAGTCGATCTACGGCTTCCGGCACGCGGACGTCGGCGTCTTCCGCGAGCGGCGCGCGCAGGTCGGCGGCCCGCTGGCGCTGACGCGCAACTACCGCTCGCGGCCCGAGGTGCTCGCCGCCGTGAACGAGCTCTTCGGCGAGGAGTTCGGCGACGAGTTCCAGCCGCTCGCGGCTTCGGCGGAGTTCCCCGACCCCGTGTTCGGGCCGCCGGTGGAGCTGCTCGTCACCGACAAGTCCACCTACGCGGACACGGAGACGCACTGGCGCCGCGCCGAGGCGCGGCACGTCGCTCGGCGCGTGCGCGAGCTGGTCGACACCGGCGCGGCCGCACCGGGCGAGATCGTCCTGCTGTTCGCGGCAGGCACCGACGCCGAGTGGTACGAGGAGGAGCTGCGGCAGCTCGGCCTGCCGACCTACCGCGCCACCGGCCGCGGCTACTTCGGGCAGCAGCAGGTGGCCGACCTGCTCGCGTACCTGCGGCTGCTCTGGAACCGCTACGACGACGAGGCCCTCGTCTCGGTGCTCGCCTCGCCGCTCGTCGGCGTCTCCAACGACGCGCTGGTGCTGATCCGCCGCGCCGCGCCGAAGCGGCCCCTGTTCACGGCGCTCGAGCGCGGCCTTCCCGAGGCGCTGGACGTGGACGACGCGCGCCTCTGCCGCGCCTTCCTGCAGCGGTACCACCGGCTCGTCGCGCAGGCGCCGTCCCTGTCGCTCGAGCGTTTGTGCGAGCAGGTGGTCGCCGAGCACGACTACGACCTGGCCGTGCTCGCGCAGTGGGACGGGCGCCGCCGCTACGCGAACCTCCGCAAGCTCGCCCGACTCGCGCGCGCGTACCAGGAGCTGCGCGGGCCCGACGTCGAGGCGTTCGTCCGTTTCGTCCGCGAGCAGGAGGGCGCGGGGGCGAAGGAGCTCGAGGCGGCGGCCGAGGAGGAGGGCGGCGACGCCGTTCGGCTGCTCACGATCCACGCGGCCAAGGGGCTGGAGTTCAAGGTTGTCGTGGTGGCGGACGCCGGCCGCGACCGCGCTCCCTCGACCGCCGACATCCTCGCGCTTCCTGACGGCCGCTTCGGCTTCCGCGTCGCGGACCCCGTGTCGGGGCGGCGCCGGGGCGCGTTCGCGTGGGACGCCGTGCGGGAGGCGGAAGAGCGCGAGGCCGAGGCCGAGCGACGGCGTCTGTACTACGTCGCGATGACGCGCGCGATCGACCGGCTGATCGTGGCCGGGTCGGTCGACGCGTCGAAGCGCCCGGACGAGCGCACGCCGATCGGCTGGGTGCTCGAGCGGCTCCGTGCGCCCGAGCTGACAGCCGCCGGGGACGTGCTCGAGCTCGAGCGCGGTGACGCGCGGTTCGTGCTCCGGGTCGACCGCTTCACCGCGCCGGCCGGCGCGCCGGCCGACGACCTCGCTCCCGGCGAGCAGGAGCAGCTCGCGCTGTTTGCGGGCGACGGGCGCGCGCCGGTCCGGGTCGAGGCGCCGCTGCCCCCGCTCGCTCCCGTCTCCACGCCGCCGCTGCACGCCGTCCGGCGCCTGTCCTACAGCGCGCTGGCCCTTTTCGAGCGCTGCTCGTACCGGTACTTCGCCGAGCGCGTGGCCGGGATGCGGCCCGCCGACGCCTCCGGGCGGATCCCCGGCGAGCGGGGACTCGCGGCGACCGAGCTCGGCGACGCCGTGCACCGGCTGCTCGAGAGCGTCGACGTCGGCGCGCCCGCCGTGCCCGATCTGGCGCCCGTGCGAACGTGGTATCCGGCGGTCACGGACGACGAGCTGAGTCGCATCCGGGCGCTCGTCGCGGCCTACTGCGACTCGGAGCTGGCGCGGCGCGTGGCCGCCCTGCCGGGCGTCGAGATCGAGCGGGCCTTCGCGTTCGAGCACGACGGGGTCCTGCTGCACGGCCGGCTCGACGTGCTGCATCGCGACGGCCGCGACGCGCTGGTGCTCGACTACAAGACGAACGCTCTCGCCGACGAGGAGCCGGCCGAGCTCGTCGAGCGGGAGTACCGGCTCCAGCGGCTCGTGTACGCGCTCGTCTGCCTCCGCGCCGGCGCCGACGAGGTCGAGGTCGTCTACCACTTCCTCGAGCAGCCCGAGGCGCCGGTGACGGCGGTGTTCGCACACGCGGACGTTCCTGCGCTCGAGCGTGATCTGTCCGCGGCGATCGCGCGCATCCGCGCGGCCGAGTTCCGCCCGACGCCGAGCGAGCTGGCGTGCGCCGGCTGCCCAGCGCTCGACGTCGTCTGCGCGGGTCCGAAGCTCCGCAGCGCGCAGCGCGCCCACGCAGTCGCGGCCGCGCAGTAGCGTCCGCGGCGTGCCGCCGAGCTACCTCCACGAGGCCCGGCGCCGGGTCGGCTCGCGGCGGGCGCGTATCGGCCCGATCGTCGAGCGGCTGAAGGCCGCGCATCCCGGCGCGGCGATCGCGCTGCGCTTCCGCTCGGACCTGGAGCTGCTGGTGGCCGTGATGCTCTCGGCGCAGACCACCGACGTCAACGTCAACCGGGTCACCGAGCGGCTCTTCGCGAAGTACCGGCGGCCGGAGGACTACCTCGCGGTTCCCGCCGACGAGCTCGAGCGCGACGTCTACGCGACCGGCTTCTTCCGCCAGAAGACGCGCGGGATCCGGGCGACGATGCAGACGCTGCTCGAGGAGTTCGACGGTCGCGTGCCCCGCCGAGTGGACGAGCTCGTCCGGCTGCCGGGCGTCGGCCGCAAGACGGCGAACGTCGTCGCCGCCGAGCTCGGCGAGCCGCAGGGCATCGTGGTGGACACCCACGTCCGCCGGCTCTCCCAGCGGCTCGGGCTGACGCGGCACGACGCGCCCGACCAGGTGGAGCGCGACCTGATGCGGATCGTGCCGCGCTCCGAGTGGGGGCTGTTTCCCCACCTCCTGATCTGGCACGGCCGGCGCGTCTGCGTCGCGCGCGCGCCCCGCTGCGACGAGTGCGTCCTCAGCGAGCTGTGTCCCGCGAGCCGCGCCGCGGGCGCTACGAGCCGGGCAGGCGGTACGTCGGCTCGACGGAGATCATCGTCGAGGCCGCGCGGATCGTCTCGATCGCGTTGAACCCGGACGAGAGGACGAACACCGAGCGAGCGCTGGGCGGCAGCGAGATCATCGACCGGCCGTTCCCGCCGCCGATGATGCTGCCGCTCGCGTCGAACACGACCGCCGAGAAGGACGTTCGCTCCAAGATCAGCCGCGGGTCGTCGTTGTAGACGTCGCCGTCCACCTGGCCGACCCACTGCGGCTCGTGGAACGCGGGCACGATGCGGACGTTCCTGACGCTCGGGATGCTCGCCAGCGGTGCCGGCCGCCGCGTGGCGGCCGCGCGCCTGCCGATCTGGATGGTGACCTCGAGGCGCGTAACGGGGGGAACGCCCTGGAAGTTCAGCGAGTCGCCGAGCGCGTAGCGCGTACCCGCGGCGATCCCGAAGACCCGCGTCGTCTTCGACCCCCAGAGCACGTTCTGGTCGTCGACGAAGTTGACCAGCACCGTGATGTCCATCGCGTCCTGGTTCGGCGACTGGTTCTTCAGGATGACGCCGTAGCTGATCGACGCGCCGCTCATCCTGCCCGGGCGCAGCGAGAACCCGGTCTGCTCGACCGAGATGCGCGCAGGCACGATCGCTCCGACGATTGCGAGCGAGCGGGTCGCCGAGCCGCCGCCGCGACACGTCGCGCGGAGGGTGGCGGGGCCGGCCGGGGCCGAGTCGGGCACGACGAACTCCCAGGCGGCGCGGCCGCCCGTGGCCCGGACGGCGCGGAGACCGGGCTGCCTCGAGCCGTTCCTGTACGTCACCGAGAGCGAGCACATCCGTCCTGAGGGGCGGACCGCGACCGCGACCCGGACCCGCTCCGCCGGCAGCGCGCTCTGCGGGGCGCTGCGGAAGCCGACGGTCGGCTTCGCCGCCCCTGCGGCGCCCAGCGACCCCGTGAGGGTCAGCGATGCGATGGCGCACGAGGTCAGGGCGAGGGTGCGGCGCAGCATGAGTCCTGTATCGCCGCCGGCGGCCGCCGCGCGCTCCCCCGGAGGAGGGATGGGTCGGCGGGCGCGCACGAGCCGGCGTGAGAACGGCTCGCCGAACGCCGCGCGAGCCCGGACGGCGTCCCGCTACCCGAGGACGGAGTAGCCGTACCGCGCGCCGATCAGCGCTCCGCGCTCGAAGCGGTCGGGCGCGAGCGGATCGACGTCGAAGGTGGTGGCGGCGCCGTCGAGGACGAGCTCCGCCACCGCCACGCCGACTGCGGGCGCGAGCTTGAAGCCGTGCCCGGAGAACCCGGCGGCGGCGACGACGCGGTCGCGCCCCGGCACGGTCCCGAGGACCGGCTCCCAGTCCGGCGTGACGTCGTAGATGCCCGTCCAGGCGCCGCGCCAGTGGCCGCCCGCGGCGGTTGGCAGCCGTGCGCTGAGCGCCCGCGCGTACCGGGCGAGCGTCTCGTCGCGAGCCCCCTCGACCGGACGGTCGGGGTCGACCGGGCTCTGCGTGTGCTCGGGCGCGAGCGATCCCACCTCGACGAACCCCGGCTCCGCCGGGCGGAGGTAGAACTGCTCCCCTGCGAAGATCGCGACCGCGGGCGGTGGAGGCCCGAACGAGGCCGGCAGCCGGTAGCGACCGACCTCCGCAGGTGCCGCCGTGACCGGCAGCGCGTAGCCGAGGGGCGCCAGGAGCGCCGGCGACCACGGGCCGGCGGCGACCACGACCGCGCCCGCCTCCACACGGCCGGCGCGCGTGTCGACGCCGTCCTCCCGGACGCGCTCGACCACGATCCCGGGCGTGATCGCCGCCCCCCGGCGCTCGGCGGCGGCCGCGTACCCTGCGGCGACGGCGTACGGATCGCAGTAGCCGGCGTCCGGCTCGAAGCAGGAGGAGAGTCCGGTCATGTCGAGCCGCGGCTCGAGCTCGCGCGCCTCCTCGGCCGCGAGCACACGCGTGTTGGCCCCCTCCCTCCGTCCGAGCTCGACGTTCGCCGCGAGCAGCTCGCCCTCCGCCTCCGGAACGGCGAAGACCATCCCGGTGCGCCTGAACCCGGCGTCCGCGCCGACCTCGTCGGCGAACGCGAGGTAGGCGCGGAGCCCGTAGGCGGCCAGGCGGACGAGCAGGGGCTGCGAGTAGTGGAGCCGGATGATCGCAGTCGAGTGGCGCGTCGGCCCGGAGCAGACCGCGCCGCGCTCCAGCAGGACGACGTCGGCGCCCCGACGCGCGAGGTGGAACGCGATCGACGTGCCCATGACACCGCCCCCGACGACGGCGACGTCCGCGCGGGCCGGGAGCGCGCTCACGCCCGAGGCGCGAGCGCGACCAGGAGACCCCCGTCGTCGTCGTACGCGGGGAAGAAGTCGGCGGTCACGGGCTTCGTCCGTCCCGCGCGCGTGCGGACCTCGAGACGCTCGCCGAGACGCCGCACGCCCCACTCGAGCGTGAGCTCGGCGGGATTGCGCTCGAAGCCCGTCAGGCCGAACGCCTCGACGAACTCGCGGCCGAGCACGTCGGTCTCGCGGAAGCCGGTCAGCTCGAACACGCCCCGGCCGAGCGCGAGCACGCGTCCGCGGGCGTCGCAGACGACGAGCCCGGCGCCCGGCGCCGGGTAGTAGTCGTCCTTCAGCTCGAACAGGAACCCGAATCCGCACCGCTCGCACGCGACCGGGAGATGGGTGAGCCCGTGCCGGCCGTCGTCGTCGATCGAGCGCTGCTTGCAGTTCGGGCAGATGAACAGGGGCACCGCGACCGATCGTAGATGCCTCTACGCGCGCGCCGGCTCCGCCTCCGGGCGCGGCGCCGTCAGCGCCGAGCCCGGGTGGCCCTCCTCCGCGGCGAGGAACCGCTCCGCGTCGAGCGCCGCCATCGTCCCCGAGGCTGCGGCCGTCACCGCCTGCCGATAGACGTGGTCCTGCACGTCCCCGGCCGCGAACACGCCGGGGATGTTCGTCTCGGTCGTGCGAGGCTTGGTGACCAGGTAACCGGCCTCGTCGTGGTCGAGCCAGTCGAGGAAGAGCCGCGTGTTCGGGTCGTGGCCGATCGCGACGAACAGCCCCTGCGCCGGGATCTCCCACGTCTCGCCGGTGACCGTGTCGCGCACGCGGACGCCGGTCATCCGCCCGTCCTCGCCCAGGACCTCCTCGACGACCGCGTTCATCACGAACCCCACCTTCGGGTTGTTGCGGGCGCGCTCGAGCATGATCTTCGACGCTCGGAACTCCTCCCGGCGGTGGACGACGGTCACCCTCGTCGCGAACTTCGCGAGGAACGTCGCCTCCTCCATCGCCGAGTCGCCGCCGCCGACGACGACGACCTCCCGCTCCTTGAAGAACGCCGCGTCGCAGACCGCGCAGTACGAGACGCCACGGCCCTGGAACGCCGTCTCCGACGGAAGGCCGAGCTGCCGCGCCGTCGCTCCGGTCGCGACGATCACCGCCCGAGCGCGGTACTCGTCGTCGCCGACCCAGACGCGGAACGGGCGCTCCGAGAAGTCGACGCGCGTCGCGTCGTCCGTGACGAACCGGGCGCCGAAGCGCTCGGCCTGGCGCCGGAAATCCTGCATCATCTCCGGCCCGAGGACGCCGTCGGCGTAGCCCGGGTAGTTCTCGACGTCGCTCGTGATCATCAGCTGGCCGCCCCACTGGAACCCCTCGATGACGAGCGGATGGAGGTTCGCGCGCGCGGCGTAGAGCGCCGCGGTGTAGCCGGCCGGTCCGCCGCCGATGATGATCACGTCCTCCACCTTGCTGTCGTTCAACACGGCTCCCGAGACACGAGTCGGCCAGTGCGGCCGCCTCGTATTAAACGAAAACGGTCGGCGGGTCGTTCCTCAGGCGACCAGCTCGCCGCAGAGATAGAGCCGTCCCTCGCGCGCCTCGGCCACGTCCCACGGCCGGTGCGGCGACCGCCGAGTGGGCGACAGCAGGTGGACGACCGCGTGCCCGCGCGCGTGCAGGAGCTCCGCGATCAGGCGGCGGTGGCAGCGCCACCACGCCGTCTCGGCGCACATGAGGCACGGGCTCGCCGCCGCCAGCGTGCGCGCGAGCGCGGCCTGCCACTCCGCGAGGGCCATCCGCGCGGCGTAGCTGCGGAAGGCGGCCACCTGCAGACAGGCGAACCGCTCCTCGCCCGGCTCGCCGCTTCGCCGCCCGCCCAGCTCGGGCTCGTGGCGGTACTCGATTCCGGCCGCCTCGACGGCCTGCGCCAGCGATGCTCGGGCGAACTGCGGGTTGCGCCGCGAGCCCGGAAAGCGGCGGACGTCGACCAGCGTCTCGACGCCGGCGCCGGTCAGCGTGGAGAGCAGCTCGTCGAGCGGACGCGTGCCGTGGCCGATGGTCGACAGCTGCACGCGAATAGAATCTCGCGTCCTCGGCAAGGGAGGGAGCATGGCTGCGAGCGTGGGATGGCAGACGCTGCGGGACCTCGCCGGGTTCCGCGCCGAGAAGGGGCTGGCGGTCAGCCTCTACCTAGCGCTCGACCCGCGCGATACGCCGACCGCGGCCGACGCCGACACGCGCATCAACTCCCTGCTGAACGAGGCGGAGCGGCTCGCGGAAGCGGGGCGGCGCGACCTGACGCACGAACAGCGGCAGGCGCTGAAGGAGGACTTCGGCCGGATCCGGCGCTACTTCGACGAGGACTTCGACCGTGACGGGACGCGCGGCCTCGCAGTCTTCAGCGCCCCGCTGGACAACTTCTGGTCGACCCTGCCGCTCGAGGACGCCGCGGGCACCGACATCAAGATCGGACGCGAGTTCTACGTCGCGCCGCTCGTTCCGCTCCTCGCGAAGGGCGGCGGCGCGATCGTCGCGTTCGTCAGCCGGGAGCGGGGCGACCTCTACCGGCTGCGCGCTGGGCGCCTGCACGAGGTGGCCGACCTGAGCGACGAGGTGCCCGGCCGGCACGACCAGGGCGGCTGGTCGCAGGCCCGCTTCCAGCGCCACATCGACGAGCAGGCGGCCGAGCACTGGCGCCGCGTCGCCGACGAGCTCAACCGCCGCTGGCGGCGCCTGAACGGCCCGCCCGTGGTCGTCGCGGCGAGCGAGGAGCTCCGCTCGGAGTTCGAGGAGCTGCTCGCGCACGAGACGCGCGCGGCGCTGGCGGGCTGGGTCAGCGCGGAGGCGCACGCGACGCCGGCGGAGCTGCTCGAGCAGGCGCTGCCGGTGCTCGAGGAGTGGCGGGCGCGCCGCGAGCGCGAGCTGCTCGAGCGCTGGCAGGAGGAGGCCGGCCGCAACGGGCGGGCCGCCTCCGGGTGGAGCGACACGCTCGAGGCAGCGTCCGACGGGCGGGTCGAGTGCCTGCTGTTCGCCGAGGGCGTCGACCGCGAGGCCTGGCAGTGCCCGTCGTGCGGACGGGCGGCGGCCGCGAGCGGGAACTGCCCGCTGGACGGGACGCGGATGGAGCGGCGCGCGGAAGGGATCGACCTCGCGGTTCACCAGGCGCTCGCGCACGGCGGTACCGTCTGGGCCGTCCGCTTCCATGCGGAACTCGACTCGGCCGACGGGATCGGCGCGATCCTCCGCTACTGAGGGCGAGCGGCGCCGGCGTCGCTACGCCGCGTCGACCGCGGCCGCCGCGTCGTCGTCGTCGTCTGGCTGCGTGAGCTCGAGCGCGTGCAGCGGCCGGGCCTGGCGCTCGAGCGGCGTCACGTCGGCGATCGCCTCGCGCGCGCTGACGCCGTGCCCCTCGAAGCGCCTCGCGCTGACGAGCACGCGCGTCTCGAGCGACCCGACCGCCTCGTTGTACGCGCCCACCGCCGAGTCGAGGCTGCGGCCGAGCTTCGCGAAGTGTCGTCCGAGCGTCCCCAGCCGCTCGTACAGCTCGCGCCCCAGCTCGCTGATCGCGCGCGCGTTCTCCGCCACCGTCTCCTGCTGCCAGCCGTACGCGATCGCGCGCAGGAGCGCGATCAGCGTCGTCGGCGTCGCCGGGATCACGCCCGCGTCGACGCCGTACTCGAGGAGCGACGGGTCGTGCTCGAGCGCCGCGCGGTAGAAGGCCTCGTCGGGCATGAAGAGGACGACGAAGTCGGGCGCCGGCGCGAACTGGCGCCAGTAGCTCTTCGCGGCGAGCTTGGTCACGTGCTCGCGAACCTGGCGCGCGTGCTCGACGAGCCGGAGCCGGCGGACGTCGTCGTCGGCCGCCTCGATTCCGTCGAGGTAGGCGCTCAGCGGCACCTTCGCGTCGACCACGACGTTCTTGCCGCCGGGCAGCCGCACGACGAGATCGGGCCGCAACCCCCGCCCGTCGGCGTCGGTTGCGTGCGACTGCTCGACGAAGTCGCAGTGCGCCACCATCCCGGCCATCTCGACCACCCGCTTCAGCTGGAGCTCGCCCCACCGCCCGCGCACGTGCGGTGCCCGGAGCGCGGTGACGAGGTTGCTCGTCTCGCTGCGCAGGCGGTCCTGGCTCTCCGCCAGCGAGCGGAGCTGCTCGGCGAGGGAGCCGTAGGCCTCGCGCCTGGCGTGCTCGAGACCGCGAATCTGGCCGTCGAAGCGCTCCAGCGACTCGCGAATCGGGGTGACGAGGCGCTCGACCTCCTGCCGGCGCTGCTCGAGGTCGCTGGCGCCGCGTTGCTGCAACTGCTCGAGCTGCGCGCGGGCGAGCTGCAGGAAGGACTCGTTGTTGCTGCGCAGCGCGTCGGCGCAGAGCGCCTTGAACGCGTTCTCGAGCCCCGCGCGAGCCTCCTCGAGCGCCACGGCACGCTCCTGCGCCCGCTCGCGCTCGACGCGGACCGCCGCTTCGAGCGCCTGCCGCTCGGCGGCCGCCCGCCAGCGGACGGCGGCCCAGGCGGCGAGGGCGCCGAGAGCGATCCCGAGCAGCAGCGTGAGAACGGGCATTGGACCGGCAAACGGTACGGACGGCGTCGGACGGAGCTCGCGGAGGACGTTGCTAGCATCGCCGCGACGTGGCGAAGAAACCGCGGACTCCCCCGCCGCCGCGCCGCGTCCAGGCGCCGCAGGCGCGCTCGCGCGACGCCGGGCGGGAGGGGCGGCCGCTCTGGCTCCTGATCGCCGTGGGCGCGGCGGTGCTCGCCGCCGCCGCGGCGGGCGTCTTCCTGTTCGCGTTCGGCGGGTCGGCGAGCGCTGGCGAGTCGATCCGCGGCGCCGGCTGCACGCTGGAGATCGTTCCCGTCGAGTACCCCGAGGACGCGGACGGGGCCCCGCTACGGCACGTCGACGAGCTGCCCGAAGGCTTCGAGTACCCGACGGATCCGCCGGTCGCCGGTCCGCATCACAATGTGCAGTCGCCGCTCGACGTGTACGACGAGCCGGTCGAGCAGCTCCGGCTCGTGCACAACATGGAGCACGGCGCGGTCGTGATCCAGTACGGCGAGGACGTGCCGGAGGCGGACGTGCGGCGGATCGTCGAGTGGTACCGCGCCGACCCGAACGGGCTGCTGATCGCGCCGCTTCCCCGCCTGGGCGACCAGATCTCGCTCGGCGCCTGGCGGGCGCACTTCGGCGCCGACAATCGCCTGGAGCGCGAAGAGGGCGTGCTCGCGAAGTGCCCGCGGTTCGACGAGCAGGCGTTCGACGCCTTCCTCGACGAGTACGGCTTCCAGGGCCCGGAGGGCGCGACGCGCGATCAGCTGCCGCCCGGCGGCGGCTAGACGGAGCGCCGCCCCGTCGCGACCGCCGGCGCCGCGCCGCCGGCCGTAACCGCGCTCCGGCGAGCGCCGTTTACCTCCTGACCCAACCACCGGCAAGGAGGACCATGTACATCCCAGGTATCGTCGTCGTCGTTCTGCTCGTCATCCTGCTGATCTGGCTCCTGTAGCCCTGAGGGGGCCTCGCCCCGGCCGCCCGGGCGGGTCGTGGATCCCCGGCCGCCGGTGAGCACCGGACCGGCCCTCGGCGATTCGGAGGCGTGGTATGCGGCGATGCCGTTCCGGGCCGGCTGGTGGAGGCGGTGTCGCGCCCCCTCGGCGCCGGCCGGGCGGTCATCGTGGTCGAGACCGACGTCGTGGACGACTCCGGCTCGCAGGTCGCGCGCGTCGTCCAGGCGCAGGCGGTCGTCCGCTAGGCGCGGCCGCGCGCGTTAGCTCACGCCGACAGCGGGTAGAGAGTTGCGCAGGGGGTCCCACTCTGGACGCGCACGACCGTGCCAACCGTCGCCTCGTGGAGCTCGGCTACGCGCGCCACGAGGCACACGTCGACGCCGACGGAGACATCGACCGCGCCCTCGTGCGCGGCGAGCTCGTCGCCACCGTGCAGGTCGCTGCCGACGACCTGACCCCGCTGCTGGAGATGCTGCCCCCGAAGCTGTACCTGCTCCTCCTGCGTCACCGGCTGAACGGCGACTAGCGCGACTCCGCGGGCTGCGGCCGGTTTACAACTGCGCGGCCGGGTAGTACGCGACGGACGAAAGCGCCACAGCGAGGAGGAACGATGACCGACGAGCCGAGGCAGCAGGACGAGCGTGCGCAGAGCGAGCGCGAGGGGTCGAGCGCGCAGAAGCGCGAGGAGCGGCCGAGCGCGCAGGACCGCGAGGAGGCCCCGGAGGGCAAGCGCGACGGCGGGGACGGCGGCGGGCTGCGCATGGGAGAGCTCGCGCGCGACATGGGGATCGGCGCGCTCGCCGGTGCGGCGCTGGGGGCCGTCTGGCGCGTCGCGCAGGTCGTGCAGCCCGAGCGCACCGAGGCGCTGAAGAAGAGCGCCGGCGGGGCCGCGCGGGAGATCGCCTCGGCGGCGGGCGCCGCTGCGGGCAACGTCGTCACCTCTCGGCCCGTCAACGAGCTGCTGCCGACGAAGCTCGAGAACGGCAAGCGGGCGGAGATGATGAAGAGCGCGCTGAAGGAGGCGGTCGCCGCGGCCGGCGACGCCGCGAAGGACATCCTCGAGGCGAAGGGCAAGGGCGAAGGTCAGCAGAAGGCGGGCGACGGCGACTAGCCGACCGGTCCGGCGGCGACACGACGGCAAGCGACGGGAGGAGACGAGGGATGGCCGAGGACAACCCGAGAGGCGAGGACGCCGGCGGCGCGCAGGAGTCCGCCCGCGAGACGGCCGACGGCGCCGGCGACGGCGTGCAGGGCACGACCGCAGGCGTGGTAGACCGCGTGCGCGGCGTCCTGGACGGCGGCGACGGCAACGGCGTGGGCGGGAAGGTGCTGATCCCGGCCGGCGTCGCGGCGGCGGCCGCCGTCGGCTACGCGGCCGTCAAGGCCGCGCCGAAGGTCAAGGACTCGCTCTCGAGCAAGGCCGCCGACCAGGCCGAGGAGACGGCCGAGAGCGCGCTGGCGAAGGCGGAGGACAAGGGCGGGGTGACGGGCGTAGCCGCCAAGCTCTTCAAGAAGGGCGGCGACGGGGGCGGCGGCGACGGTGGCGGAATGCTCGGCGGGCTGGCGTCGAAGGTCGGCCTCGGCGGAGGCAAGAAGGAGCCGAGCAAGGGCTGGGGCAACGGGCGGCGCAACCCGATCCAGCGCTACTGCGACGTCGGCGTCCCCGTGGAGACGGCGTACAACCAGTGGACGCAGTTCGAGGAGTTCCCGAAGTTCATGCACCGCGTGGTGAGCGTGAACCAGGACGACGACGACCGCGCCAAGCTGAAGTGGGAGCAGAAGATCTGGTTCTGGAAGCGCGACTGGGAAGCGGAGATCACCGAGCAGGTCCCCGACTACAAGATCGCGTGGAAGACCGTCAGCGGCACCAGCCACGTCGGCCAGGTCTCGTTCCACGCCCTGAGCGAGAACATGACGCGCGTGCTCGTCACGATCGACTTCAACCCGGCGGGCCTCTTCGAGAAGATGGCTTCCGGCCTGCGCTTCGTGAAGCGCGCCGCCGAGTCCGATCTCTGCCGCTTCAAGGCGTTCATCGAGGCGCACGGCGAGGCGACCGGCGCGTGGCGCGGCCGGATCGAGGACGGCGAGGTCGTCGAGGACCCGGGCGTCGAGGAGGGTAGGCCGCTCGAGGAGACCGAGGAGCTGCGCACGCCTGGCGGTCGCGCCGCCGGGGAAAAGGACGACGACGGCGGCGACGACGAGGACGGCGACTCCGGTCCGCAGGCGGGGGCGACGGAGGAGATGTCGGACGAAGAGCGCGAGCAGCGGGAGAAGGAGCGCGAGGAGCGCGAGCGTCGTCGCGAGGAGCGGCGCGCGGCGACGCCCTCGTAGGAGCGGCCGCGCTCCGGCGCGGCGGGGTTGGGAGGCGGCGGCGCGTCTACGCGCTGCCGCCGTCTCCCGCCTCCTCGTCGCCCCCGGGCTCGTCGGAACGCCGCAGGTCCGCCGCCGCGGCGGCGGCGGCGACCGCGACGTCGAGGGCCGTCCGCTTCAGCACGGTCGCGAGGTCGTCCTCGTCCTGCTGTGAGCCGCCTCCGGAGCCGTCGCCGCCCGCGGCCGACCGCCGCTCGTGCAGCGCTGCCAGGGCCTTCCGCCCGGCGAACGCGATGGTCGCCGCAACGGCTCCGACCACGACAGTCTTGACCGCCGTACGCACCGTACCGCCGCTGCCGTCGGAGCCCGCGTCGCCGCCGCGCTCGCCCCCGGAACGCTGTTCCTGTTCGTTGGCCATTCGTCCCTCCTCGGTCGACACTCTCCGTATTCCGCGCCCCGGGCGCGCTGAACCCCGGTCTGCGCTGACCGAACGGTCGATCGGGTTAGAGCAGGCGCGCATCCGTCGATAACCGTCCGAGAGACATGGATGCCGCCCGCGAAGCGAATGCGCGCCTGCGCGAGCTCGGTTACGACGACGACGATGCGACCGTCGAGCCGAACGGCTCTCCAACACGGCTACGACTCTCGGGCACGCTCCTCCACGAGACGACCGCGGAGGCCGGCGAGATGCTTGCGCTGCTCCGGATGCTCCCGCCGAAGCATCACCTCCTGGCGCTCAGGCACGTTCTTCGGGTAGACAGGTAGGGACGCGAGGCGCGCAGAGCGCGCCGACCGTCGCCCCCGACCCCAGGAGCGAGGACGATGAGCACAGGCCGCGAGGAGGAGCGTCAGGCGAGCGCCGCGCTGGCGGAGACCTTGTTCCGCGACGTGAACGAGCGCGTGCGGGAGATCAGCGAGGGGTTCAGCGTCGCGGAGCCCGTGGACGAGTGGGTGTGCGAGTGCGCCGACAGCGGCTGCACAGAGGCGATCGCGTTGCCAGCGCCGGAGTACGAGCGAGTGCGCTCGCACCGGACGCGGTTCTTCGTCAAGCCGGAGCACGTCGATCCCGAGATCGAGGCGGTGGTCGAGAAGCACGACGGGTACTGGATCGTCGAGAAGACCGGCCCGGCGGCCGAGGTCGCGGCCGAGTCGGATCCGCGCGCCGACGACCGCTAGCCACTGCGGACGACCGCCCGCGAGCCGCGGCGGAGGTCCGGCACGACGCTCGCGACAGCTGCGCGTGCGTGAGCGCGTTCCGCGCCGCGCGGACGCCGCCATGCCAGCGCCGGCAAGTCGTCATGGCGCCCGCGCAAGGGCGAGTCGCACGTGCCCGGCGTGAGACGCCGGCGCCGGACTCGACGGCGCGATGCCGGGGGAGGGGATCGAACCCTCACGTCCTCGCGGACACCCGATTTTAAGTCCCTCCAGGCGTCTCCTGGTAGCTCACGCCTCCGCTGCAATCCGAGGAACCAAGCGGGTTTCGCCGTCCTGCTGCTCGACCGGGTCTCCGGCCGTCTCTCCGGCCGTCTCAACCCCTCTCGTTGCCCCCGCGTTGCCCCCCTCGGGGTCGAGGATGGAGTCGACGGCCAGCGGCTCGGGCAGGTCGTGGTCGAGCAAGTGAATGTACGTCGCCAGGGTGAAGGCGGCCGAGTGGTGGCCGAGGAAGTGCTGCACCTGGGCCGCGTTCCACCCCTCGGCGAACAGGAGCGAGGCGGCGGTGTGGCGAAGTGCATGGACGCCGAGCCACGGGACGCCCGCCCGCTCACTCGCCTTCTTGAGCGCGCGACGTAGCGCGTTGTACGCCACGGCCTTGCCCGTCCGGTCGGCGAAGACGAGCGCGTCATCCCGCCCCTCGCCGGCCCGCTTCCGCTCCTCCCACAGCCGGCGGGCGAGGGCGGGGGAGAGGGGGACGTCGCGACGACCGTACTCCGTCTTCGGCTTGCCGATCACGCCGTCGACCATCGAGCGCCGCACCCTGACCCGCCGCCTACCGAGGTCGAGATCCTTCCAACGGAGCGGAATCGCCTCGCTGACGCGAAGGCCAGCGCCGGCGAGCAGCTCGACCAGCAGCCGCCAGTTGGCCGGGACCTCATCCAGGAGCTTCCGCAGCTCCTCCCGCGTCCACGCCTTCGCCTGCTGCTCTTCGTCGTCATCAACCTCGACGAGGGGGGCCGGCTGCGCGATTCGCACCCTCGCCGCCGGGTTGGACCGAATCACGCCCTCCTCGAACGCGTCGGCGAGCAACGCCTTGACCGGGGCGAGTGCAAGCCGCACGGTGTTCTGACTAACCCCCCTGTCCGCGACCTGCTTGGCGTACCGCTTGACGTCGCTCGGCTCGATCTCGGCCAGCCGCTTCCGCCCGAAGAACGCGACGGCCCCGTCGCCGAGAGGCTCGCCGTTCACGTCGAGGCCGAGCTGCCGGCGGTAGTCGGCGAGCGTCTTGGCCCTGATCCCGCGCGAGGTACGCCCGCGGTAGGTGTCGATCCAGACCTTCGCGTAGTCGGTGAAGGTGGTCTGGCTGACCGCCCGGTACTCGCCCCGCACGACGTCCGCGCGTAGCGTCGCCTTCAGGTCGAGGGCCTGCCGGAGCGTCCGGGCGGCCTTCTTCTTCTGCCTGCCCTGCGGGTCGCGGTAGACGACGACGTAGCTGCCGCCCCGCTTGTAGATCCCCGGATGGTCTGTCCGTTCGAGCTTCCTGCTCGACGGACCCGTCGAGCGACTAGTCTCGCTCCGCACGGAAGACACTCCTTTCGTGCCGGGGCCGGGGTGTTCGCGCACCGCCGGCCCGCTTACGTCTGTCGACTCCATCTTAGGACCCCTTGTCAAGGTAGGCGTCGAGGTCGGCCCGCCGGATCAGCGTCCGCCCGCCGTCCTTCACCCTGGGCAACCGTCCCGCCGAAAGCAGGTTGTCGACCCGCTGCCGCGAGCAGCGGAGCAGCTCGGCCGTCTCCGGAACGGTCAGGAACTCGGGCCGGTCGGCGGCGGCCCGCTCGGCGGCGATGCGCGCGGTGACGTCGGCCACGAGCCGCTCGTACAGCTCGGGCGGGACGACAAGCGCGAACTCGCTCACGCCCACCCCGCCGGCAGCACGTAGAACGGCGTGAGGATCGGCTCACCGTTCGGCTTTTTGAACGGCGTCGACCGCTGCTCGGCGACCCGGAGGTAGCCCTTCTTCGTCAGCGAGTGGAGCGCGGTGCTGACCCGCCTCCAGGCCGCGCCCTTGCCGATCCACTCGGCGGCGTTCCGCGCCGTGAAGGACTGCGGGTCGTTGAGGTTCTGCTTGACCGCGAGCAGGTAGGCGAAGCCCTCCAGCACCTCCCGCTCCAGCTCGCTCAGGTCTGGCGTCGGCGGAAGCTCGACCGGACGCGTGGTCCGGTAGCCCGTCTCCACGAGCAGGCGGTAGCGCCACTCGACGAGGGCGCCGCCCTTCGGAGGCCGGTCGCGGTCGAACTTGCCGGCGACGACGGCGGCGAACAACTGCGGCAGCGCGAGCTTCGGGAACAGCGCCCGCGGCGAGCGATCGCGGTAGACCCAGAAGCCGCCCTCGTCCTTCCAGAATTCCGCCGAGAGGTCGTTCGACGGGCGGTGCAGGGCCGCGAAGGGGCCGTCGAGCGAGAGCGACGCGCCGTAGCAGCCGTTGCAGACGCCGACCAGGCTGCGCAGACACGCCTCGTCGCGGTCGAAGGCGATCAGCTCCTCCTTCGACAGGACGCCGTCCGCCCGTCCCACCGGCGGGAGTACCGCCGCGAGGTCCCGGCGGATGGGCGCCGGGACGTTGGCCGTGAGGAGCGCGTCCAGCAGCCACTTCGGCAGCTCGGCGATCTCCTTGGTCCCGCTCCAGAGGTACTCGCCGTCGGGCAGCCGACTCGGCGGTGCGACGAGGTAACCGCCGACCCCGCGGACGTCGATCCCTGGCGCGATCTTGCGCTGCGAGTTGCGGATCTCGGCGCCCGACCAGTAGTAGAGGTGAGCGCCACCTCGCGGCGTCCGTACGCGTCGGGTCGCGAGCGCGCGGCGAACCTCCTCTCGGCCGATGCCGGCAACCGTCGCGAGCGAGGCAAGCGAGTGGAAACCCTCGTCGCCATCGAGGTCGATCCCGACCAGCCAGCGGTCCCCGTAGCGGCCCGTCGCAATCGCGACGTTCGCGTCGGGCGACCGCGACCACCAGTCGCGGATCGTCTGCTCGTCCGTCGTGGAGTCGTTGACGCCGCCGCTCTCCGCCCTCGGCTTCTTGCTGAGGTCGCCGAGCGCGAGGACGCGCAGCCCCTCGCGCGCGCCGTCGAGCGCAGCCTCGCCGAGAGAGGACAGGGCGGCGACGGTCACGCCGCCCTCCGGGCTAGGTCAGGTTCTGATGGTGAGGGGTCGCCGCGCGACGGCGAGCCGCGAGACGGCCGCCGGGCGACCCGGCGAGCGACGGGCCGAAGCCGCCGGCCGCGCGTGAGCCGCCGGACAGGTGCGATGCCGCTGACGCGGAGTCCGAGGCCGACCGTGGTCGGGAGACGCGGGCGAGCGGCCTCTGCCCACATCCGCGCCTCCGTGCGGAGCGCGCGGGCATGGACGCGCGCCTGATCGGCGGGAAGTCCGAGGAGGTCGTTGTACCACTCGACGACGTCGGCTTCGTCGCGGAGGTACGCCGCGCGTTCGAGCGCGTGTTCGACGAAGCCGCGCTCCAGGCTCACCCAGTAGTCAGCCGGCCGCTGATCGTCGGGGAGCTGCTCGACGGGCGACGGCGTGTTAGGAAGATGTGCGGGAGGCGTCCCCGCGCCCTGGCTGGAGGTCAGCTGGGCAGCCTGCCAGCCCTCGGGGATGGCGAAGTCGGCCGCGCTGATCGTCGGCCCGCTCGGCTGCCAGCCCTCGGGGCAGGGGACGTCCACCAGCCGCCCCTCGGCGTCGACCGAGATCAGCGTGCGAGGAGCCATGCCGCGTGCGTCGTGGCCAGCCGCATGAGCGAGACCCTAGCCGGGGCGTCGGCCGACATGACCACCACCGGTCGGCCGCCATGACCACGATCCTCAGACGCACGCGAGCCGCCCGCAGGCGGCTCGGTGCAGCGGTTGGCCCGTGGCGACGAACGCGACGAGACGAGCCAACCGTAGCACGGGTTGATGACGGACTCGCGCCAAGATCGCGGGCAGAACCGGCAGGAAATCCAGCCACCGATCCAGAGCATGATCCAACGGGGACACCCGATAGGGGACACCCGACAAGAGGACACCCGTTAGGCGTTCGGGTGTCCTCCACGTTTGTGGTTGGTTGTCGGGTGTCCTCTGTGTGTTGTCGGGTGTCCTGTACCAGCGAGCCGGGTCAACGCTGCGCGCGCGAGGCGCGCTCCGCTCGACACCGGAGACAGGCCGCGTTCTTGACTTCCTGAGCGCGGGGCGCCTCGCGGCCCCGCGCCCCTTGCCTGCCGCTCGCCTGCTTGCTCGGAGCCGATCGTGGACTGTCTGCGGGCCACACTTCCGCGGCCTTCTCGCTCGCTTGCTGAGATCCCATCGTCGACTCGGGCCACTGCTTGCGGACCTGCCTGGCTGCCCGCCCGCTCGCCGTTCCTCGTCGTCGAGCGGCGAGTGTTCGATCGGGTCCAAATCCCCGTTGCGTGGAAGTACGTACCCGTATCTTCGAAATGCGTCCCCGTATCTCCGGAAGCAAGAAGGCACCCATGATGCACCACCAGTCCGTCCGATGGCCCTGCTAACCTCGGATGCATGATGCCCCGGAAAACCGCCGCTCTCTCGCAACGGCTACACCTGAAACTGACGCCTGAACTGCGGCGCGCGATCGCAACGGTCGCCGCGCGCAACGAGCGCAGCACGAATGCGGAGATCCGGCTCGCGATCCACGACCACGTCAACCGCAACCTGCGGCGCCGGCCGCGGGTCGCCGAACAGATCGAGGCCGCGTACGCGGCCGAGGGGAAGCGATGAACACGAAGCACGCCCAGGAGGAGTTGCGGCTCGCCGAAGTCGCGCGCCGCGAGATGGAGCGCAAGGAGCGGGAGCTGCGCCGCAAGGTGGACGCGCTCGCGCTCGACGACCTGCGCGCAGAGGTCGAGCCGAACGGCTGGCTCGTCCACCAGCTCGCCTCGAACTTCCTCGCCGAGAAGTGGTTCGAGCATCTCGGCCAGCGGGTGAGCTTGCAGGCTGATGACGTCGGACGTCTCGGCCAGCAGATCCAGGACTACGAGCGGGAGCAGATCGGCCGCGAGAGCCGCTTGCCCGAGATCGTGACCCGCGAGCCGTGAGCGACCTCATCCTCACCGACTTCGAGCTGGACGAGGATCAGGACGAGGTGGAGCAGCGGGCGATCCGGGGTGACCTGATCGCCGCCGGCCTGCTCGACCCCGAGGAGGAGCTGTGACCGAGTACTACGGTGAACACGCCGAGGTCGCGCGGACGCTGGCGGAGCGCGGCGCAGGGGCCACGAGCGACTCCGGCGCGCCCGAGCCGGCCGGTGAGTCGGAAGGGGTCAGCGCCTTCCGCCGCGCGTTCGCCCAGGCGACCGGCATCGAGACCCAGACGCCGAAGCCCAAGCTGACGGAGACCGAGACGTGGGCGAAGCTCGCCACCGAGGCCGCGGCCCGCCTAGCCGATCGCCGCGCCCAGGAGACCGAGGAGGCCCAGGCCGAGGAGTACGACGACCTCGATGCGGACGCGGCAGTCGAAATCATCAGCGCCCAGCTCGCAGCCGGCGAGGATCCCGAAGACGCCTTCGACCGCCTGATCGCGGCCGTCGACGACCCGAGCGACGATCGCTTCACCTCGATGCTCCAGGAGTGGTTCGAGGAGGATCCCGCGAGCGCTCAGCGCTACTACGCGGAGACCGTCCAGCACTTCCAGGAGCGCGCCGCCTGGGAGCATCAGCAGCAGGTCGAGCAGCAGCTCGCCGAGCAGCAGGCGGCGGGGGCGGAGTTCCAGCGCAGGGTGGATGCCGCGCTCGACCGCGTCCCGCCCGAGCTACAGGAGCGGTACGCCGAGAGGGTGACGCAGTTCGTCGCCGCCCACCAGCAGAACGACCCGGCCGGCTTCGCGCAGCGGCTGAACGACAACCCGGAGTCCATCCGTCTGATGTTCGAGTACGCGCGGAACGAGGAAGGGGCCGCCCGCCAGCGCGTCTTCAAAGACATGTTCCTCGACGAGATCCGGTACAGGTCCTGTCCCGAGGACAACCCCGAGCTGTTCGCGCAGAAGGCCGAGGCGCCGCCGGTGCCGCTTGCGGTTCCGCCGCCGGCCCACGAGACGGCGGAGGGGATCCGCAGCGCGCTCCAGGGCATGATCGACGCGGAGCAAGCGGAGATCGAGCGGCGCGGACGCGAGAGCGCCGAGCGTGAGGAGTGGCATCGGACGCAGGAAGACCGCGACGCCGAGGCACGCAAGCAGATCCACGAGCGGCGCGAGCGCATCGACTGGTCCACCTCGCTCGACTGATGCCTTGTCCGTTCCACAAGACGCCCTTCATCGTGGGCGGGCTTCTCACTTGCCCCGCCTGCTTCGCCGAGCATGGCCGGCCGGAGCCGCCGGGGGTTCGCATCGACGACGACCCCCCTCGCCGTCGGCGGCGTTCCGCGAGCCTCGCCCGCGACCGGGAGCGCAACAGGGAGGCGGCCCGGATGGCGCGGGAGGGATGGGCATGACCTGCTCGCCGCGCGCGCTGCGCGTGGCCGGTGTCGACTAGATGGCCGGCCGGAAGAAGAAGATCACGGAGGCGCGGCGGTGTACGGCCGCGCTGGCCGACGGGACTGGCTGCCGCGGCCCCGCGGAGCCGGACTCGATCTTCTGCTCGTACCACGTCCTCCACCCCGATCCGCCTGCTCGCGCGCCGGTCGCGGCGGACCCGCCGAGCCAGACTCGACCAACGAAGAACCCCCGCGACCTGCTCGGCCGGTGGGCGGTCGAGGACGTCGAGCTGATGCGGAAGTCGCTGCGGGCCTGCCTCGCCGAGACGACGACGCAGTACGCGAGCTGCCCCGGCTGCGGGAAGCGTCAGCCGTTCCAGGTGCCGGCTGCTGCTGGAAGGGCGAAGGCCGTGGAGGTGTATCTGTCGCAGGGGTGGGGCCGGCTCGCCGAGGAGCAGACCCGCAAGGAGCAGGAGGGGGGCGACCTTCAGAGGCTGCTCGACCAGGTGGAGACGATGGTCAACGCGGCGGTGGGGACACTGGTCGCGGCGGGGTTGCCGGTGGCGCGGGAGGACCTGACCACCGCGCTGCGAGCGGCCCTCGGTCCGGCCGCCGAGGGTGCCGGCACCTCGCGCGCGCTACGCGCGCACGCGCGAGGGACGCCGGCCATCGACGAAGTTGCACGCCACGACCGCCCCGCAGGACGTTGACAACCTGAACTGCCCCGCCGCAAGTTCGAGCGGTCTACCTCCCCGCTCGACTCCCCGCCGGCCCTGCGACGCGGCCCGCTGTCTCACTCTCCCAGCGGCCAACCGCGGCGCGGGAGCCGGCCGGGGAAGCACCCGCCGCCCCGAGCGAGGATCGGGTTCGAGCGGACGACCTCCCCGCTCGACGCCCCCGCCGTCCACGACTGCGAGGCCGGCTGCGTCCCGCAGCCGTCAACCGCGCAGGGATGGCGGCGACTCGCCTCCGGCTCCCACCTCCCGGAGCCGCGCTGCCCCAGCCCGAAGGGCCAATCGCCATCGGACTTCGGGCCGGGGCGGACTGGGCGAGCTGGAGGGTGTGATGCCGTCTGATCCTGTCGCCGGCTACCTGATTTCAAATCCGGCACCGCCTACGGAAGCCGTGGAGGGAGGCGGGTTTGCGCGGCGGGGGGCAACAGGTGGGCAACCGGCCGGGCGGGCGCCGCGGACACCGTCGCCTACCCGTGCAACCCCGAACATCGACCCCTCCGCCGGCACCGACACCCCCGCGCGGCATGAACCCTCCCGCCGGACCCCCTCCCCCACGCGCGACGTCCGGGCGCCCGCGGGCGGAGGGGACCCGCGCCAGAACTGAGACCCGTCTCCTCCCCTTGTTGTTGCTTACCCCGACAACGCCTTCGGCACGTCGATGCCGAGGGCGGCCTACTAGGAAGGTTTGGCGAGATTGGCGCGGTGGCGGGTGAAGGTGACGACGAATCATGGCGCAGTATCGTCAGCCTGTGGCGAAGCGAGCCGCCGACTGGATCATCCGTCACACCATCAATGCCCTCGCCGGGACGGGATTCCTCGCGGTGATCGCTTCGGTGCTTGGCTTCTGGACGCAGTTGGAGCCGCCCTGGAACTACACGTTCGCCTACGGAGTCGCAGCGTTGCTATTGGCTGCTGCTCTCTGGTACTGGCGGACTCACGGCTGGCAGTTACCGCCCCCGTGGGGTAAGTCCTATAAGCCCGGCGTCACCCAAGGCTCCTCGTTCGTGACGGCATCTCTTACCGTCCACGGCGTCGCGATTACGCCTAGCGCCGACTTCTCAGTCGTGCGCTTCGATCTGCTTGGACAGCCGAATCAGCGTGTTCCGACGGGTCGCCCCGCGCGGGCAGTGGAGTTTCTTGAGCCGACGCACACGATTGTGCAGCCGCCACTCCCGAAGAGGGTGAGATGGCGTCTTCGAACCATCGCCGTCGTCAAGAGCTTCACGGACGACGAGATGATCCTCGACTCGTATGCACAGGGAGTCAGCGCGAAGGTCCAGGTCTACCACGACAAGGAAGGCGATTGACTCCACAGTCTTCACGCCGCGAGCGGAACAGCGCGGGCGCGACGAGAGCCTGCGAGAGCCGCGCAAGCATGATGAGGTCGGCGTGGAGCTGACGCGCTACAAGACGGCGCGGATGCGCCGCACCCGTTCCCGCGCGACCCGGCCCGGTACGGCCCCGGGAGCTACCACGCTCGCCACCACCCTCGGCGCAGAACGGTTCGTTCTGCTGTACGCAGCCCTCCTGTACGGCGGCGGGCTGGTCGCCTTCGTCCTCGACTACATCTAGCCGCTAGGACCGCTTCTCCGGTCCCCGAAGGGCCGGGGAGGGCAACAGGTCCAGCCGACCACTCGGAGGCCGTCAGCGGACCGGAGAAATGCTCTGGCGGTGGTCCTCGTCGACCGGACGCCAGCGGCGGGTGACGTTGCGGGCGATCAGGCGGCCCACCCCGTCGTACACCTCCAGCGAGATCTCGCCTTCGGGCGACGCACGCCCGACGACGCGTACGGCCGGCACGAGACCATCGTCGTCACGCTGCTGCACGGTCAGCTCGAAGCCGCCCTCGATGTGCTGAGGGCCGCCGGTGAGGACGGACGAGTAGCCGTCGATCTTGGTCGTGACCCAGAAGTTGGGGATGTGGCGGGGCATCAATCCTCCTCCTCGTCGAGCGGCTTGGCCGCGTCCCAGTGCCGAACGGTGTAGGCGTCGAACAGCTCCGCCGCCCGCATCCACGCGACCGCCGTGGCGAGGATCAGCAGGACGTCCAGCACGTTGCCTCGGCGGCCATACACAACCGTCGTCAAGACCGCGCCGGTCACAAGCGCGAGGATCGGCACGGCCGCGAGCGCGAGAAGCGCGATCCTCCCCGCCTCGCGCTTCTCCCGGTGGTAGGCCGACCACGACGCGCCCGGCTTCTTCAGCTCCCCCTTCAGCCTCTCGACCTCGCGGATCGACTCGTACCACCCCTTGGCGAGCTTCTCGACGCCCCGGCGGACGGGGTGGCTCAGCGGGACCCGGAAGATCGCCTCCTCCTCGTCCGGGTCGAACTTGGTCGAGAAGTAGGCGAGCGTGTCGTCGAGGGCGTGCTGGACGCTCCACTTGCCGTCGATCTCGACTGCCCCTCGTGGCGGGCGCGCGTACCAGCGGTCGCCGACTCGGACGCCCCGCCACTGCTGATCCGATGCCTCCAGCGGCCTCTCGTCGGGCTGGGGGGCAACTGGGGGCGGCACGTCTTCTAACCCTGCCGCTCGTGTCCGCCCCGCCGCGCTCCGAGGATCGTCGTCGGGGAAGCCGGCGATCCACTTCCTGATCGTCTCGATCTTCCAGTACGGGACCGGCCGGTGGAACGAGTCGGCCACGGACTCGGTCGGCGGAAGCTTCCCGTCGAGCCACCACTGCCTGACCGTCTCCTCGGTGACGCCCAGCTCGGCGGCGACCTCCTTCGTCCCCATGCAGCCGAAGCTCGCGGGGGTGATGACGGAGCCGATGAAGGGCCTCAGCAAGGGAGCGGCCTCCTCTCTTGACATTTCTGGCATTGCTGCTCCTCCTCTCTGCCGGAGGAGCGACCACCCAGGCCGTTAGGCCCTTCTCTGCGAGCTTGCCTCCGAAGGAGGCCGCATCTCCCGATGCTTGCCCGAAGGGGCCGCATCATCGAACCACCGTTGCTCGCTCGGTTGGTGGACGCTCGTCGGCGTCGCTCGTGATGCACTCGGAACTTTGCCCGAAGGTTGGAGCGGCCGTCAAGCCATTTGGGGCGTCAGCACGACGACTCGGTTACGCCGTCCAAGTCGTCCAAGTTCGCCCGAAAGTGGCGTACGTCGATATTCCAGGCCTCCGCACACGAGCCACCTGGGTAGAGGAACCGCGCCTTCCAGATGTCGCCCGCGATGTGCCTGCCCTCCGTCGTCCTCGGCAGGGCAAGTGTCTCGGCGAGAACGTACGCGTACCCCCGCGCCCGCTCGTACCCCTCCGGTTGCTCGCGGCGGCCGTCCGGCTCCATGTGAGCGTAGAGGGCGACTGCTCCGAGTACCGCCGTCGCGCCGACGGCCACACCGGCGAGGAAGCGGCTCACCGCTCGCGGACGCTAGTACATCGTTCGCGTGAGTTCCAGCCCGCCGGGACGCGGAGGGGGGCGGGGGAGCTGGCACCGAGCGTCGCGCCTGCGATAGAACGCACGTTCGGTGGGAGCAGCAGGATCCCCCTACGCCGCCTTCCAGCGGGCGATCAAGACGCGCAACGTCACGCTCGCGCTGGCGGAGGCGCGCGACATGCCGACGCTGAATCTCGCGGACGCACTGGAGCTGGTCGTCTTGATCGCCGAGAAGCGGCCGGACCTCTACGAGCGCGCCGCATTGCGGTGGCTCGCTCGCTACTTCGGCGAGCGAACCGTCACGACGCTCGCCGAGGCCCAGCTCGTCGTCGCTGCGCTCGCCGCGCTGCCTGGCCGGCACGGGGGCGACGCCTATCCGCTACTCGCAGCTGCTGCGCGGCGCCCGCGGCATTAGCGTCCACACGATCAGCCGATGCTCGCCGCGGCGCCCCGTCCGATCCTCTACCGCGGGGCGGGAGCTACGGGCTGACGTGGACGGGATCCGGCGATCGCCTCGCGTCACGTTGCGCGGACCTCCCACCCGAAGACACGCCCGGCGGCGTGTACAGGGTGGACGAGGTGGTCGAGGCGCGCCTCGTGTCGACGCCCGAGCTGGACGCGGTGGCTCCCTAATAGCTCGAATGCCTCGATCGCTGGGTCGAGCGGGCGGTCGGCGTAGTCAAACCCGTAGATGAGGATGGCGGTTCGGCAGTCGAACCCCCGATGCGCGAGCTTCCCCGCGTCGGTCAGCGCGCTTCGGTCGGTGTCGTACGGGGAGAGCAGGTCCTTGAGCGACGTGTCGTCGCGGCTTGCCGTTGTTGCCGCGCCTTCGGCCATACGGATCGACTCGTGCAAGCGATTCAGCTCTCTCGGCGGCGCCGATCGGAATCCGATGAGCCGCCGGGCGACAGCCTACGGGCCGACTTGAAGGCGGCATCGCTACCTGGGACGATCGCCAGGCGTCGTGGGGTTCTGGACTGACATCTTCACGGTGGAGACGTGGAGCCAGGCCGGTCAGCGGGAGTTCCGCGTGTCGGGCTTCCCTCCCCCGACGCCGGGGCGGGGTGGCTACTTCACGTCGACCTTCGCCGCAGTCGAGGTCGGCGATGTACTCGCCTGCTACGTCAAGGCGCCGGCTCAGCGCTGGGTGGGAATGCTCCGCGTCGAGAGTCCGATGTTCCTCGACTACGACGACGCCCTCTGGGGTACAGGGTCCGATGGTCGAGCGCTGTTCCCTGCGCGGTTCGAGACTTCCCCTCTAATCGCCCTTCCGGTCGAGCAAGGTTTGCCCGTTCAGGCGACGCTAGGAGTCCTGAGATGCATGGATCCGCGAAGCTACAGCGGGATGTTCCGGCGCTCGCTCAAGCGGATGCCGGCGGAGGACGGCGCGAAGCTCATGGAACTCCTTTCCGAGCCGCGCGAGGCGTCTCCAGTTCGCCTTCCTCGCAAGAGGCCGAAGCGAATTCCGCCGCCGGCGATCGAGCGGCCGGCCGACGAACTCGCGCTCGACAGCGAGCGGCGGGGTCGTGCGACTCCGCATACCGAGCTTGTTTGGAAGCTAATCACACTCGGCAAGGCTCTCGGCTGTGACGTCTGGGTTGCGCCCGATGAGCGAGGCAAGAGCTTCGATGGACACGACTTCGCGGGCCACGTGTTGAAGGCCTTCCCGCCGGTCGGTGTCGACCCGGCATCAGCGGAGGTGATCCGTTCCATCGACGTTCTCTGGATCCGGGGGCGGACGATCGTGGCGGCGTTCGAGGTGGAGGCGACGACAAGCATCTACTCGGGCCTGCTGCGGATGAGTGACCTCGTGGCGCTTCAGCCGAACACTTCGATTGACCTATTCATCGTCGCGCCTGATGAGCGCCGATCGAAGGTGTACGGCGAGATCACTCGGCCGACGTTCGAGTCGTTCGATCCGCCGTTGAGGGATCGCTGCCGGTACCTCTCCGCATCGAACGTTGACGCGGCACTTGAGCGAACGAGGCCGCCACTCAACCGGTACCTCCAACCCGGGGTCGTACGAGAGTTCTCGGAGGAGGCACGCTTTGAGGACGAGGCCGCGTAGGCAGCGGGCCACTTCCCTTCTAGCCGACGTCGAGCGGCAGCTGGTCGGCGGGGCGTTGCGTGGCGCGCGGCGCGCGCTTGAACGTCGTCCCAGTGGCGTGTGGGTGGTCGATGTCCTTGCCTTCGAGCAACTCTCCCACCGTACGTAGCTGGATCTTGGGATGGCTCGTTCCCCAACCAGGTGACTTGTAGAACCCGGCCGCAGCGGCATCCTCGCGCATCGGTCGGGTCGGCTCATGGAACGTGATCAGGACGCCGATCTGCGCGCCTTCGCGCTCGACGACACCGCGCAGCTCGTGTACGTGCGAGCGGCCGGTCTTGCCGGCCTTCACGGAGAGGATGATCTGCTTCGTCTTGGCGCCGGCCTCGTCATGGAAGAAGATCCGGCCGTCGATCCCCTTGTCGGCGCCCTTCTTCTGCTCGACGGGCCTCGCGCCGACGAGACCGAGCGCCCACCACTGGAACTGGTACGGGTCGTCCTTGGCTAACTGTGCCGCCTCGTCGACGGTCACCGGTTCGCCGATCACCTTGTACGTCTTCTCGATCCCCTCGCCGTAGGCGTCGCGCAGGCGGTGGCGGATGAGGTTGATCGCCAGGTGAGTGACGTCGATCCCGATCCAACGGCGAGCGAGCTTCTGTGCCGCCGCGATCGTCGTGCCGCAGCCACAGAACGGGTCGAGGACGACGTCCCCCTCGTTGCTGCTCGCAAGGATGATCCGTTCAAGCAGCGCCTCCGGTTTCTGCGTCGGATAGCCAAGGCGCTCCGCCGCGCGCGCGTTGATGGGAGCGATGTCAGTCCAGACGTCGGGTAGTGGCTTGCCGCGCTGTTCGTCGAGGTATCGCTTGAACCTCGGCACCGCGCCAGGACGAGGTTGCACGATGAGGCCAGCGTCATACGCTTCCTGCATCCGGTCCTGTGTCCAGCGCCATACGCGTGTGACGCCGAGGAACTCGTACGTGAGGTTGGGTCGGTTCTGGTTCGGGTTGATGAGACTGGTCAACTGGTAGCGCCGACCCGTCTCGTCCTGTAGCGCGTACTTGGTCTCCGTCTTCTCGTCGAGAGCGGCGAGGTCGTACGGGACGAAAACGGCCTCCTCGTTCCAGGTAGCTTGGTCGCTCTTGTGGTACGCCAGCAGCGTGTCGTGGTTCGTCGGCAGGCGGCGGCGAGCCAGCCCCTTTGACGCCGTCCGCTTCCAGATGATCTCGTTGGCGAAGTTGCGCGGGTCGAACGCCGCGTCTAGTAGCACCTTCAAGTAGTGACTTGCTGCGGGGTCGCAGTGGAGGTAGAGCGAGCCGCTTTCCTTCAGCACCCGTCGCAGCGCGACGAGGCGCGGTGCCATCATCGACAGGTAGGCGAGCATGTCGCTCGTCCCGAGCAGCGTGCGGAACGCACGCATCGCTTGCGCCACATGCCCGCCCGCTTCGACCGCCTGCTCGTATGACTCGGCCGCCGCATCGTCCCAGCGCCAGGTGTCCTCGAACGCCTTGATCTGCGCCGCCGAGCGGGTCCCGTGTTCGGCGAATAGGACGTTGTAGTCCTGGTTCGACTTGAACGGCGGGTCGAGGTAGACGAGATCTACGGAGTCGTCACGAACGTGGCGGCGGAGGATGTCGAGGTTGTCCCCGTAGTAGAGGAGGTTCGGCTCCGGCACCGATTCGGAAGGGTAGTCGCTTCGTCGGTCGATCGCCTTTCGACCCCGCACAGCCCCACGGCGCCAGGATGCATCGTCCTGCTCGTCCGCGAGACTCTGTGACGAGATGAGTACGTGGGACGACCGCTTTCGCGAGCATCCCGTCCACCAAGCGCTCGACCGCCTGGACGCAGGCCTCGACGGAGCTAAGCAGCACGACGCAGCAGCGCTGGAGGCGGTGACCCGCCTCCGTCGGGTCGCCGACCACGTACGCGGTGCGCTCGCGGCGGTGGACCCACAGCTCGTCTCAGCCCACTTCCTGAACGAGCTTCACTCGCGCATTGAGGGCGTTGCCTCCGAGGTCGAGTACGCCAACGAGCAGGAAGACGCTGGCCTTCTCCAGGACGCCGATGCGCAAGCTGACGCGCTACTGGATGTAGCGACACGAGTGCAGCGACCCGCCGACTTGTCGGATGTGGAGCGCATTCAGGAGGCAGCGACGTCGTTCCGCCGCTCGGTTGGCCAACTCCTGCGCAGCGTGGAGGACTCGGTTGGCGAGATCAAGCAACGCGTCGGTCAGCTCCGGGGCGAAGTCGACGCGTTGACGAGCCAGATCGAGCAGCAGAAGGGTCGAATCGACTCCGCGATCGCGACATACGACGAGCAGTTCCGCCAGGGCGAGGAGCAGCGACGGCAAGAGTTCGAAACGACTCGGGACGAGGCGATCGGACAGATCCAAGACGTCGTCACCGCAAGCAGGAAGGAAGTCGACGCCGCCCGAAGGTCGAGAGAGGAGAAGGTGCGGAAGGAGCTGGACGACGCACGGAGCGAGATGGACGCGATCGTCGACGAGCTGAGAACTCACGTGATGGAGCGCCATGACGACTTCGAAGAAGCCTCTGCCGAGCGCACCGCGCGGTTGGAGAAGCTGAAGGCAGACGCGGAGCGCCTGGTGGGCGTGATCGCCGTAACGGGTCTGACGGGCGGTTATCAGCAGGTCGCCGACCGAGAGAAGAAGGACGCCGACCAATGGCGATGGATCGCCGTCGGGTCGCTGGGCTTCGTGGTGGCGTTCAACACGGTCTTGCTCGCACTCGACCTAGCCGGCATCCGACAGGAGACGTTCAGCTGGGAACACCTCCCGCTGCGGATCTTCATCTCACTGGCCGCCCTCGCGCTCGCCGCGTTCGCGGGGAACGAGTCGAGGAAGCACCGAGCCGCCGAGCGCGACAACCGCGACATGGAGGTACAGCTCGCGGCTCTGAACCCATACCTCGCTTTGTTCGATGACGACGAGCAGAGAGAGATCAAGAAGGAGAAGTTCGACCGGTTCTTCCGTGGCTTCAACGCCGCAGCGCGCGACGAGGACGCCTCTGGGTAGGACGTCAGGTACGCGTCCGTAACGGCCACTACCGCTAACCGGCGATTCGCCCTACCGTTCGCGGTGGGGCGGGAGTCCGAGAGGAAGCGGCCAGCCGGCGTGTCGTTCGGGTCGACCCCCTCTCGCCCCTCTTCTTGAACATGGCCGCATGACCGTCCGTCCCCTAAGCGCGCCGCGCGGCCATCGGAGCAAGGATCGGCGCCGGCCACTCCGATGCCGAGACGGCTAGTCCGACTGCTGCGGGATCCGCCCACTCTGGCTCCTTGTCGCGGTCGGAGTAGAACGACCACACCGACCGCTCGCTGGGTGAAGGCGCAATCGTGTCGCCTAGCCCCACAGCCGCACGGCTCCGGCAAGCGAGGCCGCGAGGATGACGGCGGCGACCAGGACGCGGAGGCTCACGCGCGCCGACCTCAGCCCGCCAGTTGCCCCCCGTGTTGCCCCCTGCGCGTTTCGGCGCCTAGACAGAAAACGAGCCGGTCGCTTGAACCGGCCCGTTTCCGGCTACTTCGGGTAGATGCCGGGGGAGGGAATCGAACCCTCACGTCCTCGCGGACACCCGATTTTAAGTCGGGCGCGTATGCCGATTTCGCCACCCCGGCGGGCGCGGTCATTGTAGGGCGGCCGCTACCGGTCGCCCGACCGCGCCTAGACTCTCGCTGTGGCGAGGATCGAGCACCCGGCTGCGACCGAGACGCCGCTGGAGTGGGATACGCCCCTTTTTCGTACCGCCCGCACGCAGTTCGAGCAGGCGCTCCCGCACGCCGACGTGTCGCCGGTGGTCGCCGCGCGCCTGCGCCACCCGGAACGCGCCGTGATGGTGAGCATCCCGATCTCCCGCGACGACGGCACGGTCGAGGTGTTCCCCGGCTACCGCGTCCAGCACTCGACCGTCCTCGGGCCGACGAAGGGCGGGATGCGCTACGACCCGGAGGTCACGCTCGGCGAGTGCGCTGCGCTGGCGACCTGGATGACGTGGAAGTGCGCGCTCCTGCGGCTCCCGTACGGGGGCGCGAAGGGCGGCATCCGCTGCCACCCGAAGGAGCTGTCCGAGGACGAGCTCGAGCGCCTGACGCGGCGCTTCACCGTCGAGCTCGTCTCCGTGATCGGCCCCCAGGAGGACATCCCCGCGCCGGACATGGCCACGAACGAGCAGACGATGGCGTGGATGATGGACACGTACTCGATGCAGGTCGGGCACGCAGTGCCGGAGATCGTCACGGGGAAGCCCATCTCGGTCGGGGGCTCGGTGCTCCGCCACGAGGCGACCGGCGCCGGCGTGGTGATGGTCGCCGACCGCGCCTGCAGGCAGCTGGGGTTTCGCCTGTCCGAGTCGCGCTGCGTCGTGCAGGGGTTCGGGAACGTCGGCGGGATCGCGGCGCAGGAGCTCGCCGAGCGGGGTGCCGCCGTCACCGCCGTCTCGGACGTGAGCGGGGGTATCTACCGCGCTGGCGGCCTCGACCTGCAATCTGTGCGCGAGTGGGTCGCCGTCAACAGCGCGCTCGCGGGGTATCCGCACGCGACCCCGATCACCAACGCCGAGCTGCTCGAGCTTCCGTGCGACGTCCTGGTACTCGCGGCACGCGAGGACCAGATCACCGAGGAGAACGCCGGGCGGATCGCCGCCAGGGTGATCGCCGAGGGCGCTAACGGGCCGACCTCGATCGAGGCTGACGCGATCCTCGCCGAGCGCGGCGTCGTCGTGCTGCCCGACGTGCTCACGAACGCCGGCGGCGTCACGGTGTCCTACTTCGAGTGGGTGCAGGACCTCGGCCGCTTCTTCTGGACGCGGGAGGAGACGCGGGCGCGCCTGGCGGAGAAGCTCGGCGACGCGTTCGACCGGGTCTGGGAGCTCGCCGACGATCGCCTGCTCACGCTCCGCGGGGCGGCGCTCGTCACCGGCATCCGCGAGGTGGCCGGCGCGATCGAGGCGAGGGGGCTGTTCCCCTAGTGGGCGACCTCGTGCGCGATGCGATGGTCTCCGATCCGCTCCGGCTGGAGGCGTCGGCGAGCGCGCAGGAGGCGGGCGCCGAGCTGGCCGAACCGAGCGTGCGGGCGATCCTCGTCTGCGCCGACGGGCAGCTCGTCGGCGTGGTCACCCGCAAGACGCTCGTACGCGAGGTCGTCGCCGCCGGCCGCGACCCGCGCACGACGCCGCTCGGAGAGATCGCCGAGGTGCCGCACTTCACGCTCGAGGGCGCGGCGCAACTCGACGTCGCCTTCCGCGAGCTCGAGGAGCGCGACCTGGAACGCGTCCCGGTGACCGAGGGGGGCCGCCTCGTGGGAGTCCTCTCGCGAACCGCCGTCCAGCGCCGGCTGTACGAGGACGCGCTGCCGGACGAGCCGGTCGAAAGCGCGCCGTAGTTCCCTCACAATGGGCCCGTGAGCGAGTCGTCGCGAGCGGCGCCGGAGTTGCGGGAGGAGCGCAAGGTGGTGGCCGACCGGATGGCCGTCGGCGACGAGGTCGCAGTGATCCCGCTCCTGGCTGGTGGGAGTTCGGGAAGTCGTGGTCGTCGTTCGCGGACCTCGTCGTGACGGACGAGTCTCCGCGCGCCTCCTAGCAGCAGGTGTAGGCGCCGGGCGGGGCGGCGCCCTCCTCGCGCTCGGGCAGCTCGGCCGCGGCGAGCGCGGCGCCGTCGAGGATGTCGAGCTCGCTCACCTCGAGCTCGGCCAGGCCGAAGTGGCGCAGGACCTCGCGCACGATCCCCGCGCCGGCGACGATCACCGGCGCGCGCTCGGGCTCGAGCGCCGGGATGCGGCGGCGCTCCTCGAGCGGCAGGCTCGCCAGGCGTGCGAGCTGGTCGTCGACGCCGTCGGCCGGGAGGGCGTGGCCGTGAACGCGCTCGCGGTCGTACTCCTCGAGGCCGAGATCGAGCGCGGCCAGCGTCGTCACGCTTGCGGCGACGCCGACCGCCGTGCGGACGGCGTGGCGCACCTCGTCTGGAACGTGCTCCGCCAGCAACCAGGAGACGGCGCCTGCGCACGCCGTGAGCTCGTCGCGGCGTGGCGGGTCGGAGGTGAGGAAGCGCTCGGTCATCCGCACGCTGCCGATCGCCAGGCTCGTTGCGTACTCCACGCCGTGTGGGCCGCCGAGGATCAGCTCCGTCGAGCCCCCGCCGACGTCGACGACGAGCGTCCCCTCGGCCACCTCGCGCCCGCTGGCGACGCCGCGAAAGGCGAGCAGCGCCTCCTCGTCGCCCGACAGGAGCCGCGTGTCGAAGCCGTAGCTCCATTCGATCTCGCCGAGGAACGCCTCGCCGTTCTCCGCGTCCCGAAGCGCGCTCGTCCCGATCGCGAGCACGCGCTCGGCCCCGAGCTCCTCGGCGCGCCGGCGGTACGCGGTCAGGCAGTTGCGCACGCGCGCGATCGGCAGCGGGAGCAGGCGGCGGCGTGCGTCCACGCCCTCGCCCAGCCGCGTGATCGTCTGCCGGCGCTCGATCTCGGCGACGCGCCCGTCGGCCACGTCCGCGACGAGCAATCGCGTCGTGTTCGTCCCCAGGTCGATCGCGGCGACGCGCGTCACTTCCGCGGCACGAACACGAGCGAGGCGAGCGCCGCTCGCGCCTCGGCGTAGGCGTCGAGGAGCACGCCGAGGCGCGCGCGGCTGACCGCGAGCCGCGCGAGCGCGCGTTCTAGACGCGCGCCGGCGGGCCCGAGGGCTTCGACGCGCCCGGCCGCGCGGTCGGCACCGGCGCCGATCCGCTCCAGGGATTCGCCGAGCGTCCCGCCTGCCGCGCCTATGTCCTGCAACAGCTGCACGAAGCGTGTGACCGCGAACGCCGCTCCGGCGGCTGCGGCGAGCAGGGCGAGCACGGCGGGGACGGCGGTCAGCGGAATGGCGCGATGGTAGCCCGCCGCCGGACGGCGACCGCGCCGGCCGATGCCGGTCAATCCTTGTCGTCGGCCTTCTTCGCCGCCGCGTGGGCCGTCGCGAACGCGCGGCTCTCGTCGCCGTCGTACTGGTCGAGCGCGCTGTTGAAGGCCTTCAGGAAGGCCTCCTTGCCGTGCTTGCTGTACTGGTCGACCTGCTCCTCGGGAAGATCCGAAATCGAGTCGTAGGGCACCGTGACACCTCCTTCGCTTGCTCGGCAGCGTTCTTCCCCGCCGCTCGAGCCCGAATCGCCCGGCCCGGACTGCGGCCACGCCGGCCGAGGAAGCCGATCGGACGCTGCTATACTCCTCGACGCGACGCGGGGTGGAGCAGTCAGGTAGCTCGCCGGGCTCATAACCCGGAGGTCGCAGGTTCAAATCCTGCCCCCGCTACTACGAAAAGGGCCGCAAACGCGGCCCTTTCGGGTCTGTGACATAGAGGTGGGATAACGGCCGCTAGCGCAGGCTAGGGCCATGGCGGTCTTCGATCTGGCGCGAAGGCCTTGCCCTTCCTCCGTTTTGGAGCAGCTCTTGGCGGATGGCCTTGGCGTAGGCCCGCTCATCGGCCTCGCCGTTTTCTTCCATCAGCATGAGAAGCAGCAGGCGGTTGGTTCGCTCGCGGTTGAGGAGGCGGCCGCGCCGGTCATCGAAGTGGGAGCGCAGGCGGGCCAGATAGGCCTCAAGGGCCCCAACCGAGGCCGGGTAGAAGCGCTGGTTTTGAACTTGCCAGTCGATGATCCTCTCCTGGCGCGAGAGCCAGCCTGTTGCCTTGCGGAAGCGCTTGTAGGGACGCCTGGCCCTCATCTGGGCCTTGTAGGCCGTCCAGTCAGCTGAAGTCGAGAAGGCCTGCTCAAGATCGGCAAGGAGCGGATCAGGCAGTTGAATCCCGGCCTTCGTCAGCAGGTTGCGGATCGAGCCCTTGAGATGGTGATGGCAATACCAAAGGATCGGCCCTGGGGCCGCCTGCCCGCCGCCCCGGCTGGCCTGGGGATTGCCCGAGCTAATCGCCTGGAGCAGATCACCCGTCTTCGCGCTTGGCCAGATCTGGCTGAGAGCCTTAAGGAGCGGGGTCTCGCGGTCGCTGACGATAGAGAGCGGATCGCCGCTAAGGCGGCCCTGGAGGCTACTGAGGAATGACTGCCAGTGGGAGAGCCCCTGCGACGTAGCGATTCCGGGGAACGCTTCCAGGGCCAGAAGGCGCTTTGAGCCATCGGGCTCTTGGCCGAGGGCGGCATAGATGGTAAAGGCAAGGCCGCTTGCCCCCATGCCGGAGCGGGCGCGGCGCAGACGGAAGGGAAGCGAGTCAAGGATGAGGTAGCTCGGCGCCCTGACCGAAGAAGGCAGGCCTGCGACTAAAGGCGCGAAGAGCTCAACCCAGTCAGAGACGAGATGGCCACTGCGGCCCTTGCCGTAGCCAGCGGGCAGAAGTCCCGCCTCGCGGCGGATCATCCGGGAACTACCCCTGTAGGAGTGCCCCTGGCCGACGAGGACGAGAGATCGGGCGATCTCCCTGACGGAGTAGATACCGTCGCGAGGAGTCGGCGGCCCTTCGTGGGAGTGGTAGCTCCTCTCGCAGCTATCACACTCGCCAGATGGCGTCTGATGGCGCGGCAAGGCTTCGGTAAAGCGATGAGAGCGAGATCCGTCAGCCGGCAGGCACTTGTAGCGCTGCCGCTTGCGGCTCTTGCCGTAAGAGCCGTCCATCCAGACCTTGCTCCCTGGATGCTTGGGGCACGGAGGCCGAGGCGAGGTTCCTGTGAGCCGCTTGGGCATCGCCCCGCAACATAGGGCCTTTTTCCGCTATTTGGAAGATTTTGGCCCCACCTCTATGTCACAGACCCCCTTTCGTCTTCCTGTGATGGCCAGCGGCGCGTCACTCTTGCTCTTCCGTTGGCTCTCGTCGCGACAGGCTGGCGATGGGCGCCGTATAGATGAGGATCGACCGCCAACCAGGCGCCCTCGCCAATCAGCTCTGTCCTAGCCGCCTGGTGAGGTGCGCCGTGTGCGCGGGTCGTGCCGTACGTGTCGGCCAGCCGCGAACCCTTCGCAGAGCAGCTCGACGGCGATCGCGAGATTGACCGGTCGACCTCGTTCGCTTGAACCCGTGCAGGCGGCGGGCGAGGCTCACGTGGCCGCGTCACAGCCGGCCTCGGGCGACGCGCCGAGCGGGGCGTCGCCGGCGTTGCCGGGGGTGCGCGCCGGCGGGACCAACGGCTCGCGCTGCAGGCCAATCGCCGTTTACACGAGCTCCGACCGTAGTCGTCCTGCGATGCGGACCGGGAGGCGTCCGTAGACCTGCGCGAGGCGGTCCTCGAGCTGAGGAGCGAAAGCGGACGCGGGCGCGGGTGCGCGGTTCTGGTCGGGTACAGCGCGTAGGGGACGTGGCCGTTCGTGGAAGTCTCGAGCTCGGTCAGTAGTGTCCTCACCGCCGACGACTCGACCCGCACGAGAGTGACCCTCGATCGCCAACAGCTCAAGAAGCAGATCCACGCGCTCTATCGCCGCGAGCACGAGGAGATGGGGGAGCGCGGGACGCTCGAGCGCCTCGAACGGGCGCGCGAGTGGAGTCTCGCGCCGACGCTCGCGTCGGGAGGAGTCGTCGTGTTTCCGCACGCCGGCGTCCTCGACTGCGGCCATCACACCGCCGCGGCCGTCCTGGGTTGCCTCGACAGCGGCGCTGACCGCGTGATCGTCATCAGCGTCCTCCACGCGTTCACGGACGAGATGCAGGAGGCGCGCACTCGCGTATCGGCCGGGGAGGATCCCTCGCAGTGGCCGTTCTGGGGCATCCAGGGACCCGGCATCGAGGGTCGCGCAGAGTGGCGCGACGACCACTCGCTGATCAGCTTCCGGCACTTCTGGTCAGCGGAGACCGCGCGGCGCGGGATCCGCGGTCCGGAGGTCGTCGAGCGGTACCCGTATCTCGTGGGGGGTCGCCCGGAGCGCCTACCGGGGATGGAGGAGCTCGCCGCGCTCGCCCAGGAGGCGGTGGTGGTGTCGACGGCCGACCCGTTCCACCACGGGATCGGCTACGGCGATCCCCCGGAGCGTTCGTTGGCGCCGGACGAGGGCGGGCTCGAGCTCGCGCGCACGACGATCGAGGAGGGCATCGCGCTTCTCGAGGCGGGCGACTACGCCGGCTACGACGCGCATTGCCTCGAGGCGAAGAGCGACGCACGCGATGCAGGAGTCGTCTTCCGTTACCTCCGCGGTGAGCTGCGCGGCTCGATCCTCGACATGGTCTACACGAACGCCGCCGGGCTGTACGAGGCGCCCGATCCGACGTGGGTGGCCGCGCCGCTCGTCGAGTGGCGACGTCCGTAGAGGAGGTCGGACACGGTAGCCAGGATGTGCGCCCGCGCAGCGGGAACGTCAGCGCGTCACGGTCGCAGGCTCAAGTCCCGCCCCCGCTCCTTTCGAAACGGCCGCGACGCGGCCGTTTCTTGGCGGTCCGGCTGCGCCCGAACTGCCGGCCTGTCTCGACCGCGTGGCGCTCACCGTGCCTGCGGCCTTCCGTAGGCTAGTCCTCGGCGGCCGAGCGACCAGCGCGGAACGCGACCCGCGTGCGGCCCCGCGAACGCCGCCGGGCGGCCCGCACGGGGGGGCCATCGCCGTGTCCCGGCGGCCGCATCGTTCAAGAAACCTGCACGGTTTCTGGATCGGATCGGGACCTCCGCGCGCGGGCGGTGCGGGATCCTGGCTCGCGATGGCATCGCGGCGGTACGAATCAACCGACGTCGGGCGAGCGTTCGAGCTCGCGGCGGATCGCCGGGCTGCGCGCGCCGTGACCGCCAAGACCGTCTGCGTGCCGCGCGTGCTCGAGATTCGTCGCGGTGCGATCGCCGACGTCGCCGTGCTCCTCGCCGGCGCTGACTTCCCGCTCGGCCGCACTGTCGTCGGGACGGGCGGGGCGCGGACGGCGAGGATCGCGGCGGGGGTGGTCCGGCAGCTGCGACGTGAGGGGACATGTGCCGTCGTGCCGGCGGCCGCGCCGACCGCGGAGGGCGTGAGCCGACTCGTCGAGGCGATTCGCCGCTGCCGTGCCGAGGTGTGCATCGCGGTTGGCGGAGGACGGGTGATCGACGCGGTGAAGCACGCCTGCTCGCTCACCGACACGCGCCTCGTGAGCCTGCCGACGTCGCTCGCGCACGACGGGATCAGCTCCCCGATCGCTTCGCTCGTCGGCCCCGACGGACGGCGGACGAGCGTCGGCGCGGTCGGGCCGGACGCCGTCGTCGTCGATCTCGACGTCGTGCAGGGCGCTCCCCCGCGCACGTCACGCGCGGGAGCCGCCGACCTCCTCAGCAACCTGACCGCGCTCGCCGACTGGCGGCTGGCCGTCGAGCGGGGGCGGGACACGTACGACGGGTTCTCGGCGCTCGTGGCCGAGGAGGCGGCGCGCTCGTTGCTCGGCCCAGGCTCGGCGTCCCCCGGAGGCTCGCTCGAGACGCTCGCGCGCGGACTCGTCCTCAGCGGGCTCGCGATGGCGGCGGCGCGGAGCAGTCGACCCTGCTCGGGCGCGGAGCACCTGATCAGCCACAGCCTCGACCGGTTGCTCGGCAACCGTGCGCGCCTCCACGGGGAGCAGGTCGCGCTCGGCGTCCTGATCGCGGGAACGGCGCAGGGGTCGCTGACCCCGGAGCTGGCCGCCGCGTACGATCGCTGGTCGCTGCCCAGGTCGCCCCGCGACCTCGGACTCGATCGCGGCGTCGTCGTGGAGGCGGTGATCCGTGCCCGCGAGACCCGTCCGGCGCGGTACACCATCCTGGACGAGCTGGAGCTGAGCCGCTCGGGCGTCGAGGCGCTCGTCGAGCAAGCGTTCGCGACGGGCGACAGCCGCCGGCGACATGGTCCGCGCCTCTCCGCGGCCGCCGAGGGCGACTCGGCGAGGCAGCGGCCGCGACCGCGCACGTCGGGCGTCGCCCCGCGTACACCGCGGCGGCGCGGTCCCTAGGTCAGGCCACCGACGCGCGTCGCGGCAGTCACGCGGCAGGCCGTTCCGGGAAATCGCGAGGGAGTGACCGTCCGCGCGTGACGGCGCGCGTCCGTGCCGAGCACGGCCGCTCTCCTGGAAACCGCGGCGCGGGCGAGGTAGGCTCGGCCGCGATGGCACACGCGCAGCGAGTGGATCGCGAGTGCGCCTGGCGCTCGACGATCTCGAACAAGACCGGCTAGTCCGCCGCTTCCGCTCTCAACGCGTCCGAGGAAGCGGCGGGACACGGACGCGGGCGTCGCCCCGGTGCCGGCCCGCGCACCCTCCCGCACGGCCACAGGAGTGTCGCGATGCCGATGCCACATCGCACCCAGATGCAGGTCATCAAGCGCCGGCTCGTGGGCAAGGATGGCGCCGAGCGCGTCCGCGAGCTGCGCGCGATCCTCGCCGAGCTGCCCAACTACAAGAGCGGCCCGTACGCGGACATCCGCAAGTGGCTGAACGCGGAGCTCGCCGCCACGCGGACGCGCGCGCGCGTCGTCCACCGCGACTCGCTCGCCGTCCGCCGCGAGGGAGCCGCCCAGATCGCGCTCGTCGGCGCGCCGAACGTCGGCAAGTCGTCGCTCCTGCAGGCGCTCTCGCAGGTGCAGATCAAGACGGGCGACTACGCGTTCACCACCACGCGCCCGGCGCCGGCGCTGACGCGCGTCGAGGGCGTGCTCGTCCAGCTCGTCGAGATCCCCGGCCTGATCGCCGGCGCGAGGGCCGGGCGAGGCGGCGGGCGCGCGCTCCTGTCGGTGCTGCGCGGCGCGGACGCGATGGTGCTCTGCCACGACGCCTCGGCGCCCTTCGCGGAGCTGGAGACGGTGCGCGCGGAGCTCGCGGCGGCCTCGATCTCGCTGCGGACGATCGTCGCGGCGACACGGGCCGACGAGGCGCCGGCCGGCGCAGTCGACCGCCTGCGCGCCGCGCTCGAGCTGGAAGTCGTACCGGTCTCGGTGCTCGACGACGCCAGCATCGAGGCGTTCCGCGCCGCGCTCTGGCGGCTGACCGGACTCGTGCGTGTCTTCCTTCGCTCGGGCGGCGAGATCGATCGCGAGCCGATCGCGCTGCGACCGCCGGCGACGGCCGCCGACGCGGCCCGCGCCGTCCACGGCGACCTCGCACGGCGCCTGCGTGGCGCCCGCGTCTGGGGCGCCTCGGCTCGCTTCGACGGCCAGCGGGTCGGCGCCGCGCACGAGCTCTGCGACGGCGACGTCGTCGAGCTGCTCGCGCCGGGAGCTCCTTCCGGGCGCGGTGACCCGTCCGCTCGGCGCCCCTGGTGAGGTGGTCGCGCAGGCGGGTCCAGCCGAAGGGGCGACCGGCGGCGATCAGCCGGCGAACGGCTTCGTGAACCACTCGGAGGCGACCACGTGGCCCGAGTCGAGGAGCATCGCTCGCTTCGGTTGGTCGTGCGGCCCGCAGACGACGACGGTCTGCACGGCTCCGCGCGACGCCGCCGCGTGGATCGCCCGCTCGAGCAGCCGCCGCCCGACGAACGCCCAGAGGTCGGCGTGCTCGACCACGAAGTCGTCGACGAGCGCGGTCAGTCCGCCCGGGTCATAGACGGGTGGCGCCGGCCTCAGGGCGGCGACCAGGAAGCCGTCGACGTGGCCGTCGTCCGCCTCGTGCACGAGCGAGACGTGGCGGTCGGCGTCTTCGACCAGCGAGGCCAGGAAGGCGGCGTGACTCGCTCGCATCCCCGGTCTCGGCCGGTGGAAGACGGGGGCGTGGCGCCCGTACTGCTCCCGCTTCCTCTCCGCGAGCTCCGCCATGCGCGGGGCGTCGCCGGGAACGGCCGCGCGGACGGCCACTACGGCGCGTGCTCCGGGATCACGACCGGCACGCCGATCGCCCGCTCGACGTGGCGAACGGTTGCGGTCTCCAGCGCCCCCGGCCAGTGCGCGCCGGTCGCCGCGGCGAGCGCGCGACCGCGCGGGACGAAGATCTGCGCGAGCGCGAGCTCGCTGTCGATCACCGAGTCGAGCGTCGGCGCGAACGGCGGGAGCCCTTCCAGGAGCGCGTGCTGCTCGGCGGAGAGGAACGGGCGAAGCCGCTTGGCGCCGCCGCCGCGCCGCACGCCGCGCTCGGCGCAGAAGAGCGGGACGAGGCAGGTGTCGCGGATCGTCACGGCTCCGAGCATCCCGAGCACCGGCTCGTTGCGGCCGACGACCGCGACCAGCTTCCCGAACATGTAGAAGAACCACTCGACCGTGGCGGCGGGGAAGTAGCGCTCCCCTTCGATCGGGGCCGCCGGGCTCTCGGCCTGGAGCACGAGCTCGCCCGTCTTGTCGAACAGCCGCCGGTAGCCGTCGAGCTTCGCCGGCTCGAACCCGCTTCGCGGCTGGAACAGGAGGTCGACGTGTACCCAGTCCGGCGTCAACGAGTACCCGCCGATGCTGGGCGGCGGGAAGGCGACCGCCATCACCGTGGGCGTGATGCGACCGAGGATCTCCTTCCACCCTTCGCCGGACAGCTCGGCGGCCGCCGAGTCCTCGACGCAGCAGTGGACGTCGACGTCGCTGAAGGGGTCGCCGCGGCCGACGGCGAGGCTTCCGGCCAGCCAGGCGGCGAGGACGCGGTCGTCGTCGCGCAGGACGGCCGCCGCCGTGTCCAGCAGCGCGAGCTGCCGGTCGGTGGTCGCCTCGCGGATCCCGCGGAGCGGATAGCGGCTGACGTACTGCACCTCGCCTCCTGCCGAGGCGCCGAGTAGAGCACGTGCTGGACGGGCGTGATTCGTTTCAACCGGCGCGATCGGGCGGGCGGGGAGGTGCGGTCGACCGGTATGGCACGAGCACCGAGCGAGCTCGCCGACCGCGCGGGTCCACCGCGACGGCGCCATCAGCGGGGAGGGGGCAGCGGCTCGAGCGACTCGGCGATGCGGAGCGCCCGCGCCAGCGAGAGTGCCCCTTCGATCCGCAGCACGACCCCGTCGCCTTCGAACACGAGCGCGTTGCCGACGAGTCGGCGGGTGTCTTCGAGGAGCCCGCCCGTGCGGTCGCGGAACGCGAACACGTGCGGCGCGCCCTCGAACCAGAGCGCCGGCGCGCCCGCGACGGTGAGCGACTCGATCCTCGTCTCGGGCCCCGCGAACTTCTGCGCGAGGTCCCGGTCGCTGCTCGCCGCGAACTGCGTGAGGAGCACCCTGCCGCGGAGCGGAGCGCGCGGGTCGGCGTAGGCCCAGGAGGGAATCGTCACCTGGCCGCCGGGTCGGGACTCGTCGAGGAGCACGTAGTGCGGCCGCCCGTGGCGCTCGAGCGGGGGGGCGAGGACGGTGTACCCGACGCGGCGCCGTGCCTCGTCCAGCGAGACGCGCTCGCCGAGACGCCGCTCGTCCAGCGGCGGCGCGTGCGGCCGCTCCTCGGTGCGCTCGACGCGGAGGCCGCCGATCTCCAGCAGCTCCAGGAGCGCTGCTCGTCCCGCGGGAACGGCGAGCGCGGCCGACAGCGCCAGCACGGCGGCGGCGACGGCGACGAGGAGGGGGCGGAGCCCGAGCCGCTGCCGCCTCCCGGAGCGCGCCGCAAGCCGGGCGGCGACGGCGGTGGCCAGATCGGGCGTCGGCGGGTAGGCCAGCTCGCGGCCGAGCGCTTGGAGCTCACGCTCGAGCTCACGCACGGGCCGGCTCCAGGTCGTTCCGCAGCCGCTCCAGCGCGCGCGACAGCCGCGACTTGACGGTGCCCGGCGGGAGGGTCAGCGCGGCCGCCGTCTCGGACTCCGAGAGCTCGAGCAGGTAGCGGCAGGCGACCACCTCGTACTCCTCGCGTCGCAGGCGGGCGAGCGCCGCGCGGAGCACCTCCCGGCTCTCGTGTGCGAGCGCTTGCGCCTCGGGCGAGGACGCGTCGTCGGCGCGTACCTCGGCAGTGGCACCGCGGACGGCGAGCGCGCGCTGGCGTTCGCTCCGGCGACGCCGGTTCCTGGCCTCGTTCGCGGCGATCTGCAGCAGCCAGGGCCGGAAGGGCGCGTCGCGCCGGAAGCGGCCGAGGGCGCGGTGGGCCTTGACGAACGCCTCCTGCGCCGCGTCCTCCGCCTCGGCGGCGTCGCCGAGCAGCACGTAGGCGAGGCGGAAGGCCGACGTCTGATGCATGCGGACGATCTCCTCGTAGGCGCCGACGTCGCCGCGTCGGGCGCGCTCCACGAGTTCGCTCTCCGACGCCGGCGGCACCAACCGGTCCTACTACACCGGCCGAGCGGCCGGGGTTCCGGGCGCCTCTGCGCAAGCGGCGGGCGCGCCGAACCGGTCTCGTAGCCTGGTCGACCGGCTGCCGCGGCGCCCATGCTCTTCAACGTCAACCAGCTGACGCTGCGGCAGCCCGCGCCCGCCGCACCGCCCGTCCCCGCGGCGCGAGCGGATCAGCGGGTCCCGTCGCCGCTTCCCGTCCCGAGGTCGCGCCGCGCGAGGTCTCGGGTCGCCGGCCCCTGGATGACGGTCCCGTCCCCGCCGAAGCGGGACCCGTGGCAGGGGCAGTCCCACGAGCGCTCGGCCGGGTTCCAGCCCACGTGGCAGCCCATGTGCGTGCAGACAGGCGACAGGGCGTGCACGCGGCCCCCCTCGTCGCGGTAGACGGCCGTCTTGCGCCCGCGCACGCGGAGCATGCGACCCTCACCGGGCGCGACCGTCTCGACTTCGGCCGCCTCCCCTCGGTCGAGCCGGTCGCCGACGAAGTGGCGCGCGACGGTCGCGTTCTCCTTCACGAACCTCGGCGCCGAGGCGCGCGGCGTCAGCCGCTTCGAGTCGAAGAGGCCCGCCCACGGGTTGTCGCGGCCGAGGACGAGGTCGCCGAGGATCATCGCCGCGGCGGTGCCGTTCGTCATGCCCCACTTCTTGAAGCCGGTCGCGACGTAGACGTGGTCGCCGCGGCGGGTCAGGCGCCCGACGTAGGGGACGCCGTCCAGCGGGCTGTAGTCCTGCGTCGACCAGCGGTAGGGGAACTCGGAGGCGCCCCAGTGACGGCGGCCGAACTCCTCGAGCGCGCCGTAGCGGGCGTGCGTGTCGGGCTCCGCGCCCGGCTTGTGGCCCTCGCCCCCGAGCAGGAGCAGCAGGCCGCCCTCGTCGTACGCGGTCCGCACGGAGCGCGTCGGCGGCGAGAGGTTGATGTACATCCCCTCCGGATCCTGCTCGCGGGAGATCCGGCAGGCGACGGCGTAGGAGCGCTCGGGATGCGCCTTCGCGAAGAAGAACCCGCGGTCGAGGAACGGGAGGTGCGAGGAGACGACCACGTCGCGGGCGGTCAGCGTCCCGCGGTCGGTGACGACGCGGCAGGGCCCGCTTCCCTCGATGCCGGTCGCGCGCGTCTGCTCGAAGATCCGGCCACCGTCGCCCGCCACCGCCTCGGCCAGTCGGAGCAGGTACTTGCGCGGGTGGAACTGCGCCTGCCCGGGGAGCCGGAACGCGCACTCGACGGGGTAGGGCAGCGGCGTCTCCTCGACGAGCTCGGCCGCGAGACCGGCCCGCAGCGCCGCCTCCACCTCCTCCTCGATTGTCGCGCGCTCGTCCGGGGACTCGGCGTAGACGTAGTTCGCCTTGCGCTCGAAGTCGCAGTCGATCGCGAGCTCCTCGACCAGCCGGGCGACCAGCTCGAGGGCACCCTGCTGCGCCTCGGCGTAGGTCCGCGCGCCCTCGCGGCCGAAGTTGCCCTCGAGCGTCGAGTAGCTGACGCTGTGCCCGGCGGTGACCTTCGCCGTCGTGTAGCCCGTCGCCCCGTGGAGGATCCGCTTCGAGTCGACGACCGCGACCGAGCGGCCCTCGCGCTGGAGGAGGAACGCCGCGGTGATCCCCGCGATCCCGCCGCCGACGACGGCGATGTCGACCTCGAGGCCGTCGGCGAGCGCCGGGTACGAGGTCTCCGGCGTCGACTCGATCCACAGCGAGCGCGGGGCGTCCACGGGACGCTTCCTCTCGCGCGCGCCGTCCGGCGAAACCGGTGCCTCAGGGCGGGTAGGCCGCGCGGAAGGCGCGGAGCGCCTCGCTGCTCGCCAGGCGGGGCGACCCCCGGCCGGCGAGCATGTTCGCCGGCCAGTTTCGCGCCGAGCTTCCCGAGTACGGCCGCGACGTGGCAATCCACGCCTCCGACGTTCGCGCATACGCCAACGGTCAGCGGTTCGTCCGCAAGGGCGGGCTCGAGCGAGCGGTTCAGCGACCCGGACGCCTCGTGGGGCCACCGGAGCGGTCAGCACGCGCAAGGGGCGGTGGCTTCTACGGGTACAAGATCGACGCGGCGACGTGCGCGGAGGGACCCTGCCGGTCGCCTGGCAGGTTCGCACGGCGCGCGAGGCCGAGCTGCACGCCGTCGCGCCGCTGCTCGACAAGCTGGCCGAGCGCGGCTTTCAGCCCCGAGACGGCGATCATGGACAAGGGCTACGACTACAACCCCGTCCACGAGGCGTGCATGGAGCGCGGGGCGCTTCCGATCCTCGCCCGCTGCCACAACCCCGGCGAGACGGAGCGGCCGTAGCCGCTCGCCTGCGAGCACGGCGAGTGGACGATGCGGGCGCGGACTTCAAGCGGAAGGCGGCGAAGTGGCGCTGCCCCACGGGCGAGTGCGAGCCGCGCTCGCGCTGGATCAAGGCCGAGCGCAAGGACCCGCTCGTTCCCCGCTCGACCCGCCGCTTCGCCGACTGTACGCGCGGCGCGGCTCCGTCGAGCGCGAGTTCGGCCGCTTGAAGCACGACTACAACCTCTCCCCGCTTCGCACGCGCGGGCTCGCGCGGGTCGCGCTGCACGCCGACCTCTGCATCCTCGCGCGGCTTTCTCAGGCTCTCGCGCGAGCGCGAGCCGTTCCGCTCGCGGCGTAGACTCGCCGGGTGCGAATCGCTGACGACGAGGGCAAGCCCCTCTCGTCGGTCTACCTTGCGTTGTCCGACAGCGAGGCCGACGAGCTAATCGACGCCCTTGGGGACTTCCGGACGGCCAAAAGGGCTGGCACGTCCACGTCAGTAGCCCGGACTTCCAACGCGGGATCACCATCTACCGCGAAGACGATGAGACGGCGACGTTTCGCTAGCGAAACGCTAGACCTTCCCATGGGCCCGTAGCGGTCGGCGAAGGCGGCCATCTCGCGCTCGCCGGCGAACGTGACGACGCCGCCCGCGGCGCTCGGTGGGCCTCCTACTGCGGTCGGCGGCTTACCGGGAACCGCTCGGGGTTGGTCCGGTACGCGACACGAGCGGACACGATCTTCTGGATCGCGTGGATGTGGCGCACCACGTCGCCTACGTCGTTGAGGTGGTACTCGGGGAGCGCGGCGAACCGTCGGTACACCTCGCCGGTCAGGTCCAGAACCACCAGCTCCTCGTCTGTCAGCCGACGCGGCTCGCGGGGCGGTTCTCCCGGTCGATCGACCATCGGCGTCATTCTGGCACGGAGAGTGCGCCGCGCCGGTCGGCGAGCGCGACGAGCGCAGCGAGCGCCCTATCATCCGTGGGATGCTCGAAGACTGCGTCGTCGCCCGCCTGCGCAACCGCCCCGAGAGGACGCCGCCGGCGTAGCCCTCGCCTCCCGCGACGCGAACGGGACGAGGGCGACCGTCGAGTCGCCCTTTTCGTTGCTCCGATGCTGCTGACGATCACCACCACCCACCGGCCGGCGACCGACCTCGGTGACCTGCTGCACAAGCACCCCGGGCGGCTGCAGACGTTCTCCCTGCCGTTCGGCGAGGCGCACGTCTTCTACCCGGAGGCGAGCGAGGAGCGCTGCACGGCGGCGCTGCTGCTCGAGATCGACCCGGTCGGGCTGATCCGCCGCGGCGTCCGCTTTCCGCGGCTGGACCAGTACGTCAACGACCGGCCCTACGTCGCCTCCTCCTTCCTGTCGGTCGCGCTCGCGCGCGTCTACAACACGGCGCTCGCCGGGCGGTCGCGGGAGCGTCCCGACCTGGCGGAGCGCGCGCTCCCACTTCGCGCGCAGATCGCCGCGCTCCCGTGTGCCGGCGGCGAGGGGCTGCTCCGGGACCTGTTCCAGCCGCTCGGCTACGCCGTGCACGCGGTCGACCGCCCGCTCGACCAGGAGTTCCCCGAGTGGGGCGACAGCCGCTACTTCACCGTCGAGCTGGAGGGCGAGGTGCGGCTGCGCGACCTGCTCGCGCACCTGTACGTGCTCGTGCCCGTACTCGACGCCGACAAGCACTACTGGGTCGGCGAGGACGAGGTCGAGAAGCTGCTTCGCCGCGGCGAGGACTGGCTGGCCGGGCATCCCGCCCGCGACCTGATCGTGAGGCGCTACCTGCGCCACCGCCGCTCGCTGATCGCCGAGGCGCTGGCGAAGCTGCTCGAGGGCGAGGAGCCCGAGCCCGACCGGGAGCTGGAGGCGCGGGCCGCCGAGGAGGAGGCGGTCGAGGAGCCGCTGCGCCTCGGCGAGAGGCGGCTCGGCGCGGTCGTCGCCGTCCTCGAGGCGACCGGCGCGGCGCGCGTGCTCGACCTGGGCTGTGGCAGCGGCAAGCTCGTCGAGGCGCTCCTCCGCGAGCCGCAGTTCGCCGAGATCGCGGGCGTCGACATCTCGCACCGCGCGCTCGAGGCGGCGCAGGCGCGGCTCCGGCTCGAGCGGCTGGCGGCGCGGCAGCGTGAGCGCGTCCGCCTCTTCCAGACGGCGCTCACCTACCGGGACGCCCGCCTCGCCGGGTTCGACGCCGCGGCCGCCGTCGAGGTGATCGAGCACCTCGACC
>JACVRR010000103.1 GCA_014534345.1 Thermoleophilia bacterium | reverse complement strand
TTCCACGCGGAGCCCGCCGGCGAACCGCCCGTCAACCACGAAAGGGGAACCTGTGTCCGTCGTCTCCATGCGAGAGCTGCTGGAGGCCGGAGTCCACTTCGGCCACCAGACCCGCCGCTGGAACCCCAAGATGCGCCGCTTCATCTTCACGGAGCGCGGCGGGATCTACATCATCGACCGGCGCCAGACGCAGGAGCTGGTCGAGGAGGCGCACGACTTCGCGCGCAACCTCGCGGGCCGCGGCGGCACCGTCCTGTTCGTCGGGACGAAGAAGCAGGCGCAGGACGCGGTCCGCGACCAGGCGATGCGGGTGGGGATGCCGTACGTGAACCACCGCTGGCTGGGCGGGCTGCTGACGAACTGGCGGACGATGGCCGACCGGATCGACCGCCTGCACGAGCTGCGGCGGCTCCGCGACGAGGAGCAGCTCGAGCTCCTGCCGGCGAAGGAGCGGATCTCGATGCTCGGCGAGCTCGAGAAGCTGGAGGCGAACCTCGGCGGCGTGGCCGACATGAAGCGCCAGCCCGACGCCGTCTTCATCGTCGACCTGCGCAAGGAGCAGATCGCCGTCCGCGAGGCGCGCCGGCTCGGCATCCCGGTCGTCGCCCTCGTGGATACGAACTGCGACCCCGACGAGGCCGACTACGTGATCCCCGGCAACGACGACGCCATCCGCGCGTGCACGCTGATCACCCGCGTGCTCGCCGACGGGGTCGAGGCCGGTCGCGCACGCGTGACGCCCCGCGAGTTCGCTCCCGAGCCCGCGGCGGAGGAGGCTGTCGCTCCCGCCGAGCCGGAGGTCGCGCACCCGGGGGTCCAGGTCGACGCCCCGCCGGAGCACGAGCCGCTCGCCCAGGGCGAGAGCGCCGCCGAGACGCAGGCGGCGGAGGAGGCGCCCGAGCGCGGGCCCGCCGAGGAGGTGACAGCCGAGTGACACGCGACGCGTGCGGGTCGGCTGCCCGATCGCACCGCTCGTCACGCGCCTGCCCGCAGGCGACGCGGAGGTGGCTCCGTGGCTGACATCCCGGCGAGGCTGGTGAAGCAGCTCCGCGACGAGACGGGCGCGGGGATGATGGATTGCAAGCGCGCGCTCGAGGAGACCGGGGGCGACCTCGAGGCGGCGCGCCGGCTGCTGCGCGAGCGCGGGCAGGCGCAGGCGGCGAAGCGGGCGAGCCGCGAGACGAAGGAGGGGAAGGTCGGCTACCGGATCTCCGACGACCGCGCCGCGATCGTCGCGGTCGCCTCGGAGACGGAGCCGGTCTCGAACAACGACGAGTTCCTGGCCTTCGCGAAGGAGGTCCTGGAGGCGGTCGACGAGCGCGGGCCCGAGGCGGTCGCCGACCTCGAGCAGCGGCGGGTCGATCTCGTCGCGCGCCTGGGCGAGAACATCGTGGTCGTCGGCGCGGCGCGGCTCGAGCGGGACGCCGGCGAGACGGTCGCCGGCTACGCGCATCCGCCGGCCAACAAGATCGGCGTGCTGGTGAAGCTGCGCGGCGGCTCCGAGGAGGTGGCGCGCCGGGTCGCCATGCACGTCGCGGCGGCGGCGCCGACCTGGGTCCGGCGTGAGGAGGTGCCCGCCGAGAAGGTCGAGGAGGAGCGGCAGACGCTGCTGCGCTCCGACGAGCTGCAGGGCAAGCCGGAGGCCGCCCGCGAGAAGATCGTCGAAGGGATGCTGAACAAGCGGTTCTTCGCCGCATACCCCGGCGGCGTCCTCCTCGAGCAGCCGTGGATTCACGACTCCGGGACGACGGTCGCGAAGGCGCTCGCCACCGAGCGGGCGGAGGTCGTCGAGTTCGTCCGCTACTCGGTGGCGGGCTAGTGGGGTTGCAGACCGAGCCCGCCGACACGCACGCGCGCGCGGGCGAGCCCGCATTTCACCGAATCCTGCTCAAGCTCTCGGGCGAGGCGCTGCTCGGCAAGCGGGAGTATGGCGTCGATCTCGGGACGGTGAAGCGGCTCGCGGACGAGATCGTCGGCGTGCAGGAGCGGGGGGTGGAGGTGGGCGTCGTCGTCGGCGCAGGCAACATCTACCGCGGCATGGCGGCGGCTGCGGAGGGGATGGACCGGGCGACGGGCGACTACGCGGGGATGCTGGCCACGCTCCTCAACTCGCTGGCGTTGCAGGACCAGCTCGAGCGCTTGGGCGCGGCGACCCGCGTCCTCTCGGCGCTCACCGTCGCCGAGGTCGCGGAGCCGTACATCCGCCGGCGCGCCATCCGGCACCTGGAGAAGGGGCGGATCGTCATCTTCGCCGGCGGGACGGGCAACCCGTTCTTCACCACCGACACGGCCGCGGCGCTGCGCGCGCTCGAGATCGGGGCGCAGGCGATTCTGATGGGCAAGAACGAGGTCGAGGGCGTGTACACGGCCGACCCCCGCACGGATCCCGACGCCGAGTTCCTGCCCGAGCTGACGCACCTGGAGGCGATCGAGCGCGGCCTGCAGGTGATGGACACGACGGCGCTGTCGCTGTGCATGGACAACGGGCTGACGATCCACGTCTTCGAGCTCGCGCGCGGCAACATCGCGAGGATCGTCGCCGGCGAGCGCGTGGGGACGATCATCGCGACGGAAAAGGAGCCAGGGAATGGTCGCTGAGCTGATGGAGGACGCGACGCGCCGGATGGACAAGTCGGTCGAGGCGGTGCGGCACGAGTTCAACACCGTCCGGACCGGCCGCGCCTCACCCGCGCTGCTCGATCGCATCCACGTCGACTACTACGGCCAGCGCACGCCGCTCAAGCAGCTCGCGACGATCAGCGCGCCCGAGCCGCGCCTGCTCTCCATCCAGCCGTTCGACCCGAGCTCGCTGCGGAACATCGAGCGCGCGATCCAGGAGTCCGATCTCGGGTTGACGCCCTCGAACGACGGCCGGCTGATCCGGCTGCCGATCCCGCAGCTGACCGAGGAGCGACGGAAGGAGCTCGTCCGCGTCGTGCGGCAGATGGCGGAGGACGGGCGGGTCGCCGTCCGCAACGTGCGCCGCGACCTGATGCACCACCTCCGTGAGCTCGTCGACGAGGGCGAGATCGGCGCGGACGAGGAGCACCGCGCGGAGGACGCCGCGCAGAGGCTGACCGACGAGCACGTCAAGGCGATCGACGAGGCGCTGAAGCACAAGGAAGCGGAGATCATGGAGGTCTAGGCGGCGCGGGAGGAACGCGGTTCCGCCCACGAGCCCCCTCGGCGCCGGCGACGGAACGAACTCCGCCTGCGCTCGCGCGACCGCGTCGCGCTTCGCGCACCGGACGCCGTGCCCGTGGACACCGCGTTTCGTCTGCAGGCCTGGGCGGCGGCGCCCGCGCGCACGCCGAGAACGCCTCCCTCACGATCGGACCACCTCGCGCACGGCCGCTCTCGTGTGGCTCCGGCGGACGTGGCTCTTCCGGACATGGCCCGGTGTCAGACACCGTCACGCAGCGGTGACGGAAGCGCCACGGGAGTGCACGGATCGATCCACAGGGCTGGCAACCAGGCCGGTTCCGGGGACTCGGCTCGCCTGGCTCGAACGGCCATGTCCAGGTGTCAGACACCCGGACGTGGCTGGCGGCGACACGGCGCCCGGGCGGCGACCGCCCCCTTCTTCGAGTCGCTGTGTGCAGACTCCGTCTGCGGATGGGAGCCGCGACTGCCAGCCAGCTCAGCAGCGAGGCGAGGAACGTGGCCATCATCCTCGACGGGAACGCGCGCTGGGCGGACAGCCGCGGGCTTCCCGTCGCGGAGGGGCATCGGGCCGGCACTCGCGCCGTGAGGCGGACGGTCGAGGCGGCGATCGACCTCGGGGTGCGCTCGCTCGCGCTCTACGCCTTCTCGACGGAGAACTGGTCCCGCCCGGTGGACGAGGTGGAGGCGTTGATGGCGATCTTCGACGAGACCATCGACCGCGAGCTCCCCGATCTCGCCGCGCAGGGCGTCCGGACACGGTTCATCGGCCGGCGCGACCGGGCGCCCGAGGAGCTGGGCCGGAAGATGGACCAGCTCGAGGGACGCACGGCCGCGAACGACCGCCTGCTGCTCTGGATCGCGTTCGACTACGGTGGGCGCGACGAGATCCTCGAGGCGGCGCGGCGCCTGCTCGCGGACGGTGTTCCGCCCGCCGCGATCGACGAGCCCGCGTTCGCGGCACGCCTGTTCGCCCCCGAGATGCCGGACCCGGACCTGCTGATTCGCACGTCGGGGGAGCGCCGCGTGTCGAACTTCCTGCTCTGGCAGCTCGCGTACGCGGAGCTCGTGTTCGTCGAGACGCTGTGGCCCGACTTCGGCGCCGACGAGCTGCGCGGCGCCCTGGCCGAGTTCGCGCGCCGCCGGCGCCGGTTCGGCGGGCGCTGAGAGGATCGCCCTGGGCGCACTGGTTCAGCGCATCGCGGTCGTCGTCGTCGCGCTCCCGCTCGTGCTGCTCCTCGTCGGACTCGGCGGGTGGTGGCTGTTCGGCCTCGCCGCCGTCGGCGCCGTGCTGGCTCTGCACGAGTACGCGGGGCTGGTGCGCCCGCTTCGGCCGCTCGTACTCGCCGCGTACGTCGGCGTCCTGGCGATGCTCGCGGCCGCGACCGTGGGTGGCGTCACCTGGCTGCTCGGCGCAATCCTCCTCACCCTGGCCGCGACGTTCGTCCTGCACATGCTCGCCGAGACACGTCCACCCCCCACGGTGGCGATCGGCTCGACCGTCCTCGGCGCCGTGTGGATCGGCCTCGGCCTGTCGCACGTCCTCCTGCTGCGGGGCCTCCCCGAGCGGGGCATGCTCGCCGTCTTTACCGTGCTGCTCGCGGTGTGGGCGTCGGACACGCTCGCCTTCTTCGCGGGCCGGCTCGTCGGGCGCCACAAGCTGGCGCCGGTCATGTCGCCGGGCAAGACGTGGGAGGGGTTCGCGGCGGGCACGGTCGCCGCGCTCGCCGTCGCCTTCTTTGCGCTCTACGAGGATCGCGAGACCTTCCTCTCGGTCTGGCAGGCCCTCGCGCTCGGTGCGGTGATCGCGCTCTCGGGAGTGCTGGGCGACCTCTTCGAGTCGGCGCTGAAGCGCGAGATGCACGTGAAGGACACCGGCCGCCTGCTCGCGGCGCACGGCGGGGTGCTCGACCGCATCGACTCCCTGCTGCTCGCCGCGCCGGCGGCCTTCTACGCCATCCTCGCCTTCGGGCACGGCCCGTAGCGCGGCGACTCGAGCTCGCCCCGCCCTGGGTGGGGATCCGGGGCCTCGCCCCCCTCCACCCGCGGTCGATCATATCGGCGAAGCTGTGCCGTGTCTGTGCCGCTTCCGCGCCAGGTCCGCGCGCCCGACGGGGCCGGTGTGACGGGGAGGACGCCGGTTCGCGCTCCGGAACCCGCCTCGCATGCGGCTCGCCTGGCGCAGCGGTCGTCCGCTCTACACTGAGCGGGTGAGAAAGCGCGTCGCCATCCTCGGCATCACGGGCTCGATCGGGCAGCAGGCGCGCGAGATCGTGGAGGCGCATCCCGGCCTCGAGCTCGTGGCGGCCGCGTCCGGATCCCGGCCCGTCGACGGCATCGCCCCCCTGACGCAGGTCGGCGGCGACCTCACCGACCTGCTCGAGGCGGCGGCCCCCGACGTCGTGCTGAACGCCGTCGTCGGCTTCGCCGGCCTGCCGGCGACGCTGTGGGCGCTCGAGCACGGCGTCGATCTCGCCCTCGCGAACAAGGAGAGCCTCGTCGCGGCCGGCGAGCTCGCGCTGGCCGCCCGGCGGCGCGGCGGCGGCCGGCTGCTTCCCGTCGACAGCGAGCACTCGGCCGTCTTCCAGTGCCTCGAGGGCCGCGCTGCGGACACCGTGGCCGGCGTCGTGCTGACCGCCTCGGGCGGACCGTTCCGCGGTCGGACGCGGGCGGAGCTCGCGGACGTCTCGCCGGAAGAGGCCCTGGCGCACCCGACCTGGCGGATGGGGCCGAAGATCACCGTCGACTCCGCCACGCTCGCGAACAAGGGACTGGAGCTGATCGAGGCGCACTTCCTGTTCGGCGTCCCGTACGAGCGGATCGAGGTCGTCATTCACCCGACGTCCGTCGTGCACGCCGTCGTCCGCTTCCGCGACGGCGCGCTGTTCGCCCACCTCGGCCATCCCGACATGCGGGTTCCGATCTCGTACGCGCTGACGTACCCCGAGCGCGCCGCCACCCCCGCTCCGTCGCTGGAGCTCGCGGGGCTGACGCTCGCGTTCGAGGCCCCCGACCTCGAGGCCTTCCCGCTGCTGGCCCTCGCTCGCTGGGCGGGCGAGGCGGGCGGCACCGCGCCGTGCGCGTTCAACGCCGCGAACGAGGAGGCCGTCGCCGCGTTCCTCGCCGGGCGACTGCCGTTCGTCGGCATCGCCGACGTCGTCGAGCGAGTCGTCACCGAGGCCGACGTGACACCCGCACGCGATCTCGACGAGCTCGTCGAGGCGGACGCACGAGCGCGCCGGATGGCAGAGAATGCGCTCGCGGTGGCGGCATGAACATCGGCGTCGCGATCCTCGGCCTCGCGCTCCTCGTCTTCATCCACGAGGCCGGTCACTTCTTCGTCGCGCGTGCGGTCGGCATGCGGCCGCGCCGCTTCTACGTCGGGTTCCCGCCGGCGATCGCGAAGGTGCGCCGGAACGGAATCGAGTACGGCCTCGGGGCGATCCCGCTCGGCGGCTACGTGAAGATCCCCGGGATGCACCGGCCCGCGCCGTCCGACCTGGACGCGCACATGCGCCGGCCGCTCGAGGAGGCGCCGCAGCTGGCGGGGCCGATCGAGCGCGTCAAGCGGACGCTCGGTGCCGGCGACTTCGACGGCGTCGCGGCCGACGTCGACGCGCTCGAGCGTTGCCTGGCGTCGAAGCCGCTGACCCCCGCGGCTGCGAAGGCCGGCACGAGGGGCGTGCGCGACCTGCGCGACGCACTCGGACGCGACGCGTACTGGCGCCAGTCGACCTGGCGCAAGGTGGCCGTGATCCTTGCCGGGCCGGCTGCCAACATCGCGGCCGCGATCGTGCTCCTCGTCGCGCTGTTCGTCGCCGGCGTCCCGACGGGCGCCGAGCGCTTCGTCGAAGAGGTGGTGCCCGGCACCCCCGCGGCGCAGATCGGGATCCATCCGGGCGACGAGATCTTCGCTCTCAACGGGCGTTCGGTGACCGCGGCGGACATCCCGCGCGTGATCCGGGCGAGCGAAGGCGAACCGATCACCGTCACCGTCGTCCGGCAGGGCGGCTCCCTGGCGACGCTCCCGGCGGCACGCCCGGTGCGGATGGACGGCGCATACCGGCTCGGGTTCGCGCTCGCGCCCCGCTACGAGCGGTTCGGACCGCTGGCGGCGACGAGGCTCGCGGCCGAGGAGACCGTCCGCGTCACGGAGGCGATCGGCGTGGCGCTCTACGACGTGGTCTCCGGGCGCGACCGGAACGCCGTGGCGACGCCAGTCGGGGTCGTCCAGGGATCGAGCCAGGCGCTCGACGTGGGACTCCGCCACTACCTGCAGATCCTCGCGCTGATCAGCCTCTCGCTCGCGCTGCTGAACCTCCTGCCGCTGCTGCCGCTCGACGGCGGCCACATCGCCTTCTCGCTGCTCGAGGGCGTCCGCGGGCGCGCGGTCGGCCGAGCGGCCTACGAGCGCGCGTCGGTCGTGGGGATCATGTTCGTCCTCTTCCTGTTCGCGGTCGGACTCTCGAACGACATCACCCGGTTGCGCGGCGGCTAATCGCGTGGGGGGAGCAGGCTCCCCCCCACGAGCCCCCTCTGCAGGGAGGTATCCAACAGAGAGGGCCTGCGGCGGGGAACCCGCCTCCGGCTTCTGGACGCCTCGCCGGGCATCGAACAGGCAGGCGGCCGACTCGCCCCGGCAGTGCGGACGGCGGTGGGCTTCGCCGATCGCCGTCCGCATCAGTCCGGCCGGCCCGTACTGCCGGCGTGCCCGCCTCGCAGTACGGGCCGGCCCTGGACCGCCGGCGGGCGACGGTCGTGGCTTGTCATTTCTGACGAGGAGTTCCTGGCCTGCGCGCGACCCCGCTGCGCAAGCCTGGCGGTTAGAGGCGTCGTCCAACGGCGACGCGTCACGTGCGCGGAGCGAAGCTCGCCTCCGCGAGAGCGAGCGGGCACTCGGTTACGCTGCGTGTGTCAGGGAGGGGGCTCGTCGGCGGAACCGCAGGTTCCCCTTGCGCTACTACACTGGCCGCGGAATGGCGAGCGCGCGCGAAATCAGGATTGGCAACGTCCGCGTCGGCGGCGGAGCGCCCGTGGTGGTGCAGTCGATGACCCTGACGCCGACCCGCGACGTGGAGGCGACGACGGCGCAGATCGCGGCGCTCGCCTCGGCGGGTTGCGAGGTCGTTCGCGTCGCCGTCCCCAAGAACGAGGACGCGGCGGCCCTGCGCACGATCGTGCGTCTGTCGCCGCTGCCCGTGATCGCCGACATCCACTTCAACGCCAGCCTCGCGCTGAAGGCGATCGACGCAGGGGTCGCGGCGGTGCGGATCAACCCGGGCAACATCGGCGGCCCGGACAGGGTCGCGAGCATCGTCGAGGCGGCTCGTCGCGCCGGCATCTCGATGCGGGTCGGCGCCAACTCCGGCTCGCTCCCCGCGCATCTGCACGAGCTGGCGCGGCGCGACCAGGCCGAGGCGCTCGTGGCGGCCGCGCTCGAGGAGGTTGAGCTGCTCGAGCGGCTCGACTACCGCGAGTTCAAGCTGTCGGTCAAGTCGACGCACGTGCCGACGATGATCCGCGCTTACCGGATGCTCGCGGCGAAAGTGCCGTACCCGCTCCATCTGGGGGTCACCGAGGCCGGCACGCCGTTCGCCGGCTCGATCAGGAGCGCGATCGGGATCGGCGCCCTGCTCGCCGACGGCATCGGCGACACGCTGCGCGTCTCGCTCACCGCCGACCCGGTCAAGGAGGTCGAGGTCGCGTGGGAGATCCTCAAGGCGCTCGGCCTGCGCGAGCGCGGGCCGGTGATGATCGCGTGCCCGTCGTGCGGGCGCGACAACGTCGGCGTGGAGAAGCTCGCGGCCCGCGTCGAGGAGCGCCTGCGCGGCTATAGCGAGGCGTTCGAGGTCGCGGTGATGGGCTGCGCCGTCAATGGGCCGGGCGAAGCGGGCGACGCCGACTTCGGGATCGCGGGCGGCCGCGACGTCGGGTTCGTGTACGCGCACGGGCGCGTGCTGAAGAAGGTCTCGTCGTACATCTTGATCGACGAGCTCTTTCACGAGATCGATCGCTGGATCGAGGCGGGAATGCGTCGGCCGACGCGGCTGAGGATGGCGAAG
>JACVRR010000107.1 GCA_014534345.1 Thermoleophilia bacterium | reverse complement strand
CGCACGGACGCCTCGCAGGAGCAGACCGACGTCGAGTCGTTCGCCGTGCTCGAACCGACCGCCGACGGGTTCCGCAACTACCTCGGAGCCGGAGAGGTCCTGTCGCCGGAGACCCTCCTGCTGGAGCGTGCCTACATGCTGACGCTGACCGCTCCCGAGATGACCGTCCTGATCGGCGGCCTGCGTGCCCTGGACATCAACTTCGGGCGGTCCCGGCACGGCGTCTTCACCGACCGGCCGGAGGCGCTGACCAACGACTTCTTCGTGAACCTGCTCGAGATGAGCACGGAGTGGAAGCCGTCCCCCTCGTCCGAGGGCGTGTACGAGGGCCGCGATCGCAGGACGGGCGACGTCAAGTGGACCGCCACCGCCGTCGACCTGGTCTTCGGCTCGCACTCCCAGCTCCGAGCCCTCGCGGAGGTCTACGCCTGCGACGACTCGAAGGAGAAGTTCGTGCGTGACTTCGTCGCCGCCTGGGACAAGGTCATGAATCTCGACCGATTCGAGCTTCCCGCCTCCCGACGCGCAGGTCGACCTTCCCCGGCCGACGCGAACGTCGCCAGCCTCGCGACGGCGCCCTGAGGCGCGTCAGGCGTCGTCCGCGACCCAGTCGCGCGTGAGGTAGAGCCAGAAGGCGAGGCCGGCGAAGCGGCCGTAGGGCGCGAAGCGGGCGACGATCTCGACGTCGCTCGCTGCGACGCCGCCGTTCAGGCGGGCGTACTTCGGGCGTGTCCACGAGTCGAGGATCAGCCGCGAGTGGCGCCCGAGCAGCATCATCACGTGCGCGGCGGCGTACGGCCCGACGCCCGGCAGGGCGAGCAGCCGCCTCTCGACCTCCTCGTCGGGCAGCTCCTGCGGCGGCGCCTCGCGCAGCTCCTCGAGGTCGGTCGCCCGAGCCGCGACCGACGCCGCGAGCGAGCGGAGATACGCGCCGCGGTAGCCCGTGCGCGCCACGTTGCGGTAGAAGCTCTCGCGCGCCGCCGCCATCGCGGCCGGGGTCGGGAAGGCGCGCCCGTGGCCGCCCGCGGACTCATCGCCGAGGTGGTCGACCAGCGCGGTGACCATCCGCTGCGTCGCCGACCAGGCGCAGTTGGTGGTGCAGATCGTCTTGACGACGTCCTCGAAGACCGTCGGACTGCGCACCATCCGGCCCGCGCCCGCCGCGGCCCAGGCGAGCTCGGGGTCGGCAGCAGCGACCTCGTAGAAGGCCGACAGGTCCTCGTCCAGGTTCAGCACGCGCCGCAGGACGGCGAGCAGTGCGGGACGCGCGCGTTCGGCGAGCCGAGGGCCGCGGAGGTCGACCGCGGCGACGCCGGACGACTGCGCGCGGATGCGAACGGTGCGCGGCTTGCCGACGGGGAGCGCAACGGTCGTCTCGTACGCGCGCGCCTCCTCGTCCACGCGCCCCGGAGGAAGGTCGGCGACGCCGTGCGAGAGGAACGTTCGCCAGAGGTCGACGGGCTCGCCGCGCGGACCGGCGAGGACGAGCTCGAGCGGGGCGGCCATCGACGCCATTCTCGCGACCGCGCGGACCGGAGCACGCGCCGCCCGGCGTGGTCACAATCCGCGGGTGGGCCAGGCAGCGCGGATGCGCGTGCTCCTCGTGGACGACGACCAAACGTTCCTCGTGACGGCGACCGAGGTCCTGGACGCCGACGGGCGCTTGCAGGTCGTGGGGGCGGCGCACGACGGCGACGAGGCGCTCGCGCTCGTCGACCGCTCGGAGCCCGACCTCGTGCTGATGGACATCGGGCTCCCGCTCCGCGACGGCGTCGAGGTGACCCGCCTGATCCGCGCCCGCCGGCCGGAGCTCCCGGTCGTGATGCTCACCGGGCAGACCGGCCGCGCGGTCAGCGAGGCGGCGGCCGCGGTCGGCGCGATCGGGTACCTGCAGAAGGAGGAGCTGGGCACGCCGGAGTTCGCCGACTCGCTGCTCGCGCTGGTCGAGCTGTCGTCGTAGGTTGGCCGTCCTCGGCGTCGACGTCGGCGGCACGTTCACCGACGCGGTCCTCCTCGCGGACGGCGAGGTGCGGACGGCCAAGGTGGCGACCGCCCGGCGCCAGGAGGAGTCCGTCGTGGCGGCGGCGCGCGCCGTCGGCGCCGCCGACGTCGAGCGCTTCACCCACGGGACGACCGTCGCGACGAACGCGCTGCTGGAGCGCAAGGGCGCGCGGACGGCGTTCGTGGCGACGGCCGGCTTCGAGCACCTGCTCCACCTCCGGCGGCAGAACCGCCGCCACCTCTACCGGCTCTGCGAGCAGCATCCGGAGCCGCTCGTCCCGCTGGAGCGGTGCTTCGGCGTGGACGAGCGGGTCGGCCCCGGCGGCGTGCTGCGCCCGCTCCGGCTCGACTCGCTGCCCGATCTCGAAGGCGTCGAGGCGGTCGCCGTGTGCCTGCTGTTCGCGTTTCGCGAGCCCGAGCACGAACGGCTGGTCGCCGGCGAGCTCCGCCGGAGGCTGCCGGCGGCGCGCGTCGTCGCCTCGCACGAGGTCGCGCCCGAGTTCCGGGAGTACGAGCGGGCGTCGACGACCGCGGCCGACGCGTACCTCGGGCCGGTGGTCTCGCGCTACCTGCGGGCGCTCGCGGCCGCGTGTGCCGAGGCCCGCCTGCCCGAGCCGCTCGTGCTGCGCTCGTCCGGCGGCGTGGCGACGGTCGACGAGGCCGCTGCGCACCCCGCGTTCGCGCTCGTCTCCGGGCCCGCGGGCGGGGCCGTCGGCGCAGCGCTGATCGCGCGCCGGAGCGGCTTCGCGGACGCGATCTCGCTCGACATGGGCGGGACGTCGACGGACGTCTGCCTGATCGCGGGCGGCGAAGTCGGCCGTGCGAGCGAGCGCGCGGTGGGCGGCCTGCCGATCCGGCTGCCGACCGTCGACGTCCACACCGTCGGCGCGGGCGGCGGCTCGATCGCCTGGCTGGACGCCGGCGGCGCGCTCCGCGTCGGCCCGCACAGCGCGGGTGCGGACCCCGGCCCCGCCTGCTACGGGCGGGGCGGGACCGAGCCGACGGTGACCGACGCGAACCTCGTCCTCGGCCGGCTGCCGTTCACGCTCGCGGGCGGGCTCCAGCTCGACCCGGACGCCGCCGAGCGCGCCCTCGGAGACGTCGATCCCGGCGACGTGGTGCGCGTCGTCAACGCGGAGATGCTGCGCGCCCTGCGCGTCGTCTCGGTCGAGCGCGGCCACGATCCGCGGGAGTTCGCGCTGGTCGCCTTCGGCGGGGCCGGTCCGCTGCACGCGTGCGAGCTGGCCGAGGAGCTCGAGATCGGGACGGTGCTCGTGCCCGCGGCAGCCGGCGTCCTCTCCGCGCTCGGGCTCGTCGCGGGCGACGAGCGGCGCGACGGCGTCCGCTCGTACGTCGTGCCGCTCGCCGAGGCGGGCGAGCTGCCGGAGGCGGGGGAGGCGGACCTCCGCTACGCGGGCCAGTCGTTCGAGCTCACGGTGGCGCTCGGCCCCCAGCTGGCGGAGCGGTTCCACCGCGCGCACGAGGAGCGGTACGGCTACGCCGACCGCCACCGCCCGCTCGAGCTCGTCGCGGTGCGCACGGCGGAGATCCGTCCAGGCCCGGACCTCGAGCTCCCGCCCGCACCGCCGCTGCGGGTCACCGGGCCGGCGGTCGCCGAGCTCGAGGGGGCGACGTGCTGGGTGCCGGCCGGGTGGGTCGGGGAGAGGGACGGGCAGGGCACGACGATCCTGCGGCGGACGTGAACATCGAGCTCCAGGTGCTCGGCAGCGCGCTCCGCGGCGTCGCCGAGGAGATGGGCGCCGTCCTCGTCCGCTCGGCGTTCTCGGCGAACATCAAGGAGCGCCGCGACTGCTCGGCCGCGCTGTTCGACGACCGCGGCCGCATGGTCGCGCAGGCCGAGCACATCCCGGTCCACCTCGGCGCGATGCCGGAGGCGGTCGCCGCCGTGCGCGCACACGAGCCGGCGCCGGGCGAGGTCTGGTTCCTCAACGACCCGTACACCGGCGGCACGCATCTCCCCGACGTGACGCTCGTCTCGCGCACGGAGCTCGGCTTCGCGGTGACGCGCGCGCACCACGCCGACGTCGGCGGCCGCGAGCCCGGCAGCATGCCCGCCGACTCGAGGCGACTGGAGGAGGAGGGCGTCGTCATCCCGCCGACGCGGCTCGACGAGGCGTCGCTGGCCGCCGCCGTCGCCGACATGCGCAACGTCGAGGAGCGCTACGGCGACTTCCGGGCGCAGCTGGCGGCGCACCGGCTGGCCGAGCGTCGCGTCGCGGAGCTCTGCGAGCGGCGGGGCCGCGCCCGCGTCGCGGCCGCGATGGAGGAGCTGTACCGCTACTCGGAGCGCCGCGTCCGGGCGGGGATCGCGGCGCTGCCCGACGGGCGCTGGCAGGCGGCCGACGTCCTGGAGGCGCCGGAGGGCGAGCTGCGGATCGAGGTGGCACTGACGATCGCGGGCGACGAGCTCGAGCTCGACTTCGCCGGCACCGCCCCGCAGCACGCGGGCAACCTCAACTGTCCGCTCGCCGTGACCCGCTCGGCCTGCTACTTCGTCGTCCGCTGTCTCACCGATCCGGACGTTCCCGCCTCGGGCGGCGCCTACGAGCCGGTCACGGTGCGCGCCCCGCTCGGGACGCTGGTCAACGCGACGCCGCCGGCGGCGGTCGCGGCCGGGAACGTCGAGACCTCCTGCCGGCTCGTCGACTGCGTGTTCCGCGCGTTCGCCGGCGCGACGGACGCGCCTGCGCAGGGCCAGGGGACGATGAACAACGTCACGCTCGGCAACGACCGCTTCACGTACTACGAGACGCTCGCCGGCGGTCAGGGCGCGTGCCCGCGCGCCGATGGTCCCTCCGCCGTCCACGTGACGATGTCGAACACGCTGAACACGCCGGTCGAGGCGCTCGAGCTCTCCTATCCGCTGCGCGTCGAGCGCTATGCGCTGCGGCGCGGGTCGGGCGGCGGCGGACGCTTCACGGGCGGCGACGGCGTCGTCCGCGAGCTCCGCGTGCTGGAGGGCTGCCGGCTGTCGCTGATCTCCGAGCGCCGGTCGACCGCTCCGGGCGGCGCCGCGGGTGGGGAGCCAGGAGCCCGCGGACGCAACCTCGTCAACGGCGAGGACGTGCCCGCCAAGGCGACGCTCGACCTGTCGGCGGGCGACGTGCTGCGGGTCGAGACGCCGGGCGGCGGCGGGTTCGGTCAGTAGCCTTCGCCGCGTGAGCGGGCGCGTGGAGGGGATCTTCATCGGGCCGCGGACGCCCATTCCGCGGCCGGTCGAGCGCGTGCGCGCGGTGGCGGGCCGCGGGCTCGAAGGCAACCGGCACTTCTACGACGAGGCACCGCCGGGGAAGGCGCTGACGTTGATCGCCGCGGAGGCGCTCGAGGCGTTGGCCGACGAGACGGGCGTCGAGATCACCGGCGCGGAGAGCCGCCGCAACGTGCTCACGCGCGGGATCGACCTGAACGCGCTCGTCGGGGTCCGCTTCCGCGTCGGCGCCGCGGAGTGCGTCGGCGTGGCGCTCTGCGAGCCCTGCCGGACGCTCGAGTCGCTGACGAGGCCGGGCGTCCTCCGGAGGCTCGTCCACCGCGGCGGGCTGAACGCCGACATCGTCGGCGACGGCGAGATCGCGGTCGGCGACCCGGTCGAGGCGCTGTAGCGGGCCGCCTCTTGGCGATCGGGCCGAGCCGTGCCTACACTCGGTCATCGGACGGGCGAGATCTCGCTACCCGGCGCTCCTGGCAGCCGCCGCCAGCGTCGTCGGCCTGCTTGCGGCCGGATGCGGCGGGGAGGCGGAGCCCCTCCGGGCAGGGCCGTCGCACGAGCGCCTGAGCCAGCGCCCCGCGGGGTCGGTGGACGGCGCGCCGCTCGGCTACCTCGAGTACCTGCCGCCCGGCTACGGCGACGGCGAGCGGCGGCCGCTGCTCGTGTTCCTGCACGGCTCGGGCGAGCGCGGAGACGGCAGCGCGGCGGACCTTCGAAACGTGTTCAAGCTCGGCATCCCGCAGCTGATCCAGGACGACGAGTGGCCCGAGAGCCGCCCGTTCGTGGTGCTGGCGCCCCAGTACGGGTTCCAGCGCGGCGAGGACTGCCTTCTCGCCGACGACGTCGACGCGTTCCTGCGCTTCGCCGTCGATCACTACGAGGCAGACGAGGAGCGCGTCTACCTCACGGGCGTCAGCTGCGGCGCGATCGGCGCGTGGGACTACCTCGCCGAGCACGGCGACGGGACCGTCGCGGGCGCGGTGCTGGTCGCGGGCCACGCCGTCGACGCGCTCGCCGAGGCCGGGTGCGCGCTCGGCCGGGTTCCCGTCTGGGCGTTCCACGGCGAGGCCGACGACATCGTCCCGAAGCGGTACATCGAGGAGCCGGTCGAGCGACTGAAGGCGTGCGACGACCCCCCGCCGGAGGACGTGCGGCTCACGCTGTTCCCGGGCGTCGGCCACGACGCCTGGGATCCCGCCTACGACGCGACGGACGGGGACGACATCTACGCCTGGCTGCTCGGGCACCGGCGCGACTGACGAGGCGCCCGCCCCGCGCACGAGCGAGTACGCTCGCCGCGTGCGGGAGCCAGTCCGCGTCGCCTGCGTCCAGGCCGAGCCCGTTGCGCTCGACCGAGCCGGCACCATCGAGAAGCTCGCCGGGCTGACCGCCGAGGCGGCGAGCACGGGCGCCCAGCTCGTCGTCTTCCCGGAGGCGTTCGTCCCGGCGTACCCCTCCTCCGTCTGGGCGAAGTACCTGGCCGGCTGGGCTGACCCGCGCGCGAAGGCGGCCTACGCGCTGCTCGCCCGCGAGGCGGTGGAGGTGCCGGGCGACGCGGTCGAGCGGATGGCCGAGGCCGCGCGCGAGCACGGCGTCTGGCTGCTCGTCGGCGTCACCGAGCGCGATCCCGAGCACCCCGGCACGCTGTTCAACTCGCTGCTGTACCTCGGCCCGGACGGGCGCCTCGCGCAACGGCACCGCAAGCTCGTTCCGACGAACCACGAGCGCCTCGTCTGGGGGCCGGGCGACGGGCGCGGCCTCCGTGCGCTGGAGACGCCGCTCGGGCGCGTCGGCGGCCTGATCTGCTGGGAGAACTACATGCCGCTCGCGCGTTTCGCCCTGTACGAGTCCGGCGTGGAGATCTACGTCGCCTCGACCGCCGACGACAGCGACGCCTGGCAGGCGACGCTCGTCCACCTCGCGCGCGAGTCGCGCGCCTTCGTCGTCGCGCCCTCGCACTTCCAGCGGCCGTCCGCGTACCCCGACGACTTCCCGCTGCGCGAGGCGTTCGACGGCCTCGAGGTGATCGGCCGCGGCGGCAGCGCGATCCTCGGGCCGGACGGCGCCTATCTTGCCGGGCCGCTGTACGACGAGGAGGGGATCCTCTACGCCGACCTCGAGCCGGCGCGGCTGGACGAGGAGCGCCAGCGCTTCGACCCGGCCGGGCACTACCACCGGCCGGACGTGTTCCGGCTAAAGGTGCGCGACTAGCTGAGCCGTCCACGCGCTGCCCGCGTGAGCGCGCTAGCTCCCTTCGGGGAGGGTGAGCCGAGCAAGCTGCTCATCCGCCGCCGCTTGAAGCTCCGGCGCGGGCCGTACGGTCCCGAAGTAGACGTGCACGCTCACGTTCAGCTGGCCAATCGCGGCAGTCAGCCGGTACAGGGGAACGTTCTCCCGTGGCTGGGTTTCCCATCGTCGGAGGATCTCCGCGTCCGCCAGGGTAAGGGGAAGGTCGCGAGGTGCATAGCGAGCATCGACACCGGCGTTCTCGCCGCGTGCCCCCACCGTTGCGAAGATCAGGACGTCGTCCGCGCTGAAGCGCTCCAGCGTTCGCCTCGGGAACGTCCCGATCGGGCCGTCTTCGGTGATGATCGGCGCCGTCGAAGCAATTGCGGTTGGCCCTTCCGTCACCGGCACTGCACCAGTTGCGACGGTGTTCCATCCGATAGCGGGCAGGAATCCGACGCTCACCCCTTGGTTCGCCCCGGTGCTCGGTGCAACGAACAGGCCGATGCCGAACCCGAAGACGACTAGAGCGGCCGCACCCGCACCGACTGCAAGGGGACGCACCAGCGCGGCCCGCCGCGCAAGAGGTACTGCGCGGCGCCGGTGACCACGAGCCAGCTCTCCAAGGCGCTCACTTTCGGCGGTCACGAGCGCCGCGGCGGCTGCGTCGCGCGCCCGCACGGTGACGTCTGCGTGCGGGAGGGGCAGTCGCTCGCCCTGTTCCCGGAGCCGGCGCTCCAGCGTCTCGTCAGACATGATCGACCTCCAGTCGGTGACGTAGCTCTTCGAGGGCGCGGCTCAGACGCGAGGCCGCTGTTCCGGCCGGGATGCCGAGCAACTCGCCGACCTCCTTGACCTCCATCCCGAGCCAGTAATGGAGGACGACGACGAGCCGGCGCTCGGTACCGAGCCCACGGACTGCGTCGAGGAGATCGTCGTCGGAGCCTTGGCTCTCCTCGGCTGCTTGCTCGACTCGCCCGTCGAGGCTGACGAGGCGGCTCTCGTCGCGCAGTACGTCGATCGCACGGTTGGCAGCGATTCGCATGACCCACGGGCGAAACGGCCGCCGCTCGTCGAACCGCGACATCGCACCCATCGCACGCACCCACGCCTCCTGTGCGACTTCGTCGGCGAGGTCGCGCCGCATCGTGATCGCGTATGCGGTCTGCCATGTCGGTCGCCAGTAGCGATCGAATAGGCGCTCGACGGCGTCAACGGATCCCGCCTTCGCAGCCTGGACGAGCCGTGTGTCGCGATCGTTCACTCCCTGATGTACGGACGACGCGCGTCTCGGCATCCCGCGACCGGGCAGCCGAAGCGCCTGCTGTGCTAGACCGTATGGAGTGCCCGGCGCCTCGCTCGTAAGTTGGCGCGGGCTGCCGTCGCGAGTGGCGCGGCGGTAGAGCCGCAATTACGGGAGGCGCCGGTATGGCTGACGGTAGTTGGGTTGGCGTCGATCTGCACGCTCG
>JACVRR010000038.1 GCA_014534345.1 Thermoleophilia bacterium | reverse complement strand
CCGGCGCGCACCGACGCCGGTTCACACCCGTTCACGGCCGCCCTCGCGCGGCGCGACCTCGACGCGCTGGTCGCGACGCTCGCGCCCGACGCCGTCCTCCACTCCGCGGTGACGAGGACGCCGTTCGAGGGCCGCGAGGTGCTCGCGGATCTCTACGCGAGCGTGCTCGAGTCGTTCGAGGAGGTGCTCGTCGTCGACGAGCTCCGCAACGGCGACACCTACGCGTTCTTCTGGGAGGCCCGCATCGACGGGCGCTTCGTCGCCGGCGCCGACCGCTTCCGCGTGGGCGCGGACGGGCTGGTCCACGAGATCACCATCGTGGGGCGGCCGCTGTCCGGGCTCACCACGTTCCTCAGCGGCATCGGCTTCCGCTTCGCGAAGCGCCGCCGCGGCGCCCTCCCTGCCGTCCTGTGGGGGCCGATCCCGCTGATCAACATCCGCTACAGCGCGCTGGCCGACCGCCTCTACGGCTACCGGAGCGACACGCTCGTCTACGAGGTCTATGCGATCAACCGCGAACGCGACTTCGACTACGTCCTCGAGCGGCTGGCCCGCCTGCCGCTCGTCGGCCTGCTCGTGCCGTACGGCGCCTTCCTCTGGGCGGGGGTCCGCTACGACGTGTTCGGCTGCTTCTTCGACGGCGCCCTGCTCGCGCGGACGCCGTGGTGGCGGGCCGAGCTACGCCTGCTCCGGCTGGCGGGCAAGGGCGTCGTCGTCTACCCGTACGGCGGCGACGCGCGCCTGCCGAGCGAGACGCGGAGGCTCGGGCGGTGGCACGCGTACACGGACGTGCCGCCAGGCGAGGAGGACCGTGACGAGGCGGACGTCCGGGCGCGGCTCGCCGCCTTCGGGCGCTACGCCGACGCGATCCTCGGCTGCGCGGACCTGGTCGAGCACCTGCCCCGCCTGGACGGCGTCCTGCGCTACCCGTTCCCGGCGGACGAGTGGCGGCCGGTCGAGCCGGCCGCCGACGGCGTGCTGACGGTCGTCCACTCGCCCAACCACCCCCACTACAAGGGCACTCGCTACCTCGTGGAGGCGGTCGAGGAGGTGCGCCGGGAGGGCGTCGCGATCGAGCTCGTCTTGGTCCAGGGGATGCCGAACGACGAGGCGCGGGCGGCCTACGAGCGGGCCGACGTGATCGCCGACCAGTTCCTGATCGGCGCCTACGCGCTGTTCGCGATCGAGGGTATGGCGCTCGGCAAGCCCGTGCTCTGCTACCTGAACGAGCGCTTCGCGCCGTACCACCCCGAGTGGCACGAGTGCCCGATCCTCAACACCAGCCCGGCCGCGATCGCCGACAACCTCCGCCGGCTGGCCGCCGACCCCGAGCTCCGGCGGGAGCTCGGCCGGCGCGGACCGCCGTACGTCGAGAAGTACCACTCGCTGCGAAGCGTCGGGGCCGACCTGGACACCATCTACCGCTCGCTCTGGGGCCTTCCCGCACGATGAGGGTGCTGCATGTCGGCAACGTCGCCAACAACGGCTACCTGAACGCGAAGCTTCAACGCCGGGTCGGCATCGAGGCGGACGCGATCTGCGACGAGCGGCACATCCTCAGCCTCCCCGAGTGGGAGGACGCCGACCTGCGGGGAAGCTTCGAGCCGTACCCCGACGCGGGCGCGATCGGGCGCGCCGCCGGCTGGGAGCGTCCGGCGTGGGTCCTGGAGGAGGACGATCCCGTGCGGCGGCGCCGCTTCCGCGGCCAGCACTTCCTCGAAGGGCTCCTCCGCGCTCACGTCGGGCCGCTCCTCCGGCCGCGCGCGCGGTCGCGACTGCGGCGCGAGTACGGCCCGCTCCGTCGCGCGCTCCCGGGCGACCTCCGCTACCGCGACCTCGGCCGAGGGCTGCTCGACCTGCACCGCTTCTCGCTCCACTGGCCCGACCCGCCCGCGCTCTTCGCCCGCTACGACGTCGTGCAGGCGTACGCGACGCACCCGATCCTCGCCTATCTCGCGGGCGCCCGGCCGTACGTCGCGTTCGAGCACGGGACGCTGCGCGAGCTGCCCTTCGAGGACACGTACCGCGGGCGGCTGCTCTCGCTCGCCTACCGCGCGGCGGCGAAGGTCGTGATCACGAATCCCGACGTCCGCGCCGCGGCCGAACGGCTCGCGCTCACCGACTACGTGTTCATCCCGCACCCGGTCGACGAGACGAAGTACGCGCCCGGGCCGACCCCGTTCCGCGCCGAGCACGGCCTCGGGCAGGAGCTGCTGCTCCTCTCCCCCTCGAGCCAGACCTGGAGCATCAAGGCGAACGACGTGCTGCTGCGCGGCTTCGCGAGCTTCCTCGCCGGCGAGGCCCCCGCGACGCTCGTGTTGACGGAGTGGGGCCCGGACGTCGAGCGCAGCCGCGGCCTGGCCGGCAAGCTCGGTGTCGCGGAGCACGTGCGCTGGCTGCCGCCGCTGCCGAAGCCGCGGCTGATCGAGGCCTACCGCGCCGCCGACGTCGTCCTCGACCAGTTCCTGCTGGGCACCTTCGGCGCGGTCGCGCCCGAGGCGATGGCGTGCGCGCGGCCGGTGGTGATGGCGTTCGAGCCCGAGCTGCACCGCTGGTGCTTCCCCGAGCTGCCGCCGATCGTCGCCGCGCGCGAGCCGGGCGAGGTCGCCGATGCGCTCGCCCGGCTGGCGGCGAGCCGCGACGAGCGGGGGCGCGTCGGCGGCGACTCGCGTCGCTGGATCGAGCGCCACCACGGCTGGCGGCTCGTCGTCGACCGCCAGCGAGCCGTCTACGAGGAGGTTGTCGAGCGGGCCCGCGCCGGCCGCGGCGCTCCCGCCGGCCGCGGCTGACGCCACGGGATGCGCGTCCGAGCGAGCTGCGCGCCTGTTGCTCCGGGAGCGGGCCGCGCGGCGGCTGCTGCAGCGGCACCGCCTGAACCGCGGCGACGACCGCCAGCCGGACCGGGCGCTCCACGTGGTCGCGCTCAGCCGTATCGGCGACCACGAGGAAACGCGCGCCTACTACCAGCGGCTGCTCGACCGTGGCAAGAGCAAGCGTGAGGCGATCCGCTGCAGCAAGCGCGCGCTCGTCCGTCGCTTCTACCGCATCCTGGTCGCTACCCCGAGGCTCGCCGCTGGCGCCCCTTGACAGGACATAGGAGCGTCCCGGGTGGGGTCCGCGCGCGCCCGTAGCCGCCTCGCCGTCCGCGGCCCTGGCGGCGCGGCTCAGGCGTACCGCTCGAACCAGTACGGGGGCTGCGGCGGCGAGAGCAGGAACGGCGCGACGGCGTCCGGGTCGCGGAGGCCGCGGACGAAGAGCTCCGTGTGCTCGATCGGCCGCGCGACGTCCCGGAAGCCGGCCTCCTCGAGCCACGCGCGCACCTCGGCGAACGTGTGCCGCGTGTTGATCGTCGGCGAGAGCAGGTCGAACGCGTGGTGCACGTCCGCGCCCGGGCGGAGGACGCCGACGACGCGCTGCTTCACGCGGAACGGCAGCGGCGCGAGCAGCAGCCGCTCGGCCCCAAGCCGTACCGTGTCCACCCGCGAGACCGACTCCTTCCCGTACAGGTAGAGAAAGATGACGCCGTCGTCGCCCGTGAGCGCGGCGACGTTGCCGAGCGCCGCGCGCGTGTCGCCCGTGTGGTGGAGCACGCCGAAGGAGAAGACGCCGTCGAACCGCTGCGCGGCCAGGTCGGCGGGCAGCCGGAGGAGGTCGACCTGCCGCGTCTCGAGCCGCGCCAGCTCGTCCGCGGAGCAGTGCGCGCGGACGTTCTCGCGCAGGTGCTCGAGCGCGTGCTCGCTGAAGTCGACCGCAGTGACGTCGCTCCCCAGCTCGAGCAGGCCGACCGTCCAGCGGCCGGTGCCGCACCCGGCGTCGAGAACGCGGCGCCCGCGGAACCACTCCGGCGCCAGGCAGAGCAGCTCGTCCGCGACGATGCGCGCCACGTTGGCCCGAAACCACTCGTCCGACAGCAGCGCGTCCGCCTCGGGGAGCTCGCGCCACTGGTAGTCGAAGGACGCCAGCGTCTGCCGCCTGAGCAGCTCCCTGAGCACGGCGCGGCCAACGTACCAGAGCGCCGGCGACCTCCCCGTATCCTCGCCGGCGTGGCCCTGCGCGTCCTCCACACGCCCACGAACGTGGGGAACCACCCGCAGGGGCTCGCGCGCGCCGAGCGGGAGATCGGACTCGACAGCCGCTGCGTCGAGATCGAGCGCGGCTGGTTCGACTACGAGGTGGACGAGGCGCTGGCCGGGCCCGGAACCGGCGCGTTCACGCTCGAGGCGCGGCGCTGGCGCCTGCTCCGCCGCGCGCTGCGGGAGTACGACGTCGTCCACTTCAACTTCGGGCGGTCGCTGATGCCGCCCGCAGCGCCCTCGCTCGCCGGCGCCGGCGTCGTCCACGTGCCGGGCCGGCTCTACGCACGGCTGCTGTGGATGCGCGACCTGCCGCTGCTGCGCCGGGCGGGCAAGGCGATCGCGGTGACGTTCCAGGGCGACGATGCGCGCCAGGGCGTCGGCCCCGTAGTCCCGGAGCGGCACCGCCGGCTGGCGGCGGGCCTCGACGGCTACTACACGGCCCGCGGGGACGCGCTGAAGCGGCGCGCGATCGAGCGGTTCGAGCGCCACGCCGACCGGATCTTCTTCCTGAACCCGGACCTCGGCGAGTTCCTGCCCGGGCGCGCGCAGTTCGTCCCCTACGCACACGCCCGCCCCGCGGAGCGGACGCCCGGGGCCGTGGACGAGCTGCCGGAGGTGCCGGTCGTCGTCCACGCGCCCAGCCACCGCGGGATCAAGGGAACGCACCACGTCCTCGAGGCGGTCGCGCGTCTGCACGCCGAGGGCGTGGCGCTCGACTTCCGGCTCGTCGAGGGCCTCCCCCACGCGGACGCGCGGAAGGAGTACGAGCGCGCGCACCTGCTGGTCGACCAGCTCCTGGTCGGCTGGTACGGGGGCCTGGCGGTCGAGCTGATGGCGCTCGGCAAGCCCGTCGTCTGCTTCGTCGACCGCGAGACGGCCGAGCGCCACGCCCCGCCGGAGCTCGTGCGCGAGCTGCCCATCGTCCACGCGGCCCCGCGCGACCTCCACGCGGTCCTGCGCGAGCTGCTCACGACCCGGCGCGGCGAGTACGCCGAGATCGCCCGGCGCAGCCGCGCCTTCGTCGAGCGCTGGCACGACCCGGTCACCATCGCCCGGCAGCTGCGCGCCGAGTACGAAGCCGCGCTCGCGGAACGGGCGGGTCAGCGGCGGTCGAGCCGCGCGTAGAGCTCGAGCAGGCGCGCGCCCTCCGCGTCCCAGTTGTACGTCTGCTCGAACGCCCCCCGGCCGTTCGCACCCAGCCGCTCGGCCTCCTCGGGATCCGCGAGCAGCCGGTCGACGGCGGCGGCGACCGCCGGCGTGTCGTCCGGATCGACGAGCACCCCGCAGCCGGCGCCCGCGACGATCTCGCGCCAGCGCGGGAAGTCGGAGGCGACGACCGGCAGCCCCGCCGCCATGTACTCGAATAGCTTCACCGGCAGAGCCTCGACGTGCGTGGGAAGCGGGGGCAGCGTGACCAGGCCGACGCTCGCGCGCCGGAGGACGGCCGCCGCGCCCTCGCGCGTCGCGCGCCCGGCTTCCTCGACCCTGCTCCAGCCCGCCAGGCCGACGAGCTCGTCGCGCAGAGCCGGCGGCTGGAACGGGCCGGCCAGGACCACGCGCGCTCCCGGCGTCGCCAGCCGCTCCGCGACGGCGACGAGCGCGTGCGCGCCGCGGCGGGCCGAGATCGCGCCCAGGTAGACGGCCAACGGCTCGCGCTCGCGGAGCGGCGGGCCGAGGAAGCGATCGGCCTCGTCGCGCACGGGGAAATTGCGGACGAGCACGGTCTTGCCGGTCGGAAACCGGCGCGCGATCTGCGGCGTCGCCGCGACCACGCCGTCGACCAGCCGGCCGGCCGCTCCCTCGGCGAGGCGCCAGCCGAGCGACAGCGGCCGGGCGAGCCGCGAAGGCGAGAGGTCGAGCACCTCGTTCGGGGTGTCCTCGTGCGCGTCGTACACGACGCGCGCCCGGCGCGCCTTCAGGACCGCCGCCAGCGGCAGCAGCTCCGGATCGTGCAGGTGGTACGCGGCCGCGCCGACCGCGCGCGCCGCCGCGAGCGCCGCGCGGAGGCGGCCGGCCAGGTTCCGGAGCCCGGGCGCGGCGGCGACCTCGCCGAGCGGGTGGAAGCTGATGCCGTCCCGCTGCGACGGCTCCTCGACACGCGCGACGACGTGGACCTCGTGGCCCGCCGCCGCGAGCGTGGCGCATTCGCGGACGACGATCCGCACGTCGTCCGGCGGGTGGTGCGTGGTGACGTGGCAGATCCTCATGCGCGCGGGCCGCCGATATCCTGACCGCGTGTGCGGGATCGGCGGAACGGCTGGCCTGCCGCCGGATCCCGAGCTGCTCGAGCGGATGGCCGCGACGATGCACAAGCGCGGCCCGGACGGGCAGCGCACCTGGCACGACGCGAGGGTCGGCTTCGCGTTCCGCCGCCTGGCGATCATCGACCTGCACGAGCGGTCGAGCCAGCCGCAGCACCTCGGTCCCCTGCACCTGATCTTCAACGGCGAGCTCTACAACTACCGCGAGGTGCGCGAGGAGCTGCGGGGGCTCGGGCACCGCTTCGCGACCGAGGGCGACGCAGAGGTCCTGCTCCACGCCTGGGCAGAGTGGGGGGACGCGGCGCTCGACCGGGCGAACGGGATGTTCGCGCTCGCCGTCTGGGACGACGCCGAACGGCGGCTCACGCTCGCGTCCGACCCCTTCGGCGAGAAGCCCGTCTACTACGCGCACGCCGGCGGCGGACTCGTCTGGGCGTCCGAGCTGAAGGCGCTCCTCCTCCACGGCGGCGTCCGTCGCCGGGCGGACGACGAGGCGGTCGCCGCCTACCTGGCGCGCGGCGCGATGCCGGCGATCGGGTCCAGCTTCTTCGAGGGGATCAGCCGGCTGCCCGCGGCGCACCTCCTCGAGTGGCAGGACGGAACGGTGCGCGTGCGCCGCTACTGGCGGCCGCGGCGCGTCGACGCGCCGGCGCGCCCCGGCGAGGCCGCCTCGGCGCTCCGCGAGCTCCTGCTCGACTCCATCCGCCTGCGGCTGCGCAGCGACGTTCCCGTGGGCACCTCGCTGAGCGGCGGGGTCGACTCGTCGACCGTCGTCCTGCTGAGCGCCCAGCTCGCGGGCGAGCACACGCGCCATGCATTCACGGCCCGCTTCCCCGGTTTCGAGCGCGATGAGTGGCGCTACGCGGCCGCCGTGGCGCAGGCAGCTGGCGTCGCGGAGCACCACGCGGTCGAGCCGACCGCCGCGAGCCTCCTCCACGACCTGGACGAGCTCGTGCGCGACCACGAGGAGCCCGTCGGCTCCCTCAGCATCTACGCGCAGTGGTGCGTGAACCGGGCGGCGCGGGACGCGGGCGTCACCGTGCTGCTCGACGGCCAGGGCGGCGACGAGCTCTTCGGGGGCTACCCGGCAACTGCGGCGTACGCCGTCCGCGCGCTGCCGTGGCGCGCCGCCGCACGCGAGCTACGGCGCGACGGCCGGCTGCTACCCGGGCTCGGCGCGTCGCTGGCGGCGGACTACCTCCCGGAGCCGCTGCGCCGGCTCGCGCGCGCCCGCACGGCTGCGCCGTACGCCTCGGCCGCGGCTCGCGAGGCATCGGCGCGCATCGGCCCGGTCGCCGTCGGCGTCTGGCGCGAGGAGCCCGATCCGCTGCGCCGGCAGCTGCTCGTCCAGAGCTTCGACAGCAGCCTCCCCCACCTGCTCCGCTACGCCGACCGCAGCAGCATGGCGTGGAGCCGCGAGGTGCGCCTGCCCCTCCTCGACCGCCGGCTCGCCGACCTGGCGCTGTCGCTGCCGGCGGAGCTGCTGTACCGCGAGGGCGTCTCCAAGCGCGTGCTACGCGACGCGGGACGCGGCCTCGTCCCGGAAGAGGTGCTCGTCCGCCGCGACAAGGTCGGCTTCGAACCTCCCCAGCGGCGCTGGCTCGCGGAGGAGCCGCTGCGCTCGTACGTCGCTGACGTGCTCCTCGACCCGCGGGCGCGGGCGCGCGCTCTCTACGACGCCGGCGCGATCGAGCGGGACTTCCGACAGGGCGCCTGGCGCGACCCGGCGGGGATCTGGTGGGCCCTGAACCTCGAGCTGTGGCTGCGCGCGCTCGTGGAGCAGGTGCCTGGGGCCGCGGAGGCCGCTCCGGCGCCCGCCGCCGTCGGTTGAGCCGACGACGGCGCGCCGCGCAAGCGTCGTAGCTGGTCTGCGCGCGAGAACGCTCGTCGGGGTCGCCGTCGCGCTCTCGTTCCTGGCCGCCTCGGTCGCGGGCAGCGGCGCCGGCACGCGGCCGCCCGTCGACGTCGTCCTCTTCTCCACGATCCGCAGCGTCGACGTAAAGACAAACAACCTCGAGTGCGCGCTCGGCTCCGCTCGACGCACCGCTACCGCTGGCGGAGCCTGAAAGGGGTTCGCAGCGCGGCTCTCGTCCTCGCAAATACGCCGCCTGCACCTCGACCGCGAGGTTCGCCGAGTCAACCCCGAGCGCGCCCCGTACGTCGTCGCCCTCGCGCTGTTCCCGTCGTCGCCGGAGGTCGGCCGAGTGATCGAGGCGCTCGAGCGCGGTACCGGTTCCGCGCCTCCCCCGGTACAACACGACGGCGCTGCGCGGCTTCGCCGCCCGGCTCAGCGCAGCGCAACTCGGGCCGACTGGCCACCGAGCCGCTCGTCGCGACCGTCGCGACGCAGCCCGAGAACCACATCGTGTTCTTCGCGCCACCGACGTCGACGTACGAACAGCTCGAGCGGAAGTACGAGTTCGAGGCGACCGTCCGCCTGCGCCGCGCGGCGCCGGTCGCAGCGACTGACGGACGACCGGCGCGGCTCGGCGGCGTCGCCTCAGATCCGGCCTAGCCGGCGCTGCTGCGCGAGCGCCTCCCGCACGCCGGCCAGGCGGGCGGCCGCGCGGCGCCGCTCCCGCGGCGTGCGCGCTCCGCGCTCCCGCGGCATCGCGCGCAGGCCGTCGCGCCAGCCCGCCGCCACGGCCTGGGCCGCCTCACGCGAGCGCACCTGAGCCAGCGTCAGCACGTCGAACGCGGCCGACAGCGCGACCGCCCGCCCGAGGGCGCGCGGCGGGAGGTGACGGGCCGCGTTCACGAGCCGGTTGCGCGACCCGCAGTAGAGGCGGATGCGCGAGCGCGGCGGCCCGGCGGCCGCCCCGCGGCGATGGCGGATCGCGCTCGCCGGGTGCAGGACGATCCGGCCGGGCACGCGCAGCGCCAGGTCGGCCTCCTCGCCGTACATCCAGAGCGGCTCGTAGAAGCCGCCGAGCGCCAGGAACTCGTCCCGGCGGGCCATCAGCAGCGCGCCCGAGGCGGCGGCCACGTCGACCGGCTGCGCAGGCGCCGCGCTGCGCGGCTCGCCCTCGTCGCGCCCGTACGTCGCCAGGTTGGGCGCGATCGCCAGCCCGGCCGCCTCGAGCCGCTCGCCGCTTCCGTCGAGCAGGAGCCCGGTTGCCAGCGACACGGAGGGGTCGTCCAGCAACGCGCGCAGCGGTTCGTCCCAGCCGGGGTCGACCTCCCCGTCGAAGTTCACGAACGCCACCAGCCGCCCACGCGCCTCCTCGGCGCCGCGGTTGCAGCCGGCGCAGAAGCCGACGTTCTGCTCGAAGCGGAGCGCGCGCGCCCGTTCCCAGTGGCGCTCCACCCCGCGCCAGCTGCCGTCGCGCGAGGCCGAGTCGACGACCACGCACTCGACGTCCGCGGCTTCCGTGTTCCGCGCCAGCGCCGAGAGCGTCGGGGGCAGGCACTCCGCCCCGTCGTGGTTGACGACGACGATCGACAGCTCGACGGCGGCCATCTAGCGCCGCGCGGGCGCCCGGACGCACACCCAGCCGCTGGCGGCCGGGGCGACGGTCGCGCTGACACACCCGCCGGGGGCCGTCGGGCCGCGGCACTCGCGCGCCGTCGCGTCACGCGCGAGCGCGCGGACGGAGTACCAGCGCGTGCGCGACGCCGGCCGCCGGAACGAGAAGCGGCCGCCCCGCCGCGTCGCCGCGTGCGCCACGCGCCGTGCTCGCTGCCCCTGCGGGCCGAGCGCCTCCCACAGCTCGACGCGCACGCCCGCGACGCCCGCCCCCGCCTCTCGCAGCCGACCCGACAGCGCGGCGCGCGGCGAGGGTCGCCGCTCGACCCGCGCCGCGAGCACGAGCGACGCCGGCACGGGAACGACCGCGCGCGCCTCGACCTGGGCCTCCGGCACCGCGGTCCCGGACCGGTACGGCGTGAACAGCCCTCTCCAGACGTGCCGCCCGCGCCGCCGCGGCGCGGCGAAGACCCCGCCCACCGTCACCGAAGCGGAGACGAGCTTCACCCCGAAGGGCGCACCGCCGAGCTCGGGCGGAACGTCCGGCGGCGGAAGGCAGCCGACGAGTGCGACGAACGAGCCGACGCGCTCGACGAAGAGCGTGACTGCGAGCGCCTGCCCGGTCTGCGCGGCGAGCTCGAGCCGCCACACCGCCGGCGGGCCCGTCACCCCGCATGCGCTCGCGGAGATCGCGTGCGCGGTCGGGTCGGCGACCACCGCGCGGCCGGCGACGGGGATCGCGCCGGCGTCGAACCCCTGCACCGTCACCTCCGCCTGCACGTCTCCGAGCACGGTGCCCGGCGGCTGGCCGAGCGTCACGGTGTATGCGGCCGGGACGGCGATCACGACCCGTGCCGTCGCGTCGTGCGCGGCCGGCTGCGTGAACACGAGCCGAGTCCCCTCGGCCGATCCCCGCCCCTGCGGGACGACCAGCAGCTGCGGCCGGTACGCGGCGAGCGCCGGAGCGGAGAGCGTGGCAGCGCTCAGCACGGCCGCGGCCGCCGTCAGCGCCGCGCGCGTCACCGCCCGCGGCCCGCCCGCTCGCGCAGCTCGGCCTCGAGCAGCGCGAGCCGCTGGGCGAGGATCGCGTTCTCGTCGGCCAGCTTCGAGATCACCGTCGAGTAGTGGAGCAGGACGACGATGATGAAGAACAGGCCGACGGCGAAGAGCACCGCCGGCGGGTAGCCGGTCACCCCCGCCCAGCCGGCGAACGTGTCGAGCGCGTCCCGCCAGGCCGAGAGCACGAGCATGACGACGCCGGTCACCAGCCACAGCAGCGCGTAGCGCTCGCGCAGGCGGCGGCTGCGGATCAGCTCGAAGACGATCGTCAGCAGCACGAGCGAGGCGACGACGCCGCCGATCGAGACGGGAAGGGGAGTCACGAGTCCTCCTCGAGTCGGGTGACGTTACGGCGGAAGAGGCCGACGAAGAGCGCCAGCAGGACCTTCGACATGTAGTAGCCCGAGGCCCAGAACGTGATCGACGAGGCGCCTGCAGCGCGCTCGCGCATCGAGGCGGGTACCTCGACCAGGCGCAGCCGGTGCTTGAACAGCATCACCGTCGCCTCGACCTCGGGGTAGTCGTGGGGGTAGTCGTGCGCGAACAGCGCCATCGCGCGGCGGTTGAGCGCCTGGAAGCCGGAGGTCGTGTCGGTCACGCGCTGGCGGACGAGCAGCGAGACGAGCCCGGCGAACAGCCGGATCCCGAGCCAGCGGACGAGCGGCGGACGGTAGTCGCTCTCCCCGACGAAGCGGGAGCCGATCGCGATGTCGGCCTCGCCCTCGAGCACGGGCCGGACGAGCGCGGGCAGCTGGGCGGGGTCGTGCTGGCCGTCGCCGTCCAGGCGCACGGCGAGCTCGAACCCGCGCTCGAGCGCGTAGCGGAAGCCGGTCTGGACGGCGCCGCCGATGCCGAGGTTGAACGGCAGCCGGACGACGCGGGCCCCCGCGGCCTCGGCGGCGGCGGCCGTGCCGTCGCGCGAACCGTCGTCGACCACGACGACCTCCATCCCGGGGTCGAACGCGCGGATCTCGCGCACGACGTCGCCGACGCACGCCGCCTCGTTGCGGGCGGGCACGATGGCCACGCGGCGGGTGCGCGCCAGCCGCTCCGCGAGCGAAGCCGTGGCGGCGACGGCGAGCGGCTCGCTCAGCGGCTGCGGCGTCCGGGCGCGGCGGGATCTGAGCACGGCGTCAGACCAGCCGCCGCGCGAGCGACCAATAGGCCGAGAGCAGCGGGTTGAGCAGGCGGACGGCGCCCGGGACCTCGAGCATCGCGGGGTCGAGCACCGGCGTCAGCCAGCGGGTCAGCTCGCGGTCGGGCACGCGCCGCAGGCGCTGCGTCTCGCGGCGGTGGCGGAGCAGCCAGCCGGCGTGGCGGAGGCACCAGGCCCACCCGCGCGCCTTGTCGCGCAGCCACCCCTGTCGCAGCGCGAGCGCCGCGAGCGACAGCTCGGCGGCGAGGAGCACGGGGGACAGGACGGCGAGCAGCCGGCCGGAGAAGGCCGAGACGACGAAGACGAGCCGGTTGCGCTCGAGCAGGTACCGCTTCTGCGGGTTGCGGTCGTAGCGGTAGTCGTGGAAGACGTCCGCCGACGGCTCGACGACCACGCGCAGCCCGCGCAGTCGCGCCTTCCAGCACAGCTCGAGGTCCTCCTGGTACATGAACAGCTCGTCGGTGAAGCCGCCGAGCTCGTGGAAGAGCGCTCTCCGGATCGCGAGCGCCGCGCCGCTGGCGTAGGGCACCTCGGCCGGCTCGGTGACCGACTCGACCGGCTCTCCGTACCTCCCCGCCCAGGCGATCCCGCTCACGTGGAGGACGTTTCCCGCCGAGTTCAGGACGTCGGGCCGGTCGAGCAGGCGGAGCCGCGCCATCGCCATGCCGACGCCGGGCTCGGCCGCGCGCTCGGCCAGCACCGCCACCGCGCCGGGCGCGACCACCGTGTCGGGGTTGAGGAAGACGAGCACGTCGCCGCGCGCCACCTCCGCGCCGAGGTTGCACCCCGCCGCGAAGCCGACGTTGCGCCCGGGCTCGACGACGCGGACACCGGGAAGCTCGCGCGCCGCGTCCAGCTCCGCGCCGGAGCCGTTGTCGACCACCAGCACCTCGCTCACGGCCTCCCCGGCGAGCGAGCGCAGGCAGCGCAGCAGCGCGTCGCCCGCGTGGTACGCGACGACGACGACCGAGGCGGTCAGTACGCGCCCCGGCGCGCGAGCACGGCCGGCACCGTCTTGAGCAGGATCGAGATGTCGAGCCAGATCGACCAGTTGTCGAGGTAGTAGAAGTCGAGGCGGACGAGGTCGTCGAAGCTGAGGTCGGAGCGGCCGCCGATCTGCCACAGCCCCGTCATCCCGGGCAGGACGAGGTAGCGCTTGCGGTGCCAGGGCTCGAGCTGCTCGAAGTCCCGCAGCGGCAGCGGCCGCGGGCCGACGAGCGACATCTCGCCGCGCAGCACGTTCAGCACCTGCGGCGCCTCGTCCAGCGAGAAGCGCCGGAGGACGCGCCCCACCCGCGTGACCCGCGGGTCGTCGCGGAGCTTGAACAGCGCGCCGTCTGCCTCGTTGGCCTCCTCGAGCTGCGGCTGCCGCTCCGCCGCGTCGGCGTGCATGGTGCGGAACTTGAGCATCGAGAACTCGCGCTCGCCGAGGCCGATCCGGCGGTCGCGGTAGAGGACGGGCCCCGGCGAGTCGAGCCTGATCGCCGCCGCGATCAGCAGCCAGAGCGGGAGGCCGACCACGAGGGCGAGCGCGCTGACCACCACGTCGAAGGCGCGCTTCGCGAGCCAGTCGATCCCGGCCAGCGCGGGCGGATGCAGCTCGAACAGCGGCGTCCCCTGCCCGGGGACGTACTCGGCGCGGTGCGTGAGCAGCTGGGTCGTCCGCGGCGCGACGCGCACCGTCACCCCGCGCGCGTGTGCCTGCTCGACGAGCTCCAGCAGCGGGCGCTCTGGGATGCCGTCGGTGACGATCACCTCGTCCACGGCCTGCCGGTCGAGCAGGGCCGGCACCTCTTCGACGTCGCCGAGGGACCACGACTCCTGCCCCGCCGGCGAGGCGCCGGCGGCGCCGACGAACTCGTACTCGATCCCGCCGCGCGCGTCACCGAGCGTGCGCCGCAGCTCGGCCAGACGGTCCGGCTCCCCGACGAGGAGGACGCGCCGGCGCACGCCCGCCAGCGCGAGCAGGTTGCGGGTGACGCTCTCGTAGCTGGCGCGGAACAGCGTGATCAGCAGGGCGGAGATGACGAGCGCGGTCGGCGCCAGCGCGAACGTGTTGAAGCGGATGCCGGAGCCCACGGCGACGACGACCGCGAGCACCGTCGCGAGCGCCAGCGCCGGCAGGATACGGCCGATCCCCGCCCGCTTCTCCCGCTCGGCGTACAGGCCCCACTGCCAGAGGACGAGCACGGTGATCAAGGCCAGGAACGGGAGCCACCTCGTCTCCGCCTCCCAGAGGACGCCCCACAGCGGCGGGAACTGACCGCGCACCGCCTCGCGGACGGTCAGCGCGGCGTACAGCCCGAGCGCGACGCCCGAGACGTCGAGCACGACCAGCGCGGCGACGCTCGCCAGCCGGCGAACGAGCGCCCGCAGCGGCACCGACGGGCGCGCCGCGCGCACGTCGGCGGCGGCGGTCGGCCGCGCGGCCCGCTCGGCGGCCACGTGGCGATCCCCGAGCGCGACCGGATCCCTGGCCAACGCGTGCATTGTACGGGCGGGCACGAGCGACCCGTGCGCGCGGCTAGCGCAGGCGGCGGAACGTCGTGAACGCGGGCTTCGGCCTGCCGTTCGCCCTCAACAGCCCGGACTGCCAGCCGGACAGCCGCCGCTCGTCGCGCAGCAGGAACCAGATGAACATCTGGACGCGCGGGTTGCGGCGGGCGATCGCGTACGACTGCGACAGGTACTGGGCCTGGAGCCGCGGCGAGACGCCGAAGATCCGGTCGGGCGGCCTCGTCTCGTAGCCGTACTCGGTGATCCAGATCGGCTTTCGCCCCCAGCGCCGCGTCACCTCGCGGATGAGGACGTCGAGGTTCCCGAGCGTGATCGCCGTCGGCCCGACACGGCCCTGCAGACGCGTCCGCGGCGTCTCCGACGGCCGCCCGGGGTAGGGATGGTGCGCATACGCGTCGAAGCCGCGCGCGCCCGCGGCGTGCATCGCGCGCAGGAAGTAGATCGGCGAGATCGCCGGCCGCAAGCCGCGCGGGAGGTTGTTCCCGCGCGGCCCCGTGACGCCGCAGCCGACCTTCTGGCTCGCCCGCGCCGCCCGCACGCCCCGCACGACCGCGTTGCAGATCCTCGCGTAGTCACGCGGGCTCTGCATCACGAAGCGGCGGCCGGCCCGGCGGAACTGCGGATGCAGGAAGGCGGGGTTGTTCGGCTCGTTCCAGGCCAGGAAGTAGTGCACCTTCGGGAGCCGCGTCCCGTCCTCGAGCTCGTACGTCCCGCCGTAGCGGCGCGCCGCAGCGGTCATGAACGCGCGCAGGTGCGCGGCGTTCCTCGGCGCGACCCGCTGCCGCTTGCCCCCGTTCGCCCAGCCCGGCGTGCCCCAGACCGAGAGCACCATCCGGATGTTGTGCCGGCCGGCGTGGACGGCGAGCCGGTCGTAGACGCCCCACTCGTAGGCGGGGTCGGCGGGGTCGGTCGCGTTCGCCGGCCGGCGCCGCGCGACGCCCTGGCTGCCGCCCCAGACGAGGTTCACGCGGACGACCTTCGTGTTCAGGCGGGCGAACACGGGGAAGACCTTGTCGGGATCGCCGTACAGCAGCTGATGCTGGTCGTAGAGCCCCTTCAGCATCCCGCGCGCGGCGGTCCGCTCGGGAGCCGCGGTCAGCGGCGCGGCGACGAGCACCGCCGCGAGTGCGGCGGCGGCGAGGGCGAGGCTAGAACGCAACGGGCTCCCTTCCCGGCGCGGCGAGCATCCGCCGCAGGCCGTTTTCGAGCTCGACCTCGGGCTCCCAGCCGAGGACGTCGCGGGCTCGGGTGATCTCGGGCTGGCGCACCTGCGGGTCGTCGATCGGGAGCGCCTCGAACACGATCTTGCTCTTCGAGCCGGTGATGGAGATGACCAGCTCCGCGAGCTCGAGCAGCGTGAACTCGCGGGGGTTGCCGAGGTTGACGGGCAGGTGCTCGCCGCTCTGCGCCAGGAGGTACAGGCCGCGAATCAGGTCGTCGACGTAGCAGAAGCTGCGCGTCTGCGAGCCGTCGCCGAAGACGGTGACCGGCGCATCCGCCCGCGCTTGCCGGACGAAGGTCGGGATCGCGCGGCCGTCGTGCGGCCGCATCCGAGGGCCGTAGGTGTTGAAGATCCGCGCGATGCAGGTGTTCACGCCCTGCTGGCGGTGGTACGCCATCGTGAGCGCCTCGGCGTAGCGCTTCGCCTCGTCGTAGACGCCGCGCGGCCCGATCGGGTTGACGTTCCCCCAGTACTCCTCGGGCTGGGGATGGACCTGCGGGTCGCCGTACACCTCGCTGGTCGAGGCGAGCAGGAAGCGGGCGCGCTTGAACTTGGCCAGCCCGAGCGCGTTGTGCGTGCCGTACGAGCCGACCTTGAGCGTGTGCAGCGGCAGCCGCAGGTAGTCGATCGGGCTCGCGGGGCTGGCCAGGTGGTAGACGAAGTCGACCGGCTCGTCGATCCGGATGAACTCGGTCACGTCGTGGTTCACGAAGGTGAACGCGGAGTCGCGGATGTGCTCGATGTTCTCGAGCGACGCGGTCTCGAGGTTGTCGACGCAGATCACCCGCTCCCCGCGGGCGAGGAGGTGCTCGCACAGGTGAGAGCCGAGGAAGCCGGCGCCTCCGGTCACGACCGAGGTCGGCACGGGCGCGATGGTAGCTACCCCTTCGGAGGGGTCCTGTCCCCCTTACGAACTTCTTACTGCCTCCGCGACAGTCCGTTAGACTCGCGCCCTCCAACCGGGTCAGGGTCCAATCGAGATGCAGGAACACACGCGGACGCGTCCGTTCCGTCGGCGCGCGGTGCGGCTCATGCTAGCCGCATGGCGCGTTCGAGCGATGCACGCGCGCGGCGCGGGCGCCGATCCAACCGGCATGCGCTCCGCGGCCGATCGCGGCTGTCCGCCTGTCGACCGGTCGCGCACGCGGACGCTGCTGCTGCCGGTGCTCGCCGCGCTCGCCGCCGCGGCGGCCGCACCCGGCGCGCACGGCTCGCAGATCGTGGCCCGGAACGCGGAGGACGTGCGCCTGCACGTCGACGGCGCCGGCCGCGCCGTGGTCGAGTACGTCGTCGAGGGTCGGCCGCGCGTGGTCGTCGCGTCCGACGCGATCGACGCGCTGCCGCCGGCGAGCGGCCGCCCGCAGGTCCGGTTCACGCTCGACTACTCCGGCCGCAGCGCGCAGTCGCGCCGCCGGCTGCTGGGCGCGTTCGCGAACGGTTGCCGCCGCTACGACGGGCCCGCGCTCGTCTGGCTGGTCGCGGCCTGCAACGCGCCCGACGGCTCCTACTGGGCGCTGCAGCGCTGGCAGCGGCTGCAGCCGATGCGCGGAATCGACCCCTGGCTGCCGCGGCACCGAGCGGTCGAGCTGCACCTCTCCCACTGGAGCGGCCCGCTGCCGCTGCTCGAGGTCTCGCCGAACTGGACGTACGGCGGCGCCTGGCAGGCGCTGTTCGGCCGGCTGACCTACCGCGGCGCGCCGGTGCACCGTCCGGCCCACCTCCCGCGCGGGCGCGGGAACCCGTACATCCGCTACTTCTACATCGACACGTACAACTCGGCGTACGGGCCAGGCTGGAAGCGCGACGCAGCGAAGGCGACCCACGTGCCGAACGGGGCGTTCTGCTACAGCTTCGTTCCCCAGCAGCCGCCTCCCGGCTATCCGACGAGGCAGTTCCGCGGCCCGGGTCACGGCGAACGCCATCGGGTCACCGTCATGGGCCCGGGCGTGACCCCGATCGTGCAGTGGGAGGGCCGAGGCCTCGGCCCGTTCAACCCCGCGGTCGACGAGCTGTTCAACACCGTCTTCGACCGCTTCCTGAGCGGCGACCCGGTGTGCACGCGCGAGCGCTGACCCGGCTCGCGGTCGCCGGGGTGCTCGCGGCGACGGCGTGGCTCGCGTTCCCCGCCGCGGGGGCCGCGTCGGACTGATCGACCGCGGCGCGACGCACGTCCTCCTCGCGGTCGACGGAGCCGGCCGGGCGCTCGTGCGGTACCGCGCGCGGGGTGTCGAGCGGCGCGTGCTCGCCCGGGGCGCGATCAACGCGCGCGCGCCCTCGCGGGCGGTG
>JACVRR010000039.1 GCA_014534345.1 Thermoleophilia bacterium | reverse complement strand
GCGCCGCCGGACGTCCAGCCAGTCGCCCGTCCGGTCCGGGCCGCGCAGTGCGCGGAGCCGCTCCTCCAGCCTGGGATCCAGCTCGGTCATGTCGACACCTCCCGGCTCGCGAGCGTGCGCCTCAGGTCGGCGTGCGCCTGCGCGAGCGTCGCCGCCACCGTTCCCTCCTTCATCCCGCACGCCTCCGCGATCTCGGCGTAGGAGAGGTCGGCGAAGTAGCGGAGGAACACGACGAGGCGCCGCCGCGGCGGCAAGGCGCGCACGGCAGCGCCAGCTCGGGGTCGCGCTCGGGCTCGGGCGGGGCGACGTCCACCGCCGGATCGGCCGCCGTGCCGCGCGTCCGGCGGAGGTCGAGCGCGGTTCGCACGACGATCCGCCAGATCCATGCGTCGAGCGGGCCGTCGCCGGCGAACTGCCTGTGCCGGCGAAGCGCGCGCGCGAACCCTTCCTGGACGGCGTCGTGCGCGAGGTCGGCGCCGACGAGCGCGGACACGCCGCGGTGGAACCCCGCGTAGCGCCGGATGTAGACGTCTTCGATCGCACGCACCTGCTCGAATGACGGACGGCCGCTCACGGTTCCTTTATTCGACACACGCGCGCGCCGGCCGTCGCGACGTAGCTGTGAAGATTGAGCTCCCGTTCGCCGACCACGCCCAAGGACGGCCCGTACTGCGACGGCGGCACGCCGGCAGTACGGGCCGGCCGAACTCATGCGGGCGGCGATCGGCGAAGCCCACCGCCGTCCGCACTGCCGGGGCGCGTGGGCCCTTAACTGTTCGAGCACAGGCGAGGCGTCCCGACGGCGGAGGCGGGTTCCCCGCCGCAGCCAGCCGGTGTTCGAGCACCGCGAGGCAGAGGGGGGCTCGCGGGGGGAGCGTGCTCCCCCGCGCTTCAGCCGGCCTTGTGGAGCTGCGCGTAGATCGAGCGCGCCGTCTTCGGCGGGACGCCCGGAACCGCTTCCAGCTCCTCCTGCGACGCCGCCAGGAAGCGCTCGGCGGAGCCGAAGTGCTGCAGGAGCGCGCGCCGCCGTGCCGGTCCGACGCCCTGAAGATCGTCGAAGATCGAGGCGAAGGAGCGCGTCTCGCGCCGCTGGCGGTGGAAGCCGAGCGCGAAGCGGTGCGCCTCGTCACGCACCCGCTGCAGCAGCTGCAGCCCCGCCGAGTGCCGGTCGAGCACGATCGGCCCCACCCCGCCGGGCACGAACACCTCCTCCTCGCGCTTCGCCAGCGCGATCACGGCGACGCGCGGAAGGTCGAACCGCTGCAGCGCCGCGAGCGCCGCGGCGAGCTGGCCCTTGCCGCCGTCGACGATCACCAGGTTCGGCGCCTTCGCGAACCCCTCGTCGTACTCCTCGGCCGCGGCGTCCCGGAGCCGGGCGAAACGCCGCTCGATCACCTCCGCCATCGCTCCCACGTCGTCGGCCTGCCCGTTCAGGCCGCGGATCCCGAACTTGCGGTAGTGCGCCTTCTTGGCCACGCCGTCCTCGAACACCGCCATCGAGGCGACCGGCGACTCCCCGCCGATGTTGGAGACGTCGAAGCACTCGATCCGCACCGGGAGGCTCTCCAGGTTGAGGGCCTCGCGCAGCTCCTCGAGCGCCTCCACACGCCGCAGCCGGCGCAGCTCGGCGGCGCGCGTGTCGGCCCCGAGCGCGACCCGCGCGTTCTCGCTCGCCAGCTCCTGCAGGCGTCGCTTCTCGCCCCGCCCGGCCGCCCGCAGCTCGACCCGCGCGCCCCGCCGCTCCGACAGGAACTCGCCGAGCGCCGACAGGTCGCCCGCCTCGCGCGGCACCACGATCTCGGGCGGCACGCTCGGCGCCGCCCCGTAGTACTCGAGGCAGAACGCCTCCAGGATCGTCGTCAGGTCCCGGTCGGCGACGTTCTCGAGGTGAAAGCCGTAGCGGTCGATCAGCTTGCCGTCGCGCAGCGGGAACACCTGCACGGCGGCCCGGTCGCCCTCCGCCGCGACCCCGAGCACGTCCACGGTGCCGACCGAGCGCCGGTCGGCCGCCTGCCGCTCCGCCAGGTGCTGCACCGAGCGCAGCCGGTTGCGGTAGCGCGCCGCCTCCTCGAAGCGCTGCTCGCCCGCCGCCTCGCGCATCTGCCGCTCGAGCTCGCGCTGGATCGGCTCCGTGTCGCCGGAGAGGAACTCGACGACCCCGTGGACGATGTCCGCGTACTCGCCGGGCGACACGTAGCCGACGCAGGGGGCCCGGCAGCGCTCGATGTGGTAGTCGAGGCACGGGATGCCGGAGTGGCGCCCGGGCTTGGGCCCCTCGCAGGGCCGGAACTGGAAGACCCGGTTGAGGACGTCGAGCGTCTCTCGCACCTTCTTGGCGTTCGCGTAGGGACCGAAGTACACGACGCCGCGCCGGTGGCGCTCGCGCGTGAACATCACCCGCGGGTACTCGTCCTCGACGGTCACGGCGATGTAGGGGAACGACTTGTCGTCGCGCAGGCGGACGTTGAACGCGGGGCGGTACCGCTTGACCAGGTTCTGCTCGAGGTGGAGCGCCTCGACCTCGTTCCCGGTGACGATCACCTCGACGTCGGCGACGCGCGCGGGAAGCTGCGCGATGGCCGTCTTGCGGCCGTTCTTGCCGCGCTGGAAGTAGCTGCGGACGCGCGCGCGCAGCGACTTCGCCTTGCCGACGTAGAGGACGTCGCCCCGCTCGTCGCGAAAGAGGTACACGCCCGGCTTCGACGGGAGCGTCCCGAGCTGATCCTCCACCCGCGACCCCACGAGGCAAGCGTAGCCCCGCTATCCTCGGCGCCCATGCGCTTCGCCCCCCCGGCGCTCGCCGCCGTCGCGGCGGTCCTGCTCGCCTGCGCGGCCCCCGCCCATGCCGGCGGGCCGTCGCTCGTGCTCGGCGTCAACGAGACGGCCGTCAAGCGCCAGTCGCTCTCCGAGGCGAGGGCGAGGATGGCGATCGTCCGGCTGATCGGCTTCGACACCGTCCGGATTAACACGACCTGGTGGCCGGGCGAGACGGAGCCCGACGCGGCCGAGGTGCAGGAGTTCCGGAACGTCGTCGCCGCAGCGCAGCTGAACGGCATCCGGGTCGTCGTCGCCGTCTACAACCACGGCAACCGGACGACCCCGCTCAGCGAGGAGTACCGCACCGAGTTCGCCGAGTACGCGGCGTGGATCGTGCGGACGTTCCCGTACATCCGCGAGGTGATCGTGGGCAACGAGCCGAACCTCAACCGCTTCTGGATGCCGCAGTTCACCGAGGACGGCGGCAACGCGGCCGCCCCTGCGTACCTGGAGCTGCTTGCTCAGACGTACGACCGGCTGAAGGCCGTCTCGCCCAGCGTGACGGTGATCGGCGGCGCGCTCGCGCCCCGCGGAACCGACCGGCCCGGCACTAACCGGGACACGCACTCCCCAGTCAAGTTCCTCCGCGACCTCGGCGCGGCGTACCGCACCAGCGGCCGGACGCGCCCGATCATGGACCAGCTCTCGATCCACCCCTACGGCGACAGCTCGAGTCAGCCGCCCAACCGGTCGCGGCACCCGGGAACGACCGTCGGGCTCGCCGACTACGCGAAGCTCGTCCGCGTCCTCGGCGAGGCGTTCGACGGGACGCGCCAGCGGGGGTCGACCCTGCCGATCGTCTACGGCGAGTTCGGGGTCGAGACGCGGATCCCGCGCGCGCGCCAGCACCTCTACTCCGGCGCCGAGCCGGCGCGGACCAGGCCCGTCGACGAGCAGACGCAGGGCAGGTTCTACCGGCAGGCGATCGGGCTCGCGTTCTGCCAGCCGACGGTGCGGGCGCTGATGCTCTTCCACGTCTGGGACGAGCCGCTGCTGCCCGGCTGGCAGTCGGGCGTCTACTACGTCGACGGGCGACCGAAGGCGAGCCTGCCGGCCGTCCGGCAGGCGCTCGCCGAGTCGCGCCGCGGGGTCGTCAGGCGGTGTCCCGGCCTCGCGCTGACGCCGGCGGTTGAGCGGCTGGTGTGGCCGCGGGGCCGGATCACCGGAAGGGCGCCGCTCAGGCTGGGTCTCCGTTGCTCGATCGACTGCGCCTACACCGCCCACCTCGTCAGGGTCGGGCAGCGGACGCCGGTCGCGGTCGCGCGCGGGCAGGCCGTCGGCAAGGTCCTCACGAGCGTCGTCCTGCGCCGGCCACAGGGGCAGCCGCGGACGAACGCCGGTCGCTACGTCGTCCGCCTGTTCCTCGCCGCGCCGGTCAACCGCGGCCGGACGGTGGTGCGGACGAGCCCGCCGCTCAACTTGGGCTAGCGGTCCGCCGATACCCACGCTAGGCTCCCGCCTTCCCCGGGTCGTCCTCCGTGCTCGTGCTGCGGTCGTTCTCCATCCTCCTGCTGACGCTGCTCGCCGCCGCTGTCGTGGCGACGCCCGCCGCGCCCGCGCCCGGCATGGTCGTCGGCGCCGCCGACAGCGCCGCCAAGTGGGGCGGCCTCGTCGGCGCGACGACGCAGATGCAGCTCGCGCGGCTCGCGGGGCTCGACGCGATCAGGCTCACCTCGCCCTGGCGGCCGGGCCAGCGGCGACCGAGCGAGCAGGAGCTGGGCTTCCTCCGCGACGCCGCGGGCGGCGCGCAGCTGGCCGGCATGCGGGTCTTCGTCGCGGTCTACACGCCGCGCAACCGCTGGACGCCGACGACGGCGCAGCGCCGGCGCGACTTCGCCGCGTACACGGCCGAGCTGGCCCGCACGGTCCCCGGCGTGACGGACGTGATCGTGGGCAACGAGCCGAACCTGAACCGGTTCTGGATGCCGCAGTTCGACCGCCGTGGCCGGACCGTCTCGGCGGCCGCGTACGGCCGGCTCCTCGCGCAGACCTACGACGCGGTCAAGGAGGCGGCGCCCGACGTGGTCGTCGTCGGGGGTGCCGTCTCGCCGCGCGGCTCCGACAGCCACCGGAGCAGCCGCCACACCCACTCCCCGACCCGCTTCATCCGCGAGCTGGGGCGCGCGTACCGGCTCAGCCGCCGCGACCGCCCGCTGATGGACGCCTTCGCGATCCATCCCTATCCGACGACCGGCCGCTCGCCCGCCCGCCCGCATCCGCGCTCGACGACGATCGGGATCGCGGACTACCGGAAGCTCGTCCGCCTGCTCGGCACCTCGTTCAACGGGACGGCGCAGCGCGGCTCGACCCTCCCGATCGTCTACACCGAGTTCGGCGTGCAGACCAAGATCCCGAAGCGCAAGCGGCACCTCTACCGCCACCTCCGCGCCCGCGCCGCCCGCCAAGCGGTCAGCGAGCGCGTCCAGGCGCGGCACTACCGCCAGGCGCTCGCGATGGCGCAGTGTCAGCCGACGGTCGTCGGGCTGCTCTTCTTCCACGTCACGGACGACCGCGACGCGCGCGCGTGGCAGTCGGGACTGTTCTACGCCGACCGGACGCCGAAGTCGAGCTTCGCGGCCGTTCGCGCGGCGGCCGAGCTCGCGCGCGAGGGCCGCTTCGCCCGCTGTGGCAGGCCGAAGGCCGTCAACCCGCTCGAGCGCGTCGCGTTCCGGGAGGACGAGGCGCTCGTCGAGCTCGTGTGCAGCCGCGCGTGCCGGTACGTCGTGAAGCTCGTCCCGCTCCCCGGCGTCTCCCCGCACGGCGCGCCGCCCGTCGCCCGCACGGTCGGCGAGGCGGAAGCCGACGTCGAGCACGCCATCGAGCTCGTCGCCGACGAGGCCCCGCCCGGGCGGTACCGCTACCTCGTCCGCGTCGCCGACGCGGACAGCCCCGGCGCGGCCGTCGTCCGCTACGGCCCCGAGGTGACGGTGGCTCCGCCGCCCGACCCGCCGCCGCCCGACCCGCCGCCGCCTCCGCCCGCCGACGGCGGCTAGCATCGGCCCCATGGCGGGGCAGTACGTCGCCTACACCTTCTACCGCGTCGACCCCGCCTGGCGCCGGCTGCCGATCGAGGAGCGCTCGGCCCACAAGGACGCGTTCGCCGAGGTGGTCGACGAGTGGACGGGCCGGCTCGACGTCCTGCGCGCCTACTCCCTCGCCGGCATACGCCCCGACGCCGACCTGTTCCTCTGGAAGATCACCGAGCGCTACGCCGACCTCGGCGAGCTCGGCGCCGCCCTGAACGCGACGCCGCTCGCCGGCTGGCTCGCGACCCCGTACTCGTACCTAGCCACCACGAAGGCGTCGCAGTACACGCAGGCGCGCCGGGCCCGCCGGATCGTCCCGCGCAGCTCGCCCTACCTGGTCGTCTACCCGTTCGTGAAGGTACGGCCCTGGTACGCGCTCCCCGAGGAGCAGCGCCAACAGGCGATGGACGAGCACATCCGCATCGGCCGCGAGGAGTTCCCCGGGATCCACAACCACACCACGTACTCGTTCGGGATCGACGACCAGGAGTTCATGACCGCGTTCGAGTGCGACGAGCCGGCCGACTTCATGCACCTGATGCTGCGGCTGCGCGAGTCGGAGGCGAGCCGCTACACCGAGCGGGACACGCCGATCTTCGTCGGCCAGCACGTCGGCATCCGCGAGGCGCTCGACCGCCTGGACGGCGCATCGGTGCGGGTCGAGGCGTAGCGCCTCCGCCGGAGGTCGGCGTGCGCTAGCCGACGCCGAGCGTCGCCAGCAGCACCAGCACGACGGTCGCCACCGCGCCGACCCCGTGCAGGGCGACGAGCGCGCGGGGGAAGTTCTGCTCGGCGGGAGCCGCCGCTGCCGCCCCCTCCCCGGGGGACGGCGTTGCCCGGCGCTGCCGCAGCCAGATGAAGAACATCAGCCAGCCGAGCGCGGCGACCGCGAGGACGAGGACGAGCGCGATCCAGGCGAGCGCCTGCGTGTCGGTCAGCGTGTAGAGCAGCCACAGGACGAGCCCGGTGGCCGCGAGCCCGAAGTGCGAGAGGACGAACGCGGGGCGGATGCGATCGGTCCCCTCCCGCTGCTCCATGCCGCCCTTCCCGAGCCAGATCGCGAGCAGCACCGAGCCCCCGCCGGCCGTCACGATCCACGCGATCAGGGCGGCCCACTCCACGGCGCGTACGCTACACCCCGTAGCTGTGCTCGTCGCGCCACACGCGCCACATCGAGAAGCCGGCGAGCGCGAGGACGAGCAGGAACGCGAGCGCGTCGGGGCCGACGGTCGTCCGGCCGGGCCAGAAGAAGGCCGCGAGGTCGGCGACGATCAGCGCGACGGCGCCGTAGAAGACCGCCTTCGCACGCGTCGACCAGGTCTCGATGTCGCCGCGCAGGCGGTCCCGCCAGAGCAGGTAGAGGAAGAACGTGATCGCCAGGAAGAAGACGATCCGCAGCAGGAGCGAGAGCGCGATCAGCGTCTGGTACTGGCCGAGGACCACGAAGACGAACGCGATCAACCCCACGACGAGGAACGCGCGCAGCAGCGGCGGCAGCCTGTCCCAGAGTGACCTCATGCCCGGCCCGTCAGGTACGCCCGCGTCGCGAGCGCGCCCGCCAGCAGGGTAGCGACGGCGAACCAGAGCAGCCGCGGACGCCAGTCGCGCGGGGCGTAGAACCAGGGCGCGAGCACGGCCGCCAGCGCCAGCGTCCCGTACACGTAGTGGAGCTCGTCCTGCGCCCGGCGCCCGTCGGAGAGCAGCAGCAAGCCGAGCCCGACCTGCGCGACCAGCAGGGTCTGCACGAGCGAAAGCACGTGCGGCAGCGCCCGCCCGGCGGCGCGGCGGCGGTAGCCGACGGACCCCCACACGGCGGCGACCGCCGCGGCCGCGATCACCGCCAGACCGACGAGCGCGTGCGCGGTCAGCATCGCGGCGTCACCGTACCGCCCCGCCTCGCGGTCGGCCGCTTCTCGTGCCTCGCCCTCCGGGCGTGCGCAGATCGCGGTACGGTAGCGACGTCTGCTCGATCACAGCTGGGCGAGGGGCGCCGGCGATGCCCGTCGACAACACGATCTACGACCGCCTGAGCGACGCCTGGTGGGACGAGGACGCCCTCCCCGCCGTCCTGCGGACCGGCGTCAACCCTCCGCGGTTCGCCTACATCGAGCGCGTCCTCACCGAGGAGCTCGCGCTCGACCTCGCCGGGTTGAAGATGCTCGACGTCGGCTGCGGCGGCGGCCTGCTGGCGGAGGAGTTCGCCGAGCGCGGCGCGCGCGTCACCGGCGTCGACCCCTCGACGCCTTCGCTCCAAGCCGCCCGCGCCCACGCGGCCGAGCGCGGCCTCGACATCGCGTACCACGAGGGCGTGGGCGAGGCCCTGCCGTTTCCCGACGCGAGCTTCGACGCCGTGTACTGCTGCGACGTCCTGGAGCACGTCGACGAGGTCGGACGCACAGTGCGCGAGATCGCGCGCGTGCTGCGACCGGGCGGCGTGTTCCTGTACGACACGATCAACCGCACGTTCCGGAGCTGGCTTCTGCTGATCAAGCTCGGCCAGGAGTGGCGGCACACCCGCTGGGCCGAGCCCGACACGCACGACTGGCGGCACTTCGTCAAGCCTGCCGAGCTCGAGCACGAGTTGAAGAGAGCAGGCCTCGAGCCGCGGGACCGCGTCGGGATCGCGCCGGCGGGCCCGCTGGCGGCCGTCCGCGCGATGCGCGCCCGGGCGAAGGGCGCGCTGACGTACGGCGAGATGGGACGCCGGCTGCAGCTGCGCCAGAGTCGTGACCAGTCGGGGATCTACGCCGGCTATGCGCTCAAGCGGTAAGAGCGGCGGGCAGGGGGCGCCGAGCGCGACGAGCGACTCGCGCGGCGCGGCCGCCGGATACCGTTTTGTGCCGTGGACCCCGAACGGCTGACCCCGGACGAGCCCGCACCCGACTTCACGCTCGAGAGCGACTCCGGCGAGCCCGTGACGCTGTCCGAGCTCCGCGGAAGCCCCGTGGTCGTCTACTTCTACCCGCGGGACGACACGCCGGGCTGCACGCGGCAGGCCTGCGCCTTCCGTGACTTCGAGGCGGAGTTCGCCGAGCGCGGCGCCGTCATCCTCGGTATCAGCCCGGACGACCCGGCGAGCCACCGGCGGTTCAAGGAGAAGCACGCGCTGCCGTTCACGCTCCTGTCCGATCCGGACCACGCGGTCGCCGAGGCGTACGGCGTGTGGGGCGAGCAGAGCTACGCAGGCCGGACGTACATGGGCGTCCAGCGCTCGACGTTCGTCGTCGACGCGGACGGGACGCTCCTGCGGGCGATGTACGGCGTCAAGCCGGATACGAACCCGGCCGACGTGCTCGCCGCGCTGCCGGCGCCGGCGTAGCGGCTCTCACTCACTCGCCTCGTCGACGCGCGGGACGTCCCGGAAGTGGTGCGGCCGCCACGACGAGCGGAAGGCCGCGTCCGGACGGCCTCCGACAGCCAGGAGGGTCGTCCCGGCGTCGAGCGCGACGGCCTCGCGCACGACCGTCGGGTCGCGCACGACGACCACCGTCCCGGCGCGCGCCTCTCGCTCCTCTCCGTCGAGCACGAACCGGGCCCGCCCCGCCGTGACGAAGTACAGCTCCTCGTGGCCGGCGCGCGTCTCGTCGTGCCGCTCGACGAGCACGTGCCCCGGCTCCCGCGCCCGGTAGACGTTGATCCCGGCGGTCGTGAGCCGGAAGTGGTGCTGGAGCGGATACCACTCGGGGTCGTGCGGCTCGGCCTCGGGCACAGTCGGGACGTCCTCGAGCCGTCGTACCCACCACCCCCGCGGCATCGCGGCGATTGTACGGCCGCCCGGACGCCGACTCCCGCTACTCCTCTGTAAGCGAGGGGCCGGCGAGGAACGTCAACCTGAACGTCAACGAGCGACAGGTCGTCGCCATGCGACACTAGACGCCGTGGAGCTCACGGACGAGCTGGGCTATCGCGCGTTGTATTACCTCGCTGCGATGGAGCGCCAGCGGTATGCGCCGACCGTCACGGAGCTGACGGAGTATGCGACAAACCCACATCGGCGAGGCGGCCAGGTACAGCTAGCCCTTCAGAGTCGATTCACCCGAGGGATTCTTGGATCGCTCTATACCACGACCCCGCGCGAGTCGCTCGCAGATTGGCTTGCTCGACTAAGGTGGATTGAGGTCGGCGCCGGAGGGCGTGTCTACCTCACTGACGCGGGACGGGCGGCGTACCGAATCGTCGAAGAAGAAGTGTCGCCAGCCGACGAACTGCCCGTTGAAGTCATCCTTACCGACGATCCGCTCTCTTACCCGACGCTGATCGGTCTGATCGCCGAGGCAGGCGAGGGCACGGCGATAGTTGATCCCTACTTCTCCGTCGAGCCGCTGCCCGACATCGTGCTCCACACCAAGGTAACCCGAATACTCACGAGCGACCGCAAGCAGGGCCTCGAGGTCGCGCTTGCCGCAGCACTTCCTCGCTTTACCATCGAGCGAGACCTGGAGGTGCGATCAAGCAGGCGTTTCCACGACCGCTTCTTGATCCCCCCGCACGGCCCAGTGCGCTTGATCGGCACGTCGCTCAACTCGGTGGGAAGGTCAACATCGATGACGCTGGAGATCCGTGACAACGCAGAGGCAATCCGTGAGCAATTCGAGGAAGAGTGGGCGCGGGCTCGTTGTGTCGGGCGGGCGGCGCCCGAGATGTCCGCAGCACAGCTTGCTCAGACGCTGGGGCTCGACGTGAAAGTGCTGCGGCGGCTAGTCGCTCAAAATGAACTCATGCCCGATCGCGCAAAGGGAACGCCATACCGATTCAGTGCGCAAGACGCCGTGAGGATCGAGGCGCATCCGGCAGTACAGAGAGCCATCACGAAGCGGCCGAGCGACACGACGTAGAGGCTCGAGTCAGCCCTCGCAGCCGACGCCGTCACGGTTGCCGTCGAACCGATGCGGGTCGGGGTTCGCAACTGTGTGGACGACCCGGAAGCGCCGGTAGCGGATATCCGCACAGTCGAGATCGGGGGGTGGCGGCGGGATGCAAATGTCCGGATACGACGCATGGCAGTTCGAGCCGGCGGGCGGCGGTGAAGATGGCTGGCGCTGTCTCGGGAATGTCGTCGCCGGCCCCAGCGGGTTCCAGACCGCGCGACACGCGCCCCACAGGCCGCGCCGCTGCGCGCGTGCCTGCCGCGCGGCGGCGAGCAGTCGCGCCGCATACTGTCCTCGATCTCCGTCGTAGAACCAGACCGTTGCGGCCCCGCGCCTCACGAGCTCCAGGTTCACGTTGATCCGCCCGCGGTGGGCGTAGCGCAGCAGACGGCCGTAGCGGTCGACCTGGTCGAGCCGCGGGTCGGCCTCGAGCCGAATGGCCGAGCCGCCCGGTAGCAGGCGGCGGAGCTCGTTCGCGGCGGCCTTGGAGTAGCACTCCCCCGTCCCGAGCTCGGGCGTGTCGATCTGGACGAGCCGCACGCGCGCGCCGCTACCGACGTCGAGCGTGTCGCCATCGACGACGCGCGCTACTCGATCAGCCGGCCCTGCGAGCGCAGCCGCCGCGACGGCGGGCACTACTCCGGCGACCAAGGCCAGGAGTGCAGAAACGCGCACGCGGCTAGCTCACTACGACTCGCACCCGACGCCGTCCTTGTCGCCGTCGAACCCGTGCGGGTCGGCCGGCGTGACGTTGTGGCGCACGGTGAACCTCCGGAAGGGGATGTCGCCGCAGTTCAGATCGCCGACTTCGCTCTTGAGCCGTATGCAGACCGTCGGGTAGGACGGCTCGCACGCCCAGCGATCGGGCGCCTCCGTCTGATCGCTCGCCGACTCGCAGCCTGAGTCGTTCGGGTAGTCGATCCGGCCGTCGCCATCGTTGTCCAGCCGATCCGAACACTGCGGTGGCGGCGGAGGCGGAGGCGGGGGCGGGGGCGGCGGTGGGGCTGGGGGTGGCGGCGCCGGCGGTGGGCTGGGCGGCGGCGGAGGAGGCGGAGGCGTTGGGGGTGGAAGAGGTGCCGGCGGTGCCGGAGCAGGAGGAGGCGGGGGCGGCGTTGGAGTCGTGCTCGGCGGCGATGGGCCAGCTGGCGGAGCAGGCGGCGGGGATGGAGCTGGCGGCAGCGGGGACGTCGACGCTCCTCGCGTCAGTCGGCGCCCGTGGCAGTGCAGCCGATAGCGGTGGTACTGCCGATCAAGCCGCCGGTTGCACCGCATCCCGATCCTCAGGCAGACGCGCTTTCCGGCGATGACGGCCGGCCTGTGACCCGCTGCGCACCGCTTTGCGGCGGGAGTCGCGTCGACCGCGTTCGGAGCCGGAGCAGCTGAGGCAGCGCCGCCGCCGACTGCGGCAACGACGAATACGACAGCGAGCTTTGAGCGGACCCTCACGACGGCTACACGAACGTCGCAGGTGGGAGGCACGACTCCACTACTCCGAACGGGGTATCGCCCCCTCCGATGGAGTAGGCGTAGTGCACTCGTCCTCCCTCGTGACGAGCGATCTTCCCGCTTCTGGACGATCGCGATACTCGTCCAGGGCTCACCTACGGCGCGCACGCCGCGGCGCTTACAGCTGACCGGCACGACGAGCAGGGCGCGGCGACGAGCACAGGGGGCTCGAAGCGCCGCTGCCGCCGTCCGGCCGTGCCCCGTGGGCACGGGGATGCGTCCGGAGGAGCTGTTCGCGCCCGAGCCTGGCGACGTCGACCTTCGCGAGGGCGTCGCGACCGTGGAGCGCGTCTACTCGCAGCGGCGGTTGAAGGACTGCCGGAAGTCGAGTCGTCAGCGCCGTCGCGTGCCGCTCCGTCGGCGCGTCGTCGAGGCGATCGAGGCGATGCCGAGGCGGATCGACTCGCCCCTACTCTTCTCCGCGCCGCGCGGCGGCCACGTCGACCTCGAGCGGTTTCGGCCACCGCGAGTGGACGCCTGCGCTCCGGGCGGCCGGCATCGACCACCGCCGCGTCTACGACTGCCGGCACACGTTCGCGACGTGGGCGATTGCCGGCGGCGTCCAGGTCTTCTACCTCGCGCGGATCATGGGCACGTCCGTCGCGCAGATCGACGCGACGTACGGGCACCTGCTCCCCGACTCGGAGGGGTACCTGCGGGGGCTACTTGACGACTTCGACACGCGCGAGGTTCGGCGGGCGAACGCAGCAGACTAGGGGCGTGAACGAGGAACCGCCAGCCGGCTCGCCCGCCCCGAAGAGTTCCCCTGCTCCGGCAAGTCCGCGGTGGGACGTGCCGTTCCCGTACGGTCAGGCGGCGGCGATCGAGAGCATGGGCTCCATCGCGGCCCCGCTCCTCGCAGGCCTGAGCGCCACGCTCGCCGTGCTCGTAATCGACAACCGCGAGGAGTTTCGGTGGCCCGGGCTCGCCCTCTTTCTCCTTGTCGCCGCGGCGATGTTCCTCGTGGCGGCGATCCAGCTCACGTTCTGGGCGCGCCGCTTCGCGGTTACGCCCGACGAGCTGCGGATGTGGTGGCCCCACCTGTCCGACGACGACACCGAGCTCCGCTGGGAGCAGGCGTTTCACCGTCGCAGGCAGGAGACGTGGGCGCGCCGCGCGCGGATCGCCTACAACGGCGGCCTTCTGTCGTTCCTCGGCGCTCTGACCGTCGCGATGGTGCCTCCCGGCTGCGTCATCGGATACCGCCCTACCCGCGCTCGTCCTCGCGGCGGCGGGCTTCGTCCTTGAGCTCGCCTGGATCGTGCTAGCGGTCCGCGGTCACTTCGACCGGCCGGATCCGGCTTAGCCCTCCGGACACCCCACGCGGTGAGGTCGCCCTTCAGCGACCCCGCAGTACTGACACCGCCGCGACGACGGCGGCGGGGCGCCCTTCTCCTCGCCCGGCTTGGGCCGTCGCTTCGTCTCCGAGCTCCCCCTGTTCGTCCGTTCGCGCATTCCCACTCCCTCGTTTACGGACTAATCGCGGACCATCGCGCGCCGCCGATGAGGAAAGTCCCTGCAAGCGGCGGATCATGCGGATGAGAGGACTCGAACCTCCACGGGGTCTCCCCCACACGGACCTGAACCGTGCGCGTCTACCAATTCCGCCACATCCGCGCGGACGGGCATTGTAGCCGCGGCTTTGCCTTTCCTTCACACGCGCCGCCTACCATGGGCGGCAGTGCGGCGGGGTCTCGCGTTGCTCGCGGCGGTGCTCGCGGCGCCGGCTCCGGCGGGCGCGGCGCCGGCGCGGACCGAGGTCGTCGTCACGCTCGAAGCGCCCGGGCTCGCGCGCGCGGTCGCCGAGAGCGGCGTCTTCCGTCGCGCCTTCCGCGAGGCGCGCCTCGACCTCTCCTCCCCGACCAGCACGGGCTACCTCGCGCGGCTCCGGGCCGACCAGCGGCGCGTCGAGCGCCGGATCGAGCGGGCCGTTGCGGGAGCGGAGGTCGTCGACCGCTACGAGGTCGTGCTGAACGGCCTCGTCGTCCGCGCGCCGGCGCGCTCGCTCGCCCGCCTCCGCGCCGTGCCCGGGGTCGCCGACGTGTACGCGTCGACCCGCTACCGCGTGCGCACCGACCAGAGCGTGCCCGCGATCGGCGCGCCGGCGCTGTGGGGACCGTCGTTCGAGACCGCGGGCAACGGGGTCAAGATCGGCGTGATCGACGACGGCATCGACCCCAGTCACCCGTTCCTGCAGGGCCACGGGCTGACGCCGCCGCCCGGGTTCCCGAAGGGGCAGAGGGCGTACACGAACGGGAGGGTCATCGTCGCCCGCGCGTTCGCACCGCGAGGTGTCAGCTGGCGGTACGCGCGCCGCGCGTTCGATCCCCGCCATTCGGCGCACGGGACGCACGTCGCCGGCATCGCCGCGGGAGCGTACGGAACGTACGCGGCCGCCTCGCGGCTGCCGCTGTCCGGCGCGGCGCCGCGCGCCTTCCTCGGCAACTACAAGGCGATGACCGTCCCGACGGCCTCGGGTGTCGGCCTGAACGGGAACGCGCCGCAGCTGGTGGCGGCGATCGAGGCGGCGGTCAAGGACGGCATGGACGTGCTCAACCTCTCGCTGGGCCAGCCGGAGGTCGAGCCGAGCCGCGACGTCGTCGCGGCCGCGCTCGACGGGGCCGCCGCGGCCGGCGTCGTCCCGGTCGTGGCCGCGGGCAACGACTTCGGCGAGTTCGGGTTCGGGAGCGTGGCGTCGCCCGCCAGCGCGGCGATGGCGATCGCCGTCGGCGCGAGCATGGGCACGCAGGTCGCGCGCTTCTCGGCGGGCGGGCCGACGGCGCTCTCGCACCGGCTGAAGCCGGAGCTGCTCGCGCCCGGCACCCGCATCCTGTCGTCCGTCCCGCGGCGGATCGGGACGTGGGCCGAGTCCGACGGGACGAGCATGGCCGCACCGCACGTGGCCGGCGGCGTCGCGCTGCTCCGCCAGCGCCATCCGCGGTGGACGGTCGCGCAGATCCGCTCCGCCCTCGTCACCACCGCCGCGCCCGCACTCGCCGGCGACGGGCCCGCGCCCGCGACGCGCGCCGGCGGCGGCCGCCTCGATCTGCGGGCCGCGGCCAGCCCGCTGCTGTTCGCCACGCCGACGACCGTCTCGTTCGGCCTCCTGCGCCGCGGGGCGCGCGCCGAGCGCCGGATCGCGCTGACCGACGCCGGCGGAGGAGCCGGCTCGTGGACAGTACGGGTCGCGACCGCCGAGACGCGCGCAGCCGCTATCCAGGCGCCCGCGCAGGTCAGCGTTCCCGGCACGCTCGCGTTGACCGCCGCCGTTGCGCCGAACGCGCCCGACGCCGACGTCAGCGGCTACGTGCTGCTGGAGCGGGGCGCGACGACGCGCCGGATCCCGTTCTGGGCGGGCGTGACCGTCCCGACGCTGGCCCCGCCGACGCGGGCGCTCGCGCGCACGGGGACGTACCGGGGGAACACCGCCGGCCGGCCGGCCCGCGTGAGCCGCTACCGGTATCCGGACCGGCTCGCCGGCCGCGTGCGCGTCCTGGCCGGCCCGGAGCAGGTCTTCCGCGTCCGGCTGGCGCGCCCGGCGGCGAACTTCGGCGTGGCGGTCGTCGCGCGGGGACGAGGCGTCGCCGTCCAGCCGCGCGTCCTCCTCGGCGCCGACGAGAGCAGGCTCGCCGGCTACGCCTCGCTGCCGTTCGTGATGAACCCCTACCTCGAGTCGCTCTACCGGCCGAGCGCGGTCGCGGGCGTCCTCCGCCCGCGCGCGGGCGAGTACCGCGTCGTCTTCGACACGCCCTCACGGCGCGCGGCGGGCCGGTTCGCGTTCCGCTTCTGGGTGGACGACACGACCCCACCCGCCGTGCGGCTGCAGGCGCGGACGCTCCGCCCGGGGCGCCCGCTCGTGCTCGTCGCGCGCGACCGCGGCTCGGGGGTCGATCCCGCCTCGGTCCGTCTCACCGTGGACGGCCGCTGGCGGCGGGCGACCTACCGCGACGGGCGCATCACCGTGCCGCTCGGGGGCCTCGCGCCCGGCCGCCACCGCGTCGTCGCGCACGTCTCCGACCACCAGGAGACCCGGAACAACGAGAACGTCGGCGGCGTCCTGCCGAATACGCGCCGGCTCGCGGCGACCTTCGTCGTCCGCCGCTAGGGCGCCGCGCGCAGCCGCTCGGCGAACGCGGGATACCGCCCGGCGAGCTCCACCGGGTCGCCCAGCTCCAGCTCCTCGGCGGCAAACGCCCCCCACTCCGTCGTGCCGAGCAGCGCGAACTCGGCGCCCGCGGCGAGGCGCGAGACGTGCCACGTCCCCCCGGGGACGACGACCGGGCTGTCGGTCGCGACCCCGCCGAGCGCGCCGAGATCGCCGGCCGACACCTGGTGGGTCACCATCGCGAAGCCGCACGTCGGGTGCGGGCGCAGCCTGAGTGCGTCGATGACTCCTGCGCCGTCACGCCGCAACCGTACGCCGACCGCGACACACGCCGGGGCGGCGCGTCGGCGCGCTACGACCGGCGGTCCTGCTCCTCGATCGTCGGCAGGCGCGACAGGTCGCGCTGGACGCTGGCCGCGAACTCCTCCTCGTCGCTGCTGACCACGCGCCACTCCGCCTTGCGGCGCTCGCGCTCACGCGTCCGCCTCGCCTGGGCGCCGAAGCGCTCCGCGAGCCGAGGCCACTCCGCGGCGATCAGGACGACGACCGCGCACGCGAGCAACGCGATCGAGAGCCAGCTCACGGAGGAGAGTCTACCCCTCGGCCGGACCTAGAAGGGGACGAGCGGCAGCTCCCACATCACCGCCGCGGCGACGACGCCGGCGACGAGCGTGACAGCCGCGAGCGCGAGCGCGACCTGGACGCCGCGCGACGCGTGGGCGGCCTCGTCGGTCACCCGCTCGAGCTTCTCGAGCACGCGGTCCATCAGCCGCTCGGCGCGGTCGAACTCGAGTGCCAGCATGCCGAGCCCGAGCGCGATCACCAGCCAGCCGGGGCCGGGAAGCGGGATCAGCGCGGCACCGAGCGCGATCAGCCCGAACCCCACGGCGGCGAACCCGACGCGGTACGCGCGACCCCGCTCGCGATGCCGCTCCTTCCGCTCGCGCACGCGATCCATCCAGCGCGTGCGCCGTGAGGTGTTGGCGCTCACCGCGACGTCGACAGGGTAGCGGCGCCGGCCGGCGATACGATCCGTGCATGCGTGAGCTGGCCGCCGAGATCGAGCGCTGGCGCTCACGGGGACGGCGGATCGCCGTGGCGACCGTCGTGGCGACCCGCCGCTCCGCGCCGAGGCCGGTGGGTGCGAAGCTGGCGGTGTCCGACGCGGGCGAGCTGGCGGGCTCCGTCTCCGGCGGCTGCGTGGAGGCGGAGGTCGCGGCGCACGCCGCGGAGGTGCTCGCCGGCGGCCCGCCCCGGCTCCTGAGCTACGGCATCGCCGACGACCTGGCCTTCGAGATCGGGCTCCCGTGCGGCGGCGAGATCGACGTGTTCGTCGCCGTCCCGGCGGACGAGGTCCTGACGGCGCTCCTCGAGCTCCCGCCGGACAGCGGGCGCGCCGCGCACCTCTCCGTCGTCGCCGGCGAAGGGCTGGGGCGCGAGCTCGTCGTGCTGCCAGACGGCCGGCGCGCCGGCGACGACGCGCTCGCCGGCTTCGTCGACGCCCCCGCCGGGCTCGTCGCGCTGGAGCGGGCGACCGTGTTCGTGGACGTCCACGCTCCGGCACCGCGCCTGCTCGTGTTCGGCGCAGTCGACACGGCGGAGGAGCT
>JACVRR010000149.1 GCA_014534345.1 Thermoleophilia bacterium | reverse complement strand
GGCGACGCGGCGCGGCGGCACGACGGTCGCGATCGGGCTCCCGCATCCCGACGCGGAGGTCCGCCTCCCGGCCGTGTCGATCGCGGCCGAGGCGAGGACGATCGCCGGCTCCTACCTCGGCTCGGCGGCGCCGCAGCGGGACGTCCCCCTGCTGGCGGCGCTCTGGCGGAGCGGCAAGCTCCCCGTCGAGCGGCTGCTCGCCGGGACGCTCGCCCTCGACGCGCTGGGGAGGGCGCTGGACGCGCTCGCGGGGGGCGAGGTCGTCCGCCAGGTCGTCAGGCCGTCCCGCTGACCAGCTCGGGGCGGTCGACCCAGACGCGCTCGCCGCGAAACAGTCCCGCCCCGCGGTCCCAGGGGAAGAAGATGGCGACCCGCCACGCGAGCCGCTCGCCGGTCGGCGCGCGCCCGAGCCAGGCCCCCTCGTGCGTCCCCGTCACGTCGGCCTGCTCGCAGACGCCCTGCGGCCCGATCACGATGTCGGTCAGCCGAAAGCGGATGTCGGGGAACGCGGTCAGCAGCTCGGTGTAGAACCGGGCGGCGCCGTCGTGGCCCTCCCAGCGATGGCCGGTCTGCACCAGCTCGTAGACGCAGTCCGGCGTCAGCGTCGACAGCAGCCCGGCGAGGTCGCGCTCGTCCTCGGCGAGCGAGTGCCGCTTCCACAGCTCCCGGATCCGCTCGTACTCCTCGGGGACCACGTCCCGCCGCAGCAGCTCAAGCACCGCTTCCTTAGTCGTCGCCACGCGTCGCTCCCTTCGCTCGGTAGGGCCGGTACTGCTCCCAGAGCTCCTCCATCGTTGTCGTCCGCGCGCGCCGGTGGGCGGGGTCGTACGGCGTCCAGCCGACCGCGCGGACGACCCACGAGTCGCCGACGTCGAGCACGTTCACGCACGCGGGCGCCTGCTCGAACGAGCCGAGGAACGTGCGGGCGCCCGTCAGTGCGTACGAGAGGATGGCGCGGTTGACGCCGCCGTGCAGGACGGCGAGGAGCGCGTCCCAGTCGCCCGCGAGCAGGCGCTCGAGCGCCGGCAGCACGCGGTCGAACAGCTCGCCGACGGTCTCGCCGCCGAGGAACGGCGTCGCCTCCGGGACGACGCCGCGCCACGCGCGCACGAACGCCTCCTCGAGCTCGTCGTCCGGGATGTCGGCGAGCGCGCCGGACCGGATCTCCGCGAGCTCGGGCCACTCCTCCGGCGCGAGGTCGCTCACGATCCGCGCCGTCTCGACGGTCCGGCGGAGCCCGCTCGTCACGACCCGGTCGATGCCGATGGCGGCGAGCGCGTCGCGGGCGGCGCGCGCCTGCTCCTCCCCGGCCGGGGTGAGCATGACGTCGTCGGGCCGCCGCGGCCTGCCGCTGTCGCCGAAGTAGGCCACCTCCGCGTGGCGCATGAGGTAGATCCGGCGGCGCGAGGGCGAGCTCAATACCGGTACCGCTCGAGGTACGCCGGGTTCGAGATCCGCAGCTTCGCCTCGACGTGCTCCTTGAGGAGCGCGACGATCCCTTCGGGAACGTCGCGGGAACGAATGCGGCGAGCGAGCGCCTCGAGCTCTTCGCTCCCTAGCCGCGGCTCCTCCCCCGACTCGAGCTCTCGTCGTGAGATCGTGAGCGCGTTCATCGCTACGCGCGTGCGGAAACGGAGCCGGTCGTCGTCCGCGACGGGGAGCACTTCGGCCCCGAGGAACTCCCGGACGGCCTCCACGAGCTCGGCGGGCGTCGGGCGGTCGTGGGTCGGAGCGACGTCTGCACGCCCCAAGCGACGGCGCGACACGACCCGCCCGGGAGTCGTCATGCCCGCGCGATAGCGGGGGCGGACTCCCGGGCGGAGGCGAGCGGACTCCCGGGCGATGAGGTCGAGCAGCTCGTACTCCATCTCCGCCGCCATCCGCCCGAGAACCGCGTACTCGACGCTCCGGTCCTGCCCCCTCAGATGGCGGCGGCACTGCGTGAGGCAGCCGATCGCCCACTTGGCGTTGCCCAGCACCTCCCACACCGCGAGCTCGTCCAAGTCGATCCCGCGACCCGTGAGCGCGTTGTAGCGCTCCAGGTACGGCTCCACGTCGCCCACGCCGCCGAGGCGGCGCTCGTCCGCGCCGAAGCGCCACGCGCGGACGAGGGGCCAGGCGACGTCCTCGACCGGGTCGCCGACGTGCGCGAACTCCCAGTCGAGCACGGAGACGAGCCCGCCGGCGTCCACGGCGAGGTTGCCGACCCGGAAGTCGCCGTGGCAGAACGTGGGCTCTCGCTCGCGTTCGAGCCGCTCGCGGACCCAGAGCAGGCCGTACTCGATCGCGGGGTGCGGCTCGCCGACCGAGTCGAGCTCGTCGTAGAAGCGCCCGACCACGTCACCGCGCGGGAGGAAGTCGAGCGGCTCGATCGCGTGGATCCGCGCGAGCTGCTCGGCCATCTGCTCCGGGAGGGCGGGGGGCGGGTCTCGCACGATCCGGCGGCCGATCGTCTCGCCCTCGACCCGCTCCATCGCGAACGCCTCGCGGCCGTCGACCTCGCCCAGGTACTGCACCGGACGGGGAGCCGCGACGCCGGCCGCGACGGCCGCCCGGAGCACGGCGAACTCCTGCTCGAGCGTGAGCGTGTCGCGGTGGATGACGCCCACCCCGGCGCGGCGCACCAGCAGCTTCGTCCCGTCGGCGAGGTCGACCGCCCAGGCCTCCTTCGACGCGCCGCCGGGCAGCAGCCGAGCGGACGCGACCGGGCCGAGCTTCGCGGCGAGCGCCTCGATCACAGGGCCAGCTCGGCGACCGCCCGCAACGCGGCCGGGTCGCGGGTCGAGACGAGCAGGGTCGTCGCCCCCGCCTCGCGGAACGCCTCCAGGCGTTCGGCGATCCGCTCGCGCGGGCCGACGAGCGCCACCGCGTCGACGAACGAGTCCGGCACGGCCGCGGCCGCGTCGCGCTGCCTGCCGCCGAGGAAGAGATCCTGGATCGTGCGCGCCTCCCGCTCGTACCCGTAGCGGGCGAACAGGTCGTTGTAGAAGTTGCTCGCGGGCGCGCCCATTCCCCCGATGTAGAGGGCGTAGTAGCCCTTCAGCGCGTCGCGCGCCGCCTGGACGTCGTCGGCGAGGACGACGGGCGCGCTCGGCGCGACGTCGAAGCCGTCGCGGCGATCCGCCAGGGGGAAGACGTCGCCGGCGCGCTCGGGGTCGTAGAAGAGCGGAATCCACCCGTCGGCGATCTCGAAGGCGAGCCGAACGGCCTTCGGCCCCATCGTGGCGAGGTAGACGGGGACGTCGGCGCGCACGGGGCGCGCCATCAGCTTCAGCGGCTTGCCGAGCCCGGTGGCGCCCGGCCCCGAGTACGGGACGTCGTAGTGCTCGCCGTGGTGCTCGAGGACCTCGCGGCGCAGGACGGCGCGCACGATCTCGACGTACTCGCGGAGCTTCGTCAGCGGCTTCCCCCACGGCTCGCCGTGCCAGCCCTCGACGACCTGCGGGCCCGAGGTGCCGAGGCCGAGCAGGACGCGGCCGCCCGAGAGCAGGTCGAGCGTCGCGGCGGTCATCGCGGTGTTCGCGGGCGTCCGGGCGGCCGTCTGCAGGATCGCCGAGCCGACCTTGATCCGCGAGGTCGTCGCGGCCAGCCAGGCGAGCACGCTGACGGCGTCCGTGCCCCACGCCTCCGCCGCCCAGGCGGAGTCGTAGCCCAGCCGCTCCGCCTCTTGCGCCAGCGCGACGAGCTCGCGCGGGTTCGTCCCCGGCGGCGGGTAGCCCATGTAGAAGCCGAGGCGCACCGGCCGATCGTACGGCGTCGGCGGGCGGTACGGGCCGGCGCGGGTCTCCGCCCGCCATGACCCGTGCCAGGCACCGGTCATGGCGGGAAAGGACGACTCGCTTCGCGGCTCGGCGGTGCGAGCGGCCGTCGCGCGCCTCCGATCGTGGGTCGGTGCCAGGCACCGGACAGGTCCGGAAGGGACAGTGGCGCCGCCGGGTGCGATGCTTACGCCCGTGGTCGCGGTCGAATCCGCCCCGCCCGCCGAGATCGAGGCGCTGCGTGAGCGCTATGCCGCCTTCATGGCCGAGCACGTCTACCCGGCCGAGCGGGCGCTCGCGCGCGAGGACGACGACGCGGAGCGGCTGATCGCCGACCTCCGCGCCCGCGCCAAGGCGGAGGGGCTGTGGGCGCCGCACCTCCCGCCCGAGGCCGGCGGCAGCGGCCGGGGCTTCCTCGCGTACGCCTTTCTGAACGAGGTGATCGGCCGCAGCACGTGGGCGCAGCTCGTCTTCAACTGCCAGGCGCCCGACGCCGGGAACGGCGAGATCCTCCACCTGTTCGGGACGCGCGAGCAGAAGGAGCGCTGGCTCCGGCCGCTCGTCGAGGGCGAGGTGCGCTCGTTCTTCTCGATGACGGAGCCCGACGTCCCGGGCTCCGATCCGACGACGCTCCGCACGACCGCCGTCCGCGAGGGGGACGAGTGGGTGATCGACGGCCACAAGTGGTTCAGCTCCGCCGCCGAGGGCGCCGGCTTCGGAATCGTGATGGCGGTCACCGACCCGGCCGCGGCGCCCCACCGCCGCGCCTCGCAGATCATCGTCCCCGCCGACGCCCCCGGCCTGGAGCTGGTCCGCGCCGTGCCGACGCTGGGGCACCGCGGACGCGGCTGGTCGACGCACTGTGAGCTGCGCTACCGCGGTGTGCGCGTCCCGCTCGAGAACACGCTGGGCGAGCCGGGCGACGGGTTCCGAATCGCGCAGAAGCGCCTCGGGCCGGGGCGGATCCACCACGTGATGCGGTGGCTGGGCCAGATGCAGCGCGCGTTCGAGCTGCTGTGCGGCTACGCGCTCGAGCGCGAGGCGTTCGGCTCGCGCCTGGCCGACAAGCAGACCGTCCAGAACTGGATCGCCGACTCGGCGGCCGAGATCCAGGCGTGCCGCCTGCTGACGCTGGACGCCGCGCGCAAGATCGACGCCGGGGACGAGGCGCGCGTCGAGATCTCGCTGCTCAAGTTCTACGCCGCCCGCGTGCTGAACGAGGTGATCGACCGCGCGGTGCAGGTGCACGGCGCCCGCGGGCTGACCGACGAGACGCCGCTCGCGGGGATGCTCCTCCAGGCACGCGGCGCGCGCATCTACGACGGGCCGGACGAGGTGCACCGGATGGTCGTGAGCCGCCGGATCCTGCAGGAGTTCGAGGCCGGCGGCGCCTGGACGTTCTCGTAGCGTCGCGCCCCCGTTTGCGTCGCCACGTGCGGTGGTACGCGACCCGCGAACCGACGACGAGGAGGAGCGATGAAGCTGCGAGTGATCCCGACGCAGGTCCATGCCGTCGCCGACTACGTCACCGGGCCGGCGCTCGCCGCGGCGCCCGAGCTCTTCCGGATGCGGGACGGGGGTCCGTCGGCCCTGGCGCCGAGGATCGCCGGCGCCGGCGCCACCGCGTACAGCGCCGTGACCGACTACGAGCTCGGCGTGCGGCGCTGGCTGCCGATGAAGGCGCACCTCGCGCTCGACGCGGCGAGCGGCGTCGCGCTGGCGGCGGCGCCGTGGCTGTTCGGGTCGGCACGGCAGGGGAAGCGCTACTGGCTCCCGCACGCGCTCGTCGGCGCGACCGAGCTCGCGTTCGCGGTCGCCACGAAGACCCAGCCCGGGCGCCAGCCCGAGCGGCCGGCCCGCTTCGCACGGCTGCGGCGGCGGCTGCGGCGCTAGCCGCCCGCCGCTCATCCGTCGGCGAAGCCCGCCGAGCCGGCCGAGCTCGGCAGCGAGGGTGCGTCGAGCGTCTCGGGTCGGGGCGCGTCGCCGTGTCGCGTGCCCGAGGGCGGCCGGCGTCCGCGCGCCGGCGCGCGGCGGGGGCCCCG
>JACVRR010000156.1 GCA_014534345.1 Thermoleophilia bacterium | reverse complement strand
GTGCGGCCCGTCTCGGCGAGGAGCTGCTCGAGCCGCTCGAACGCCTGGGGCGAGCCGTCCGCAGTCAGGTCGACGGTCGCGCCGTACGCGCGCGCTGCCTCGATCTTCTGCTCGCTCGCGCCGCGCCACATGACGACCAGCGCGTCGATCCCTTCCTGACGGGCGGCCCAGCCGACCGCCTGCGCGTGGTTGCCGGCCGAGATGGCGATCACCCCGGCGCGCTTCTCCTCGCGCGTCAGCGACGCGAGCTTGGTGAGCACGCCGCGCGGCTTGAACGAGCCGGTCCGCTGGAACAGCTCGGCCTTGAGGAACACCTCGGCGCCGGTCAGCCGGGAGAGCATCGTGGACGTGAACGTCGGCGTCCGGTGCAGGCGGCCGCCGATCGCCTCGCGGGCGGCGTGGACGTCGTCGAGCGAGAGCATGGGGAGAGATCGTCACACGATCGCCACGGTTCCGGTCGCAGGTCGCGACCGGTTCGCCGGTAGCGTCGACGCCGGGAGGCGGGTGGAACCCAACCCCACCCTTAGGGTGGGGACTGCGGTCCCCCACCGGTGGGGAACGCGGTCCCGCCACGGGCCGGGAAGGCGGTCGGCGCGCCGTCGTCGCCGGGTCGCGGCTGTCCACGACGACGGTCGAGCCGACCGGCGCCGCGCGACGCTACGTCAGCTTGTACTCGGGGCCGGACCCGCCCTCCGGCGGCGTCAGCCTGCCGCCCTTGGCGGTGATCGCGCCGCACTGAACGCAGTTCGACGGCGTCACCTCGACGGTCACCGTGCCGTCGCCGTGGCGCTCGCCGAGCTCGTAGACCTGTGCCGGGCACATCCGCGCCCAGAGCAGCGCCAGCTCGCCCGGGACCCGCTGGCGCACGCGGATGTGGTTCGGCGCGTCGTCGCGCGTCTTGTTCCCCGAGAGGAACACCGACGACAGCTTGTCGAACGTCAGCTTCCCGTCCGGCGCCGGGTACGGACGCGGTCGGCGCACACGCAGCAAGTCGTGCTCGCCGTCGCGCTCCAGCCGCTCGTTCCAGGGCGGCAGGCGCCCGAAGCTCATCGTCGCAGCGGTCGCGAACGCGCCCCCGAGCCAGAAGCCGCGGCCGAACGCCGGCCGCATGTTGCGGACCCGCTCGAGGTCGCGCCAGATGAAGCTGTCGCGGACGGCCTCGTCGTACGCGGCGAGCGCGCGCGGCGTCCACGGCGTCCGACCGCGCTGCAGCGCCGCGAACGCCGCCTCGGCCGCCAGTCGCCCCGACTCGATCGCGTAGTGGATCCCCTTCAGCGCCGGGACGTTCACCATCCCCGCCCCGTCGCCGCACAGGAGCAGGCCGGGCGCGTGGAGCCTCTTGGGCAGCGACAGGAAGCCGCCCTCGGGAATCGTCTTCGCCCCCCACTCGATCCGCTCGCCGCCCTCGAGCAGCCGGCGCACCGTGCGGTGCGTCTTCAGCTGCTGCAGCAGGTCGTGGACCGACAGCGACGGGTCGCGGTAGTCCAGTCCGACGACCATCCCGATCGTGAGCATGTCGTCGCCCATCGGGTAGATGAACGAGCCGCCGAACTCGCGATACTTCGCGCGCCCGCGGAGCGGCCAGCCCATCGTGTGGATCACGCGATCGAGCGGACGCGGCACGCGCCACACCTCCTTGACGCCGAGCGCCCACACCTGCGGGCTCTCGCCCTGCAGCCCGAAGCGCTCGATCGCCGCGCCGGTCAGGTGCCCCTGCGTACCCTCGGCGAGAACGGTGATCCGCGCGGTCACGTCGGCGCCGGGCTCGAAGTTCGGGAGCGGCTCCCCGTACCGCCCCCGGCCCTTGTCGCCCGTCCGGACGCCGACGACCCGCGCGCCGCCGGCGACCAGGAGCTTCTCCGCGGCGGTCTCGGGCAGGATGGCGACGCCCAGCGCCTCCGCCTGCTCGCCGAGCCAGCGGCCGAGGCGCGAGAGCGAGGCGACGTAGTTGCCGTGGTTGCGCATCGTCGGGGGCGCGGGGATGCGGAACGACCCGGTGCGGTCGAGGAAGAGCACCGCCTCGCGCTCGACCGGCCCGTAGAACGGCATGTCAGCCGTCCGTACGCCGTCGCGGAAGAGGCGGCGCAGCGAGCGCGGGTTGACGACCGCCCCCGAGAGGAGGTGCGAGCCGGGCTGCTTGCCCTTCTCGAGCACGGCGACGGGGACGTCGCCGAGCCGCTCGGCGACCTCGGGCGCCCCGTCGAGCAGCTGCCCCAGACGGATCGCACACGCGAGCCCGGCCGGGCCGGCGCCGACGATCAGGACGCCGACCTCGATCCGCTCGCCCTCGGGGTCGGTGGGCGGGCCGACGACCTCGGCGGGAGCGAAGGGCGGCGGGTAGTCGGCCGGCCGCGCCCCCACGGCTAGCCGCCCTTCCGCTCGCGGACGAGCTGCGTCAACTTCGGCAGGACGGCGTGGACGTCGGCGACGACGGCGAGGTCGGAGTACTCGAAGATCGGCGCGTTCGCGTCCTTGTTGACGGCGACGATCACGTTCGCCCCCTGCATGCCGACCTTGTGCTGGATCGCCCCCGAGATGCCCGCGGCGACGTACAGCTTCGGCGACACCGTCTTGCCCGTCTGCCCGACCTGCGCCGAGTAGGGGTACCACCCGGCGTCGACCACCGCGCGCGTGGCCGCGACGGCGCCGCCGAGGGCGTCGGCGAGCTCTTCGACCAGCCGGAAGTTCCCCGGCTCGCCCAGCCCGCGGCCGCCCGCGACCACGACGTCCGCGTCCTCGATCGACGGCCCCTCGCTCTCCGCGTGCGCCTGCTCGACCATGGTGACGGCGAGCGAGAAGTCCTCGAGCTCGCCGTCGACCGGGACGACCTCCGGCTCGCCGCCCGCGGTCGCGCTCGGGTCGAACGACCCCGAACGGAACAGCGCCAGCCGCGGTGTGCCCGTCCAGCCGACCGAGACGTAGACCGAGTCGCCGAGCGCGGGCCGCCGCCCGACCAGCTCCCCGTCCTCGACGGCGAGGTCGACGAGGTCCCAGTTCAGCCCGGCGTCGAGCCGCGCCGCGAGCCCCGCCGCGACGTCGGCGGCGAGGACCGAGGCCGCAAACAGGACGGTCTCGTAACCGTGCTCGCGCACGAGCCCGGCCAGCACGTCGACGCGCGGCTGCGGGAGCGCGGCGGCCACGCCGTCGTCGTCGCGGACATGGACGCGCACGGCACCGAACTTCCCGGCCTGCGAGGCGGCCGCGGTCACGCCCGAGCCGACCAGCACGCCCGCGACGTCCGGGTCGCCGAGCGTCGCCGCCTTGGTCAGGATGGCGAGCGACCCCTTCGTGATCTGGTCGTCGTGATGCTCGAGGAAGACGAGGACGCTCATGCGGGCTGGCGGTCGGAGGGGACGGACGGCGACTCCGGGGACGCCAGGCGCGTAGCGCGCTCGAGGAAGACGAGGATGCTCATGCGGGTCGGCGGTGGGAGGGGACGGGCTGCGACTCCGGTGACACCAGGCGCATAGCGCGCTCGAGGAAGACGAGGATGCTCATCGGGCGCTACAGGAGCCGCTTCTCGGCCAGGAAGTCGACGATCTGCTGCGCCGCCGCGCCCGACCCGTCGTCCTCGATGCGCCGCGACTCGCCGCGCGGCGGAGGCGGCTCGAGGCGCAGTACCGTCGTCCGCGAGCCCTCCCACCCGGCGCGCTCGCGGTCGACGCCCGCGTCGCCGAGCGCGAGCGTCTCCTGGGGCTTGCGCTTCGCGCCCATGATCCCCTTGAGCGACGGGTATCGCGGCTGGTTGATCGCGTCGCTGACCGCCACGACGGCGGGCAAGGGCGCCTCGAGCACGTCGTAGCCGTACTCCGTCTGCCGCTTGACGCGCAGCGACCCGTCGCCCAGCGTCAGCTCGGCCGCCTGCGACACGACCGGCAGGCGCAGGCGGTCGGCCACCGCGGCCCACAGGACGGCGCCGTCGGAGTCCGACCCCTGCTGGCCGAAGACGACGAGGTCGGGCGCCTCGCGTTCGAGGACGCGCGCGAGCACCAGGCTCGTCGCGACGAGATCCGACCCCTCCGCCGCCTGGTCGCTCACGAGCACCGCCCGGTCGGCGCCCATCGCCAGCGCCTTGCGCAGCGCGTCGGCGGCCTTGTCGGGGCCGAGCGAGACCACCACGACCTCGCCGCCGCGCTCGTCCTTCAGGCGCAACGCCTCCTCGACCGCGTTTGCGTCGAACGGGTTCAGCGTCCCCTCCCCCGAGCGATCGAGCTTCTTCGTCGCGGAGTCGATGCGCCTCGCAGCGCCCTCGGGAACGTACTTGACGCACACTGCGATCTTCATCCGCGCGCGGACTCTATCGGCCGTCCGGGGCCGTACCGCCGGTTCCGGCGGTGGCCCGGGCGTCTGGTAGGGTGCCGCGCTTCGAGCGCGAACACCGGACCGTCGTGCGCCCCGGATGACACGCCGAGCCCTCCTCCCCATCCTCCTCCTCGCGGGTGTCGTCGCGCTGCCCGTCGCCGTCGCGGCGGCCGCGTCGGCACCCCCGGCGGGCGGCGTCCCCCGACTCATCTTCCCGGTGGTCGGCACCGTCACATACGGCAACGACTACGGCGACGCGCGCGGCGGGGGGCGGCACGAGGGCAACGACCTGATGGCGGCGCGCCGCGCTCCCGCGGTCGCGGCGGAGGGCGGCACCGTCTCCTTCTGGACGCGGTCGGCGCGCGCCGGCTGCATGCTCACGCTCCGTGGCGACAGCGGCACCCACTACCTGTACATCCACCTGAACAACGACCTGACCGGCCGGAACGACAACCGCGGCGGCTGCGTCCCGGGGGTCGCGTACGCGGCCGGGTTGCGAAGCGGCGACCGCGTCGAGGCGGGAGCGCCCGTCGGGTTCGTGGGCAACTCCGGCGATGCGGACGCGACCGCGCCCCACCTGCACTTCGAGGTGCACCCGCGCGGCGGCGCGGCGGTCAACCCCTACCCGCATCTGCGCCGCGCGCGGAGGCTGCTGTTCGCAGCACCGCTCGGCAGCGCCGCGACGCTCGCCCTGCGCGGGCGGGTGGTCGCGGCGAGCGACGGAGGCGTCCGGATGCGGGTGGAGTCGCTCCGCCGCTGGCCGGGCGGTCTCCTGCTGCGGCCGGGGCGCCTGGTCGACCTCGGCCTCGGCCCCGGCGCGCTCCTGCTCGACGCGGACGGGAGCGCGGTCGAGCCGGCGAGGCTGGTCCGCGCCCGC
>JACVRR010000050.1 GCA_014534345.1 Thermoleophilia bacterium | reverse complement strand
CCCCACCACCGGCCGCCCCCCCCCCCCCCCCCCCCCCCCCCCCCCCGGCCCGCCCCCCCCCGCGGGCCGGCCCGCGCGGGGTGGTATTAAAAAAAATAGAAGGGGCGCGCCGGGGGATTGTTTTTTTTGGGGGGGGGGGGGGGGGGGGCGGGCCGGGGGGGGGGGGGGGGGGGGGGGGGGGGGGGGGGGGGGGGGGCCGGCGCGGGTTTCGCTGAGGCCGAGGCCTCGGCGTGCCCGATGACGATCGTGCTGCCCGCGGGCAGCCCGCCGTGGTCCGCGGTCAGGTGCACCTCCAGCGCGGTGACGGCGCTCGCGTAGCCGTTCGCGCGCGGGCCGGCTCTCGCGGCGAGAGTGACGGCGTAGCCCCATTCCCCGAGCGGCACGCGCGCCCCGGGGCCGGCCGCGACCCCCTGGCCGAGCACGGTGAGCCCACTGACGGCGCTGCGGCCGACCTCGCCCGTTCCCTTGCCGGAGCGGGCGGACGCGGACGCGCGCGCGGCGACCGTGGTGGCCGTCACCTCGCCCCCGAACAGCGAGATCGAGCCGACCTGGGCGGACGCGCTCGCGTCGGCGGCGGACCCCGACTCGTCCGTGCTCGCGTTGACCGTGATCGCGGCCGTGCGCACGGCCGAGCCGTCGGCCGGATAGGCGAACCCGCCCGAGAACTGGACGGCGCGGGGCGGCGCCGAGATCTCGCGCGTGCCGCTCCCGCCGCCGGGCACGATCACCCGGACGGCATACGCGCGCGCCGAGGCGCTCGTGTCGGAGCCGCTCTGCGCGGCCCCGGCGCCGCCGCCGGCGAGGAGGATGCCCAGGATGCCGGCGACGATCGGGGCGCGCGGAACCACGACCGGACCCATTATGCGCACTCGATTCGCCGACCGCTGGCGATTTCCCGGCGTCACGGCGGCGCGGCCGTCGGCCGGCAGTCGCCGCACGCACCGCGCAGCGTGACGTCGTGCCCGGCGACCGCGTAGCCCACACGCTCACCCAGGCCGTGCAGCGCGCGCTCGAGCCCGTCGTCGGTGAAGCGCTCGACCCGGCCGCAGTCCCCGCACACGAGGTGGTGATGGTGGGCGCCGTCCGGGTGGACCGCCTCGTACATCGCCACGTCGCCGCCGACGTCGACGCGCTGGACGAGCCCGAGCGCGAGCAGCAGGTCGAGGACGCGATACACGCTCGCGACGCCCACGGCGCGCCCGTCCCGTCGGATCCCCTCGTGCACTTGCTGCGCCGAGACGCAGCACTCCTCCCGGCCCAGGAAGTCGACGACCGCGGCGCGCGCGCCGCCGCTTCGGTAGCCCGCGGCGCGTAGGACCGCGGTCGCGTGAGCCGCCCAGCCGTCCACGACGCGGACGATAACGATTCTCATCACGTGGTAGGGTCGCGCCGTGCGAAGGAGAATGGTTCTCACTTTCGTCCTGGCGGGCGTGCTCGCCGGCTGCGGCGGCAGCGAGGCGGCCGGTGACGACAGGCGGGAGGTGGTCGCGGCCTTCTACCCGCTCGCCTTCGCCGCCGCCCAGGTGGGCGGGAACGCCGTCGCGGTCGAGAACGTCACGCCCGCCGGCGCGGAGCCGCACGACGCCGAGCTGTCGGCGCGCACCGTCGAACGACTGCGGGGCGCGGACGTCGTCCTCTACCTCGGCGACGGCTTCCAGCCGGCCGTCGAGCGCGCGGTCGCCGGCGCTCGGGGCGAGGCGGTCGACCTGCTGGACGCCGTCGCAGTGCGGCGCGCGGACGGCGCCGAGAGCGACCCGCACGTCGGGCTCGACCCGCGCCGCTTCGCCGCGATCGTCGAGCGGGTCGGGGAGGTGCTCGGCGCGCCCGCGCGGGCGGAGCGGCTGCAGGAGCGGCTACGCGGGCTCGACCGCGAGCTCGCGCTCGGGCTCGGCTCGTGCCGGCGGCGGCACATCGTGACTGGCCACGCCGCCTTCGGCTACCTGGCCGACCGGTACGGCCTCGAGCAGGTCGCGCTGTCCGGCGTCTCGCCCGAGGCGGAGCCGGCGCCGCGCGAGCTCGCGCGGCTCGCCGCCGAGGTCCGCCGGCTGCGGGCGACGACCGTGTTCGTCGAGACGCTGGCTTCGCCGCGCATCGCGGAGACCATTGCGCGCGAGACGGGCGCGCGCACGGCGACGCTCAACCCGATCGAGGGGCTCACGCCGGCCGAGCAGGCGCGAGGCGAGAACTACTTCTCGCTCATGCGCGCCAACCTCGGCGCGCTGCGAAAGGCGCTCGGGTGTCGCTAGCGATCGAGCTCGCGGACGTGTCGTTCGCCTACCGCGACGGCCCGGACGTGCTGCGCGACGTCGACCTACGCATCGCGGCAGGCGAGTTCGTCGCGATCGCGGGGCCCAACGGCGGCGGGAAGACGACGCTCGTCCGGCTCGTCCTCGGCCTGGCCCGCCCGGCGCGCGGCAGCGCGCGGCTCTTCGGCGAGCCCGCCGCGGGTTTCTCGCGCCGCCGCGAGCTCGCGTACCTCCCGCAGCGCGCCCGGCTCACGGTGGATGCCCCCGCGACGGTGCGCGAGGTCGTCACCGCCGGGCGGTTGCCCGCCGGCCCGCTCGTGCGGCGGCTACGCGTCCGCGACCGGGCGGCCGTCGCCGAGGCGATCGACCGCGTCGGCCTCACGGCCCTCGCCGACCGGCGGCTCGCGCACCTGTCCGGCGGCCAGCAGCAGCGCGCCTTCATCGCGAAGGCGCTCGCCGCCGAGCCGACCCTGATCGCGCTGGACGAGCCGACCGCCGGCGTCGACGCCGAGGCGCAGGAGGCGCTGGCCGCCATGCTCGAGCGGCTGCACGCCGACCTCGGGGTCACGATCCTGTACGTCTCGCACGAGTTCGGCGCCGTCGAACGCTTCGTCGAGCGCCTGGTGCTCGTCCGCGGAGGGATCGTCTTCGACGGGCGGCCGCGCGACCTCCCGGGGCTGTGGCACGACCCCTCGCACACGCATGCTTGAGTCGGAGTTCATGCGCCTCGCCTTCGCGGCCGGCGCGGTCGTCGGCGTGCTCGCGCCCTGCGTCGGCTTCTTCCTCGTCCAGCGCGGGATGAGCCTCGTCGGCGACGGGATCGGGCACGTCGCCTTCGCCGGCGTGGCGCTCGGCTACCTGCTCGGGGTCTCGCCCGTCGCGACCGCGCTGGTCGCCGCGATCGCCGGCGCCGTCGCGATCGAGTGGCTGCGGGCCGAGCGGCGGACGGCCGGCGACCAGGCGCTCGCCTTCGTGTTCTACACGGGCATCGCGGCCGGGGTCGTGCTGGTGTCCGCGGCGGGCGCGCTCGACGTCGACCTGTTCGCGTTCCTGTTCGGCTCGATCCTCACGGTCACGCGCGCCGACTTGGCGCTGATCGCCGCGCTGGGCGCGACCGCCGTCGTCGCGGTCGCGCTGCTCTACCGGGCGCTGGTCGCCGTCGTGCTCGACGAGGAGGCCGCGCGCATCGCCGGAGTGCCCGTCGCCGCGCTGAACGTGGCGGTGGCCGCGCTCGCCGCCGTGACGGTCGCGCTGTCGATGCGAGTGGTCGGGATCCTGCTGGTCGCGGCGCTGATGGCGCTGCCCGTGATGGCGGCCGCGCGTGTCGCATGGAGCCTCCGCTCCACGCTGCTGCTCGGGGTGGGGATCGGGCTACTCAGCGTCTTCGGCGGGCTGACGGTCGCTTACTACGCCGACCTGCCGCCGGGCGGGGCGATCGTCCTGCTCGCGGGGGCGGCCTTCGTCCTCGCGAGCGCCGGCGACGCCGTGCGCGTTCGCTGATCTCGCCGTGTCGCGGCGCCGTGCGCCGTGAGCATCGGTCAGCGCGACTCGAGCTGCTTGCGTGCGAACTCGCGGAACCGGTCGCGCGCCTCGGCGTCGGGCCCGAGCGCCTCGTCGGCCGCGTAGCGCGGGTCGGCGGCGATCTCCTCCGCGACCGTCCGCACCTCGCGCCGGATCCGCTCGCGGTGGCGCGGATCGCGCAGCAGCCGGTCGACCCAGGTCTCGCTCCCGTCGTACGGCTCCAGGTCGTCCTCGACGAGCAGCTGTCCCAGCACCAGGCCCACGCGGATGTACGCGAACGTGCGGAAGGCGAGCAGCCGCTGCGGCGAGTGCACGAGCGCAGCGAGGCCGGGGTCGTCGCGCTCGATCTGCTGGACGATGCTGCCGATCGGCTCGTCGACGAGCGGGAGCCAGATCTCCTCGGCCGAGGCCACGCGCACAGGATAGTGGCGGAGACCCGTCTCCTCACTTCCGCTCGCCTCCGAGGAGTCGGGCTGTCCGACGGCTTGTGGGCCCGGAACGCGCCTCCGCCCGCGGGACCCGTCTCGCCGCCCGAGCTCGCCCGCCGAGCGCGCCCCGCGAGGCGCGGGCGGACGGCTCGCGCGCGTGGCCGCGGTGGACGTGTCCCACCGAGCCGTGTCCCGGTGTCTGACACCGGGACATGTCCGTTCGAGCCAGGTGCGGTCGCGGGTGAGAAGCGGCGCGGCTCCAACCCCCGTGGATCGATCCGTGGACCTCCGTCACACTTCCGCCACACCTCCGTGACGGTGTCCGACACCGGGTCGGGTCCCGAGGAAGCGCGGCTGCCGGAGGCGCACGAGCGATCGCAGGGCCCCACAGGCGCCGAGGAGCGGCGCCCGGGCGAAGGTGCACCCGGGGCCGCCTGCGCTCATCGGGCTCGCCAGGCCATCTGGGCGGCGACGGCGAGGACGAGGAGGCCGAACAGCCGGCGCAAAAGCTCGTTCCCGAGCTCGACGGCGACCCAGGCGCCGAGGCCCGCGGCGGGGATCGAGGCGAGCCCGATCAGCAGCGCCGCCCGCCAGCGGATGTGGCCGTAGCGCGACTGCCGCCACGTTCCGGCGGCGACCGTAGGCAGGATGGCGAGCAGCGAGGTCGCCTCCGCCTCGATCTGGGTCAGCCCGAGCGCGACCAGCGTCGGCACGAACAGGATGCCGCCGCCGACCCCGAACATCCCGGCGAGCACGCCCGCGGCGAAGCCGAGCGCCACCGCGACGAGGAGCGTCGTCACGAAACGAACAGCAGCGTGCCGACGACAGCCAGGAAGGCGGCGAAGCCGAGGCTCAATGCGCGCCCCGCGAAGCGCTGCTGCAGCGTGGCGCCCAAGACCGCCCCCGCCGCGGCGGGTAGACCCACGAGCGCGGCGTAGCCGGGGTCGACGTGCCCGAGCAGCGCGTACACCGCCGTGCCGGCGAGGGCCGTCACCCCGATTGCCGTCAGCGAGGTGGCCATCGCCGGACGCGCCTCGTAGCGGGCGGCGACGATCAGCAGCGGCACGATCACGATCCCGCCGCCGACGCCGAAGAGCGCGCTGAAGAAGCCCGCGACGACGCCGATCGAGAGCAGGCGCGCCAAGGCGTCGTATCGTACGGCGACGTGGAGCTGCCGCCGCCGCTGGCCGAGCTCGCGCGCGATCCCGCGCGCGCGGCGATCCTGCTCGACATCGACGGCACGCTCGCGCCGATCGTCGCCGACCCGACGCAGTCGCGGGTACCGGACGAGACGCGCGCGGAGCTCGTCCGGCTGACCGGCCGCTACGCGCTGGTGGGCTGCCTGACGGGACGTCCGCAGGAGCAGGCGCGGGCGATCGTCGGCGTCGAGGCGCTCGAGTACATCGGCGAGCACGGCCTCGAGCTGCGGCCGGAGGCCGGGGACTGGGGCGACCTGCTCGACCGCTTCGTCCGCGAGGCGCCGCTGCCGGCCGAGCGCAAGCGCTTCACGGTCGCCTTTCACTACCGGACGGCGCCGGACGAGGGTGCGGCGGTCGATGCGCTCACCGCGGTGGCGACCCGCGCCGCCGAGGAGGGCCTCGTCCCCAAGTGGGGCCGCAAGGTGCTCGAGCTGCGGCCGCCGATCGACGCGCACAAGGGCACGGCCGTGGTCCACCTGCTCACCTCTCGCGGCATCCACCGGGCGCTCTTTGCCGGCGACGACCTGACCGACCTGGACGGGTTCCGCGCGATGGACGATCTCGAGCTCGGCGTCAAGATCGCGGTCGTGTCGCCCGAGAGCCCGTCGGGCCTCGCCGCCGAGGCCGACGTCGTCGTCGAGGGGCCGCCGCAGCTGCTCGACCTGCTGCGGCAGCTGTAGGCCGCGGTGCACGTCGACGAACGCGTGCTGGCGCCGCTGCGCGCGCGGTTCGGCGAGCCCGACCGACTCACCTGGGAGGGCGAGATCAGCGAGGCCGAGCACGCGCTCGTGACGTACAACCCGGCGCGGATGCACGACGTCACGCTCTTCATCACGAACGGCGAGCGGATCGCGCTGATCCGCAAGCCGCCGTTCGAGGAGGGCGTCTGGCGCCCACCCGGGGGCGGGATCAAGCCGGGGGAGGACCCGGTCGCCGCGATGGAGCGCGAGGCGCTCGAGGAGACGGGCTTGCGCGTCGACGTCCGGCGCTACCTGGTGCTCGCGGAGTGCCGCTTCCTGTACCGGCCGTTCGAGGTCCCCTGGCGAACGCACGTCTTCCACGCCACGACCGAGGACGAGGAGCCCGTGCCGCGCGACCTCGCGGAGATCGAGGCGGCGCGCTGGGGAACGCTCGCCGAGCTGGCGGGGCCGCTGCGCGCGCGGCTGCTGGCGACAGGACGCGCCTTCTGGCGTTACCGCGTGGCACTGCACGACGCCGCGCTCGCCGCGCTGTTCCGCTCGCTGCCGACCGGAAACCCCGGCGCCATGGCGAATCCGACCCCGATCGAGGCCCAGAAGTACCTCGGCGGCATCGACTACCCGGCGTCGAAGCAGCAGGTCGTCGAGCACGCGCGCGGACAGGGCGCGGAGGGCGCGTTGCTGCAGGCGCTCGAGTCGATTCCCGACCGCGAGTACGACGGCCCGAACGCCGTCAGCGCGGCGCTCGCGAACGGCGCCTAGCGCGGCTCAGCGCCGGCGGAGGCGCGATCTCCGCCCACGGGCGGGTGTTGAGCACGTGCTCGCGCGTCAGCCACGCCCGGCGCGCCTGCGCGATCCCCAGCTCGACGCTCGGAAGCTCGCGCGGCCGGTGCGCGTCGCTGGAGACGACGATCGCCACCCCCGCCTCGCCGGCCGCGCGCGCGTGCGTGTCGCGGAGGTCGAGCCGGTCGGCCTGCGAGTTGATCTCCAGGCACGTCCCCGTCTCGACCGCCGTGGCGATGACCCGCTCGAGGTCGAGCTCGGCCCCCGGCCGGCGATTCAGCTTGCGCGCGCTCGGGTGGCCGATGCAGTCGACGTGCGGGTTCTCCATCGCCGCGACCATCCGCTCGGTCGGCGCGCGGTCGAACGCCGAGTGCAGCGACGCGACGACCCACTCACACTGCGCCAGCCACTCGTCGGCGAGGTCGAGTGTCCCGTCCGCGCGGATGTTGACCTCGACACCGCGCAGCAGGCGGAACGGCGCGAGCCGCGCGTTGAGCGCCTCGATCTCCGCCCACTGCGTCTCCAGCCGCCCCTCGCGCAGGTAGTGCGAGTGGTCGGTGATCGCGACGTACTCGTAGCCGCGCTCGCGGCAGAGGACCGCCAGCTGCTCGATCGTGTGGTGCCCGTCCGCCGACCAGGTCGAGTGGGCGTGCAGGTCGCCGCGCAGGTCCCCCAGCTCGACCAGCTTCGGCAGCTCGCCGCGCCGCGCCGCCTCGAGCTCGCCCGCGTTCTCGCGCAGCTCGGGAGGGATCCACTGGTAGCCGAGCCGCTCGTACACGGCCTCCTCGTCCCGGCTGCGGAGGACGTCGCCGCTCTCGACGTCCTCGACGCCGTACTCCGAGACGGACAGGCCGCGGCGGACGGCATCCTCGCGGAGGGCGACGTTGTGCTGCTTCGACCCGGTGAAGTGCTGGAGCAGGTTGCCGAACGACTCGGGCGGCACGACGCGCAGGTCGAAGCGCAGCCCCTCGTTGGAGACGACGGTCGCCTTGGTGTCCCCGTGCGCGACCACCTCGACGACCCAGGCGAGCCGGGTGAAGTAGCGCGTGAGCGCGGGCGGGTCGGACGCGGTGGCGATCACGTCGAGGTCGCGAACCGTCTCGCGCCGGCGGCGGACGCTGCCCGCCTCGGAGACCAGGTCGGCGGCCGGGTGCTCGCGCAGGACGGACACGACCGCGAGCAGCGGGCCGAGCGCGCGGCCGAGCAGCGTCCGCACGTCGGCCGGCGGGCGCTCGCGCGCGGTGGTCAGCGCCTGCAGCACGCGCTCCTCGGTCTTCGCGCCGAGGCCGCGCAGCCCGCGGAGCCGCTGCGCCGCGGCCGCCGCCCCCAGCTCCTCGAGCGTGCTCACGCCGAGCTCGCGCCAGATCCGCGCGGCCGTCTTCGGTCCCAGGCCGGGGAGCCGCATGAAGCGGACGACGTCCTCGGGGATCCGCGCCCGCCGGTCGGCCAGCGCCGCGATCTGGCCGTCCTCGACGATCTGCACGATCTTGCCCTCGATCGTGCTGCCGATCCCGGCCAGCTCCTTCGCGCGCCCGTCGAGCGCCAGCTGCGCGACGGACGCGGCGCTCTCGCGCATCCGCTGCGCGGCGCGCCGGTAGGCGACCACGCGGAACGGCTCCGCCGCCTCCAGCTCGAGCAGATCGGCGAGCAGCTCGAACTGGGCCGCGATCTCGTCGTTCGTCGGCAGGGCCACCGCAGAAGCGTACGCCGGGTTCTCCCGTCACACTGCCGCCTGTGCGCGCCTGCGTGTGCCTGCCGACCTACAACGAGCGCGGGAACGTCGAACCCATGCTGCGCGCGCTCGCGGACGTCCTCGGGCCCGACGACCGGGTGCTCGTCATCGACGACGCGTCGCCCGACGGCACCGGCGCGCTGGCCGAGCGCCTGGCCGCCGAGCTGCCGTTCGTCGAGGTGCTCCACCGCGAGCGCAAGGAGGGCCTCGGCCCCGCGTACCTCGCCGGCTTCCGGCGGGCGCTCGACGCCGGCGCGCAGCTGGTGCTGGAGATGGACTGTGACTTCTCGCACGACCCGGCGGACGTGCCGCGGCTGCTCGCGGCCGCGGAGCGCGCCGACCTCGTGGTCGGGTCGCGCTACGTCGAGGGAGGGAGCATCCCGACCTGGGGCGTGGGCCGGCGGCTGATCTCCCGCGGCGCCTCGGTCTACGCGCGCGTGCTCCTCGGCTGGCCGGTGCGCGACGCGACCGGTGGCTTCAAGTGCTTCCGACGGCGCGTCCTCGAGACGATCGACCTCGACCGGATCGCGTCGAGGGGGTACGCGTTCCAGATCGAGACCACCTACCGGACGCTGCGCGCCGGTTTCCGCGTGGTCGAGATCCCGATCACCTTCGTCGACCGCAAGGAGGGTGGGTCGAAGATGAGCCGCGCGATCATGGTCGAGGCGATCTGGAAGGTGCCCGCGCTCCGGCTCGCCGCGCTCAGTGGTCGCCTGTAGGCGCGGCGATGCGCATGCGGACGTGCTCTTCCGGCCCGAACCGGTCGAGGACCGTGTGCAGCGCACTTTCGTACTCCTCGTCTGGGTCGCGATTCGGGGGTTCCGCCCGCGCCGCGCTGTCGACGTACCGCGCGAGCTGGGACCGAACGTGGCGGCTCGGCGCCGATTGCCTGAGATCGCGGCGAGCTTGCTCCGCGGCTCGCGTCGCCGCGCAGGCGAGTCGGGTCCGGAGCTGCCGCCGTAGGTGTCGGCGAAGGGAGGTCTCGACCGACCCCGGTGGCGCGCGCCGTAGAATCGCCCGGGGCCGTACGTGAGCCGCTCGGCGACGCCCGATCTCCCGACCGGAACGGTCACGTTCCTCTTCACGGACATCGAAGGGTCGACCCAGCTCGTCCGGCGGCTCGGCGCGCGCTACGGCGACACCCTGGCCGAGCACCAGCGGCTGCTGCGGTCGGCCTTCGACGCGCACGGCGGCCGGGAGATCGACACCCAGGGCGACTCGTTCTTCGTCGCGTTCGCGCGCGCCACGGACGCCGTCCTGGCCGCCGTCGACGGCCAGCGTGCGCTCGGCGCGCACGGCTGGCCGGACGGGATCAGGCCGCGAGCCCGGATGGGAATCCACACCGGGCAGGCGGCGATCCGGGACCAGGGCTACCTCGGCCTGGCCGTCCATCGTGCCGCGCGCATCTGCGCCGCCGCGCACGGCGATCAGATCGTCCTCTCGCAGACGACGAAGGCGCTCCTCGAGGACGAGGAGGAGGTGAGCCTCCCGACGCGCGACCTCGGCGAGCAACGGCTGAAGGACTTCGACCGGCCGGTGCGCCTGCACCAGGTCGAGCATCCCGAGCTGCCGAGCGACTTCCCGCCGCTGCGAACGGTGGAGGCCGCCTCGGTACCGCCTCTCGCCGGCCGGGAGGCCGAGCTGGCGGACGCCGCCGCGCGAGTCGTCGCGCGCCCGCGACCCCGGCGCCGGCGCATCGTCGTGCCGCTCGCCGCGGCGGCGCTGGTGCTCGCCGGCGTCGCCACGGCCGTGCTGTCCCGCAACGGGGCCGGTCTTCGCGCCGACCCGAACACCGTCGCACTCATCTCCGTCGGCGAAGGCGCGGTCGTCGACACGGTTCCCGTCGGACCGCAGCGCTTCGTCGGCCCGACGCTCGCGACGGGTGCCGTCACGTTCGGCGCGGGCGCAGCCTGGGTCGCGAACCGTGGGCACACGGTGTCGCGGATCGACGGACGGACGAAGGCGGCCACGCCGGTAGGGGTCGACGGCGAGGTGTTCGACCTGGCCGCGGACGCGCGGGGGGTGTGGGCCGCGCACCAGACCGGCGGGCTGTCGAAGATCGCCGCCTCCGGCGAGGCGGGAGAGGCGTTTCAGGTCCCGGCGGGCGACGGCAGCTACTCGGTCGGAGCCGTCGCCGTTGCGGGAGGGGCGGTGTGGCTGGCCGGCTCGACGCCCGAGGGGCTCGACCTCGTCCGCCTCGATCCGGCGACACGCGCGCCGGACGGCGTCGTGCGACTCGGACGCCGGACGGCGACGAGCCTCGCCGTCGGGCACGGCAGCGCCTGGCTTGCAAGCACGCTGACCAACGAGGTCGTGCGCGTATCGCTCACGAGCCGCGCGGTCCATCCCATCAGCGTTGCGGCACCCGGGGCGATCGCCGTTGCGCCCAGCGGGGTATGGGTCGCGTCGGAGGCCGACGACCGGGTCTGGTGGATCGACCCCGCCACCAACCTGCTGGACGACAGGATCCAGGTCGGTGACGCGCCGGTCGACATCGCGGTCGGCGAAGGCGCAGTGTGGGTCGCGAACTACCGCGACGGGTCGGTGTCGAGGATCGATCCGAAGCGGAGGGAGGTCACCGACACGATCCCCGTGGGGCCGAACGTCGCCGCGCTCGCCGCCGGCGACGGCTTCGTCTGGGCAGTTGTCGCGCCGCCCCGTCGCTGATCAGCGGCGCCTGCGGCAGACCGAGCCGAGGCTGACCCCGTAGACGGGCGTCATCGTCACGCAGCCGATCGTCCGCGCGACGAACGCGACGTTGTTCGCGGTCGTGTACGCCACCAGGGGCGCCGCCTCGCGTGCCAGTTGGGCGTCCAGCCTGGCATACGCCCTGAGGCGTGCCGCGCCGCTCAGCCGTGCGGCCCGCGCCAGCGCGCGGTTGTACCGCGGAACGTTCATGAAGGAGAAGTTCGCGTTCGCCCTGCTGCGCAGACTGCTGCCGCTGAACTGTCGGTTCAGCGTCACGAAGGGGTCGGGGTACTCCCCGCCGGTGATCGGGGCGTCCCAGATGTCGTACGGCGCCTCCGGCGTGAAGAAGCTGGCCGGCGGGACGAACGACCCTATCCGGACCTCGACCTCGATCCCGATCCGCGCGAGGTCGCGCTGCACGATCTGCGCGCGCGACCGGGCCGTGTCGGTCGGGTTCGCCGTGTACATGACCGCCGTCCCCGAGCGGGTGCGTCCGGCGGCGAGCCTACGGGCGCGGCGGACGTCGGGCCCGTGGAGCGGGTAGATCCGCGCGTCGCGGAAGCCCGGCATCGCGTGCGACAGGTACTGGTCGGTCGTCCCCCGCGCGATCCCGCCGAACAGCCGTGCCAGGGCCGGGCGGTCGACCGCGAAGTTCACCGCCCGCCGCAGGCGCGCGTTGTTCCGGAACAGCGGCCGGGCGGTGTTCAGCGCGAGCGTCGCCGTGCGCAGCGACGGCGCCGCAAAGAACCGCTCCCTGTTGACGCCGTACCTCCGCACGATCTCCGGATGGGACGCTGGCGCCGGGAAGCCGACGTCCGCCTCTCCCCGCTCGACCTGCAGCGCGACTGCATCCAGCGAGACGCCGAGGGCGTAGGCGATCTGCGTCGCCCGACGCAGTCGGCTCCCGCGGTAGAACGGGTTGCGCCTGAGGACGACGCGCGCCGCCGGCTGCCACTCCGCGATGTAGTACGGGCCCGCCGAGGCGGGCACGGCGCCGGGCGCCGCCGGGAAGCCGAGCGGGACCGCGCAGAAGTAGTGCGCGGCCAGCCGCGCGGGGAAGTCCGGCAGGCGACGGGCGAGGCGGATCGAGAGCACGTTTCCCCGCGCCCGCACGCCGACGGCCGTCGGTCTGCGCCCCTCGACGACGGCGCGCGCGCCCACGACGTCTTCGACGTACGGCAGCGCAGGCGACGCGGGCGAGAGCCGCAAGATCCGGTTGATCGCGTACGCGAAGTGGGCCGCCGTGACGCGTTCTCCGGTGTGGAAGCGGAAGTCCCGACTCAGCGTGAACGTGTACGTCCTCCCGTCCCGGGAGCGACGCGGCAATGCTCTCGCCACCTCGGGAACCAGTCGCGTGCCGGCGCGGCCGCCGCGCTCCGGGTACGTGAAGAGCTTCGCGCACGTGGTGTGATGGAGCATCGCGGTAAACGGGTTGGAGTCCGCCGCCGGATCGGCGCTCCGGAACGCGAACGTGCCGACGATCCGGAGAGTCCCCGTGGGCGGGCTCACCGCGCCCGGGCTCGGAACGGAGAGGACGGCGAACGCGGTGCCTGCGGCGAGCGCGACGGGAGTGCACCGAACCGCGCGGCGGCCCGGGAGGACACGCGAACGCACGCGTCGCATCATGGATCCCCCGCCGATACGGATGGCATACGCGCATTCCAGGCGGCTGTCAAGTCAGTGCGGCGGGTCGAAGTGCTCCCACCCGCCGGACGGCAAGCCCGTAACCGCGGCCGGTCCAGCGTCACAACGGCCGACCACTGCGAAGTCGAGCGGTTCGGGGGTCGCCGCCAGCAGCTCGTAGTCCTCGCCGAACGCCAGGTCCTCGACGGTCGCCCCGGGCGCGAGCGGCACGCGGTCGAGCTCGATCGCACAGAGGACGCCCGACCGGCGTGCGACGTGGCCCGCGTCGCGCGCGAGGCCGTCAGAGAGGTCGAGCATGGCGGACGCCACCGCGGCCAGCCGGCGGCCCTCGGCGACGCGGAGCGGCGGGCGCACGTACCGTCCTTCGCGGAAGGCGGCGCCCGACGCACCCAGCGGCCCGGTTACGACCAGGAGATCGCCCGGCCGGGCACCGCCGCGTCCGGGAACGCGATCGGAGCGGCCGAGCGCGGTCACGCTGAGGTAGAGGCGCTCGGCGCGCGTGGTGTCGCCGCCGCGCACGGGAACCCCCGCCTCGGCGATCCCCTCGTAGAGCGCGAGCACGTCCGCGACCGCGACCTCGGCCGGCGCCCCCAGCGAGACGATCAGCGCCTCGGGCTCGGCGCCGGAGGCGGCGAGGTCGCTGACGTTGACGGCCGCCGCGCGGAAGCCGAGCTCTCGCCACGAGAGCCAGTCGAGCCGGAAGTGGACGCCCTCGACCAGCGCGTCCTGGGTGACGACCAGGCCTCCGGTGAAGGCTGCGGCGTCGTCCTCGATCCGCTCGGCGAGCCCGCGGGCCGCGAGCTCGTCGAGCAGCCCGAGCTCACCGAGCTGCCAGAGCCGCATCGACCGCCACCGAGACCGCCGCCGCGTCCGCGGCCGCGCGGACAACCGCGACGCCGCTCGCGCCTGCCCGGACGCACTCGGCGGCGTTCGACGCGTCCACGCCGCCGATGGCGACGACCGGGATCGAGACCGCGCGGCAGATCTCCGCCAGGCCGTCGAGGCCGATCGCCGGGTCGGCGTCCGTCTTCGTCGGCGTCGCCCAGACTGGCCCGGCGCCGAGATACGCGGCACCCGCGCGCTCGCAGGCGACGGCCTCGTCGGCGCTCGCCGCGGACAGCCCGCACGGGTAGTCGACCCGGCCGCCGAGGCGGGCGAGATCGGCCCGCCCGAGGTGGACGTAGTCGGCGCCCAGCCGCCGCGCCGCCTCCACGTCGTCGTTGACGACGAAGTCGGCGCCCGCCTCGCGGGCGAGCTCCGCGAACGGCCTCCCGCGCGCGACCGCCTCGTCGGTCGGCGCGTCTTTCAGCCGGAGCTGCAGCACGGTGGCGCCGCCGGCGAGCGCTCGCCGCGCCGTCTCGAGGTCGGAGACGAGCGCGTGCAGCCTCACGACGGCTCGATCCGCGCTTGCTCGGCCAGCGCGTCCGGCTCGAGCGCGGCGAGCGCGTCGTACAGGCGCGCGTGGAAGGTGCCCGGGCCGCCCGCGCCGGCGGCCGCGTCCTCAGCCGCGACGCCGAACGCCGCCAGCGCCTCGGCGGCCGCCTGGAGCGGCGCCTCCCGCTTGCCCGCCAGGAAGCAGCCGGTGATCGCGGTGGACATGCAGCCCGTCCCGCTGACCGCAGCCAGCAGCTCGTGCCCGTTCGCGACCGAAAGGACGCGCTCGCCGTCCGAGACGAAGTCGACAGGGCCGGTCACCGACGCCACCAGCCCGAAGGAGCGCGCCGCGGCACGCGCCAGCTCCGCGGGATCCCCGGCGCCGCCGATCGACTCGACGCCGCGCACCTCGGCCTCGACGCCGACGAGCGTCGCGATCTCGCCGGCGTTGCCGCGCAGCGCGGTCACCTCGAGCTCGCCGAGCAGGCGGCGCGACGTCTCGGTGCGGTAGCGCGTCGCGCCGGCGCCGACCGGATCGAGCACGATCGGCGTCCCGTTCGCGGACGCACGCCGCCCGGCGGCCAGCATCGCGTCCACCCAGTGCTCGGAGAGGGTGCCGATGTTGAGCACGAGCGCGCCCGCCAGGCCGACCATCTCCTCGACCTCCTCCGGCGCGTGCGCCATCACTGGCAGGGCGCCGAGCGCGAGCGTGGCGTTCGCGGTCTCGTTCATGACCACGTAGTTGGTGATCTGGTGGACGAGCGGCCGCGCCTCGCGCAGTGCCCGCAGGCTCTCGCCGGGCGCGATCACCGCACCGCGCTCCGCAGCGCGAACACGTCCACGGGACCCTCCCCGCCGCCGAGGTCGGCCAGCCCGTTCCGCACCGCCTCGCCCGCCACGCGCGCCGCCCCCGGCGCGGGGTGGGCGAGGTCGTGGGCGCGCGCCTGGTGCGGGGGGTGCGTGGCCGAGTGCGTGCAGCCGGCGCCGTGCGTCGCCCCGGTCTCGTGGCGCTCGACCGGGATCTCGACGTGCTCGCGCCCGTCGAAGAGGTGGTCGACGGCCTCGGCGCCGTGCCCGCCGGTGACGACGACGGCCGGCGCGCCGAGCGCGTGGATCGCCTCGGCGAGCTCGGCCCGCCGGGCCGCCCGCCCGGCGAGCGCCT
>JACVRR010000163.1 GCA_014534345.1 Thermoleophilia bacterium | reverse complement strand
CATGCGGTCCCGACCCGCGCATATCAGTCTGACCGACACGTCGACACCAGCCGACGCGCTCTCCCCGCCGAACGAAGAAGGCCCGCAAACGCGAGCCTTCTTCGCCTGCGACTTGACAAGCCCCTACTCCATATCAGTAGTGGCCCGGAAAACCGTGCCCGCGCCGCCGCAGCGCCGCGGGCACGTCCGTCAGTCCCCCGAGCCCGTCAGGGCTCGAGGCCTTGCGAGAGGGGATCCCTCCCAGTACGAGCACGGTAGGCCGCCGGGATGTAGCGGCGCCGTGAGACGCCCAGCTTGTGCCGCAACGCATCCGAGTGCGCCTTCGCCGTCCGCGACGAGATGCCGAGCCTGCTGCCGATCTCGTCGTTCGAGTACCCCTTGGCGATGAGCTCCACCACTTCGCGCTGCCGGTCGGTGATCGCCGGGCTCTCGGTAGTCACTGTCGCAGCCATGGCGGCGACGCTACCAGCGGCCCGCGGCAGCCACCATTGGCCGAAGGGAGTAACCGCTCGCCTACGCCGCGCGCAGGACGGGCTGGCGCCGGACGAAGGACGCGTGGTGGCCCCGCCGGTTCGCCTCCCGTGCCTCGTCCTCGTCCAGCGCTTCGATGCGCACGAGGAGGGCGAACTCGTCGCGCAGGTGCGTCCGCATCATCTCCGGGCCGTCGGTCGCGATCGTGAACGACACGCCGTGGTCGGCGAACGCGCGCACGGTGTCGCGGAGCTCGTCCTCGCCCGACAGCGCGCGCGTCAGCAGGTTGGAGGTCGGACACAGCTCGAGCACGGTTCCCGAGTCGCGCAGCGACTCCATCAGCCGGCCGTCGCGCGCGGCGAGGATGCCATGCCCGATCCGGTCCGGGCGCAGCGCCTCGACGACCTCCGCCGTCTCCTCGCGCCCCACGTCGCCGCCCTCCTCGCCTACGTGCACGGTTACGCCGAGCCCCGCGTCGCGCGCCGTTTCGACGTGGGGCGCGAGCTGGCGGTAGTCGTAGCGTCGCCCGCCCGGACGCGGGCCCGCGACGTCGACGCCGACGATCCCGCGTGGCGCCCAGCGCACCGCCTTGCGGACGATGATCATGTTGAGCTCGGCGTCGAATGTCCGGTCCATCATCAGGATCAGTCCCGCGCGCACCTGCGGGTACTCGAGGCTGGCGCGGTCGAGCCCGCGGATCGCCGCCAGGATGATGTGGTCGAGGTCGCGCTCGCCGCCGCGATTCCGCTTCATCGGGTTGAAGCGCACCTCGAGCGTGGTGATGCCCTGGGAGCGGTACGCGCCCCCGATCGCCGCGTGCACCGAGCGCTCGACCGCGAGCGGGCTCGACTGGATCAGCTCCGTCCAGTGGTAGATCGCGTCGAGGGCGTCGAGGTCGGCCACCCCGCGCGGGTCGGAGACAGTGACCAGCCCCTCGAACTCCCAGTAGTCCTTGACCGGCAAGGCAATGCCCTGCTCGTGCGCGAGGCTCCAGAGGATGTCGGCGGCGACCGCGCCGCCGAGGTGTGTGTGGAGCTCTGCGAGGCCGTCGTCGAAGCGCACCCGCGCCTACGCTACCGCTGCCGGCGGTTCGTCTTCGACTCGCTCGCCTGCGGGAGCGCGTCGCCGACCTCGTCGGCCGTCCGCCAGTAGGTGCGCTCGAGCTCCTCGGCACGCGGAGGCTCCTCGCGCGCGGCGCCGACGCCGCGGACACGCGCCCACCACTGCCGCCACCTCGACCGAGGACCGCCCGCCTCCGCCCAGCGCGCTCGGATCGTTTCTCTCCCGGTTCGACGCCTCTCTCCGCCGCCCGCCGACCTGCCACAGCGCGGGGGCGCGCGTACTGTACGGCGGCAGGGGCGGCCGTGCACCGGCCGACCGACCGGGAACTATCCTGGCGCGCGATGAAGGTCGGCATCGTCGTTCCCTACTCGTGGTCGTTCTGGGGCGCCGTCGTCGAGCACGCCGAGCTTCAAGCGGAGGCGCTGCGGCGGCTCGGTCTCGACGTCCGCATCCTGGCCGGGAACGACCCGCCGGGGAGCCTCACGCGTGTCCTTCACCCGCGGACCGGCCGGCACGGCGGGCTTCCGCGGGACGTCATCCCGGTCGGCCGGTCGGTGATCATCCCCGCCAACGGCTCGCTGCCGAACGTCGTGCTCAGCCCGTCGACGTTCTTCCGGATCCGCAAGGTCCTGCGCGAGGAGCGCTTCGACGTCCTCCACCTCCACGAGCCGCTGACGCCGGTAATCGGGATCACCTGCCTGGCAGTGGCGCGCACGCCGATCGTGGCGACGTTCCATGCGGCCGGCACGCTCGCCTGGCACCGGCTGGGCCGGCCGGTGTGGCCGTTCCTCGTCGACCGGATCGACCACCGCATCGCGGTCTCCGACCAGGCGCGCGCCTCGGTCGCGCGCTACTACCCCGGCGAGTACGAGATCATCCCGAACGGCGTGCTGATCCCTCCCCAGGCCGACCCGCACGGGCGGGAGCACCGCGTCGTCTTCGTGGGGCGGCAGGAGCGCCGCAAGGGGCTGCAGGTGCTGCTGCGCGCGTGGCCGGAGGTGCGGCGGCGGACGGGCGCACGGCTCCGGATCGTCGGAGCCGACCCGCTCGCGGTGCGCCTGCTGGTCGCCCGCCTTCAGGTGCCGGACGACGGGGTCGACGTCCTCGGCTTCCTCAGCCAGGAGGCGCTCACGGCCGAGCTCCTGGCGGCCAAGGCGCTCGCGGCGCCCTCGCTCGGGGGCGAGAGCTTCGGGATGGTTCTCACGCGCGCGTTCGCGTGCGCCACGCCGGTCGTCGCCTCCGCGATCCCCGGGTACGTCGACGTGATGACCGAGGACGCGGGTGTCGGCGTCCCTCCGGCGGATCCCGAGGCGCTGGCGCGCGAGCTCGTCGGCCTGCTCGAGGACGAGCCGCGACGGGCGGCGCTGGGCGCGGCGGCGCGGGAGCTTGCGTGCGCGCGGTACGGCTGGGACACGATCGCCAAGCGGCTGGCGGAGATCTACGGGGAGGTCGGCGAGCCGCACGGGCGGCCGCTGGCAGCGGCCGCCTGATGCGGGCGCTCCGCCGCGGGCGCTGGATCCCGGTCGCGCTTCCGATCGCCGCGATCGCTCTCGCGGCCGTCCTGCTCTGGTGGCGGGGCCCGAGCATCGACGCCGTGGCGGCGGTCTTCCGGGCCGTCTCGTGGACGTGGGTCGGCGCGGCGCTCGCGCTCAACGTCGTCTCGGTGATCGCCCGCTCCCTCGCGTGGCGGACCGTGATCGAGCAGTCGATGCCGCCGCCGCGGCCGCGGTACCGGTACGTCTTCTCCGCCTTCTCCGTCGGCCTGCTCGCGAACGCGGTCCTGCCCGGACGGATCGGCGAGGTTGCACGCGTCGCGGTCGTCGCCCGCCGCCTCCCGCGCCGTGGCGGCTCGTGGCCGACGCTGATGGGGACGGTGTTCGCGCACCGCGTCTTCGACCTCGTCGCCGTGCTCCTTCTCGTCCCGTACGTCCTCGTCGCCGCGCGGATCCCGCCCTGGGCGCTCACGAGCATCGCGCTGCTCGCGGCGACCGCCGTCGTCCTGGTGGTGTTCGCCTTCGCCGGCGCGCGCCCGCACCAGCTCGGGCTGCGCGAAGGCCTCGGCGTCGTCCGCCGCTGGTTGACGATGGCGCGGAACGGCCTCGCCGTCATGCGGGAGCCGTTCGCGGCGGCGACGGCGATCGCGCTCCAGTGCGTCGGCTGGGGCCTGCAGCTGCTCGCCGTGTACGCGGCCATGCGGGCGTTCCGGATCGACGAGCCGCTCCACGCGGCCGGCCTCGTCCTCGTGCTGATGAACGTCGCGACGATCTTCCCGCTCTGGCCCGGGAACGTCGGACTCGTCCAGGCCGCCGTCGCGCTGCCGCTCCTCTCGTACGGGATCGACTACCCGCACGGGTTCGCGTTCGGCCTGGGGCTGCAGGCGATCGAGGCCTCGGTCGGCGCCGGTCTCGGGCTGCTCTTCCTCGCGCGCGAAGGGCTCTCGCTCGCGATGCTCCGCCGCCTCCCGCCGTCCGAGGCGCCGCCCGAACGCTCGCCGGCCGGTGACACCGCGCGCTCGCGCGTGACCGGCTTGCCTCAAGGGCGTGCTCGCGGCGCCGCGCGCGGCGCGCGCGCGCGCCGAGGGGCTCCGCCGCGCCGTCGTGGCGGCGGACGAGCTG
>JACVRR010000104.1 GCA_014534345.1 Thermoleophilia bacterium | reverse complement strand
TCGGAATGCGGGCGCCGAGCGCCTGGAACTTCTTCGGGTTCTCGAGGAACTCCTTGATCTCGTGCAGCTCCTCGACCGCCTCGTCCACGCCGGCCACGTCCTTGAAGCCGATCTTCGGCGAGTCGGGAGTCAGGCGCTTCGCGCGGCTCTTGCCGAAGCTCATCACCTTCGATCCCCCGCCCTGGACCTGGTTCATCAGGAAGATCCAGAAGGCGATCAGGATGATGAACGGCAGGAGCGCCGTCAGCAGGCCCCACCACGGCGACGAGCCCGTTCCCTTCGAGTCGTACGCGATGCGGTTCTTCCGCAGCTCCTCCTCGAGCGTCGCCAGCGACTCCTCGCTCGGGTAGTGCACGACGATCTTCGTGTCGTCGCCCTGCTTGGCGACGATCTCCTGCTTGTTCGGGTCGATCACGAACTCGGTGTAGCTCGCCCCGTTCGCGACGTCGCGGTACAGCTGCGAGTACGTCGTCTTCTGCGCCTTGTCGTCGTCGCCGGTCAGCGTGTTGATCGCGACCCACGCCAAGACGACGAGGATGATGAGGGGGAAGAACGCGCTTCGGAAGAACCGATTCACCGGACGCTCCGTCGGAGGGTAGCAGCCTGGGTTCTCGGCAACCCGGGGCGCTCCTGCCCTTCCCTCGTCCGAGCTACGCGCCCTCGGGGATCAGGTTCGCGTGCAGGACGCCCACGTAGGGCAGGTTGCGATACCGCTCGGCGAAGTCGAGCCCGTAGCCGACGACGAACCGATTCGGGATCTCGAAACCGGTGTAGCGGACGTCGACGTCGATCTGCCGCCGCTCGGGCTTCGTCAGCAGCGCACAAACCTCGAGCGAGGCCGGCTCGCGCGCCTCGAGGTTGCGGACGAGGTACGACAGCGTGAGCCCCGAGTCGATGATGTCCTCGACCACGAGCACGTGGCGCCCCTCGATGTTGATGTCGAGGTCCTTGAGGATGCGGACGACGCCCGAGGAGTCGGTCGACGCGCCGTAGCTCGAGATGGCCATGAAGTCGATCTCGCAGGGGACGGTCAGGCGGCGCATCAGGTCCGCCATGAAGAACACCGCGCCCTTCAGCACGCCGACCAGCAGCAGGTCGCGGCCCGCGTAGTCGGCCGAGACCTCCTCGCCGAGCTCCGAGACGCGCTCCTGCAGCCGCTCGTCCTCGATGAGGATCTGCTCGACGCCCCGCTCGAGCTCGGTCTGTCTCATGCGCAGACTCCTGCAGCGGAGGGGGGTGACGTGCTCGAGCGCCGCACTGCTCGGACACGACGACACAAGGACCCGTAGCGTTGGCTCACGACCCCTCCTCCCTTCGCGCACGGACACCGGGGGCGTCGACCAGGCCCGGCACGGCGACGACCTCGTCCCCGCGCACGACCAGCGGCCACGAGTGCCGCTCCGAGCGCGGGATCTTGGCGTCGACGAACACGTCCTGGAGCTTCTTCCGCCTGCCGGCGAGCCTATCGCCCTCGCGCCAGCCGCGCACGTCCAGGCTCGGGTCGTCCGCCTCGATCGTCCACGGACCCCAGCGGACCGGCCCGCGCTCGAGCGAGAGGCGGTCGTACTCGCGCACGGCGCGGACGCCGCCGGGGAGGTCGGCGGCCGCCGAGCCGGACTGCGAGGCGAGCAGCGCCCGCAGCGTCTCTTCGACGCCACGCGGCAGACGGAGGGGCTCTGCTGCGAGCGCGAGAAGGTTCTCGTCGGCGGCCGGGTGGAGGCGACGGAGCAGCGGCAGGATCTCGCTTCGGATGAGGCCGCGCTTCGTGTCGCGGTTCGTCGGGTCGACGCGGAAACGGAGCTGCTCGGCGCGGCAGTACGCCTCCGTCTCGTGACGCCAGAGCGCCAGCAGCGGGCGAACGACGCCGTCGTCGCGCCTGGGCCTGATCCCGCCCGGGCGGCCGCTCGCCAGGAGGCGGTACAGGATCGTCTCCACCTGGTCGGAGGCGGTGTGGCCGGTCGCGCGCAGGCGGTCGGCGGCGACCGAGTAGCGGAGCTCGCGCAGGGCCGCCTCCGTCATCCCGGGCTCGCCCGCCTCGACGACCTCGGCGCCGAAGGCCTCGCGGCAGAAGCGCGCGTCCTCGTCGGACGCGCGTCCGCGCTGCCGGTGGTTCACGTGCAGCGCGAACACCCGGTAGCCGAGCGCATGAAGGGCGTGCCACAGGCAGGTGGAGTCCGGCCCGCCCGAGACCAGGCAGACGACCTCGCCCCCGGACGGAATCAGGTCGTGCTGGCGGACGAACGTCTCGACGCGCTCGCGAAGAGCCGCAGGGTCCACGCCCGCATTGTGGCGGGTGCTACCGCCTGGGACCGCGGCTGACGAGCACAGCGACCGAGCGGTGGTCGGGAACGACCCTCGCCGCGGAGGGGCGCTGGCGGATCACCCGTCCGCGAGGCACGCGTCGCGAGAAGGCACGGCTCGCTGTCAGCACGCAGTTCCGGCGCCGAACGGCGCGAGCGGCGGCGCGAAGAGACTTCCCGACGACGCGCGGGACGTGACACGTGCTCGGCAGGTAGCGCGCAAGCGCGAACGTGCTGTCGGGCGCACCCAGGCGCCGTTCGGTCGCCGACTGCCACCCCGCTGCGACCACCATGCCGTCGCGCTGGACGGCGGCGGCGAAGGCATCGGCCGCGCGGCCGAAGTACGTCGTCACGACGCCGCCGCCGAAGCGCTCGTCGAGCCGCCCCGCGCGCGTCACCCGCGCGACCGCGAACGCGTCGAACGTGTCCGGCCCGCTCCCTGCGAGGACGATCCGGTCCCTCGCGTCGAGCGCGATCGCCCGAGTCGCGTAGACCGGGAAGTCGCCGACGTGGCGCATCACCGACTTTCCGAACCCCCGGTCGAGCGAGCCGTTCGCCCGGTACCGGAGCAGGCCGTAGACGTTTCCCTCGATCCCTTCGGCGGCGACCACGATCTTGCCGTCGCGCTGAACCGCAACGGCTCGCGGAGCCGCCGCGCCGTCACGAGGCGCGTCCGCAGTGGCGATACCGTCGCCCGCGAACGACCGGTCGAGCGTTCCCCGGGAGGTGAAGCGGGCGAGAACGAGCCGGTCGAGTACACAGCACGTCCCCTGGGCCGTCTCCCTCGTGCGAAGTCCGAGCACGACGAGCTTCCCACCGGGCGCGAGGGAGCCCGCCACCGCCCCGGCATCGACCGCTACCACCCTGCCGCCGCTCCCGAAGCTCGGATCGAGGCTTCCATCGCGGCGGTACCGGGCGAGGGCGAGCCGCGAGACGCCGTCGCGGCCCGAGCTGGTGACGACGACGAGCCTCCCGTCGGGCCGAACGAGGACCGATCCACCCGGGACGGGGGACTCCGCGCCGCCGAGGTCGGTGCGCACGATGCCGCCGTTGCCGAACGTCCGGTCGAGGCTCCCGTCGGGTCGATGTCGCGCGACCGTCACGTCGCCTGCGACCACTCCCGCCACGACGATCGCGCCGTCACGCTGAACAGCAAGCCGCAGGCCGACGGTCGAGACGCTGCCGCCGTTGCCGAAGTCCCGGTCGAGTCGGCCGTCGGGCCGGTAGCGGACGAGCACCGGTCCTGCTCCGGAGACGTTGCCGGCGACGACGATGTTTCCGTCGGGTTGGATCCCCAGCGACGTCGCGATCGCGCTGGCTCCAAGCGCTGTGACCACCTTGCCGCCCTCACCGAAGCTCGTGTCGAGATCACCGCCGGCTCCCGACGCGAGCGAGAGAACGGCCAGTCCGCCGGCGGCTGCAACGGCGAGAACGGCGATGCGAGAACCCCGCGGCACGTCGACATCGGAGCCTACGACGCCGCGGTTGGCGTTCGGTTGGACGCGTCCAGGCGCTCGCCGATCCGGTCGAACGGCGGGCGGCGGCGAGCTACGCTCAGGCGGTGGCGAGCCCGAGCGGGCTGGAGTTCCTCGTCCTCGGGCCTCTCGAAGTGCGCGAAGGCGGCTCGACGGTCGAGCTCGGACCCCGCAAGGAGCGCGCGGTGCTGGCGGCCCTCCTGTTCGCGCGAGGCGGCGTCGCGACCCGCGAGCGGCTGATCGACGAGTTGTGGGGCGAGCAGCCGCCCGCGAGCGCGGACAAGAGCGTCCAGATCTCCGTCTCGAACCTGCGCAAGCGGCTCGGCGAGGGCGTGATCGCCACGCGGGGGAACGGCTACGCGCTCGAGCTGGCGCCGGAGGCGGTCGACGCGCGACGCTTCGAGGCCCTCGCGGCCGATGGCCGCCGCCTGCTGGCGGCGGGCAACGCCGTCGCAGCGCGCGAGCGGCTCGCGGCCGCGCTTGCGTTCTGGCGGGGCCCGGCGCTCGCCGACCTCGCGGAGGAGCCGTTCCTGGCCGGCGAGTCCGCCCGGCTCGAGGAGCTCCGGCTCGCGGCGATCGAGGACCGGACCGAAGCCGAGCTCGCGCTCGGCAACCACGAGCCGGTCGTGGCGGAGCTGGGGCGCCTCGTGCGCGAGCACCCCCTCCGCGAGCGGCTGCGCGGGCAGCTGATGCTGGCGCTCTACCGCTCGGGGCGACAGGCGGAGGCGCTCGCGGCCTACCGGGACGCGGCGCGCACGCTGCGGGAGGAGCTCGGCCTAGAGCCGTCCCCTGCCCTCAGGCAGCTCGAGCGGTCGATCCTCGAGCACGCGCCCGACCTCGACCGCGGGGCCGGCGCCGCCGTGCGGGACGCGGAGAGTCGTCCGCGGGTCACGCGCGCTCGCGTGGCCGTGGCCGCGGTCGCCGTGCTGGGCGCGGCCGCCGGCGCCGCGGCGTGGCTCACCACACCTTGGGCCGGGTCGTCGGCCGGCGCGAGCGTCCCGGCGAACGCGGTCGCCCTCGTCCACCCGCGGACAAACGCCGTCGCCGGCCACGTTCGCCTCGGCGGCGCCCCGGGCGCGATCGCGGTCGGGGACGACGCCGCCTGGGTGGCGAACCTCCAGAACGAGGTCGTCGCCCGCATCGACCCGCGCACGCGCGCGGTCACGCGGACGTATCCCGTCGGCGGGAGGGCGGAGGCGGTCGTCGCGGGGCCGGGCGCCGTCTGGGTCGGGAGCGCGTCGCGCGACGAGGTCGTCCGCATCGACCACCGCCGAGACCGCAGGACGCGCATCCGCGTCGGCACGCGCGGATCGCTACCGTGCTCGAGCGCCGAGCTTCCGTCGCTGCAGACGCGGTTTCGGATTCCGCTCCCGGTCGCCGACCTCGTGCTGGCCGACGGAGCCGTGTGGTTCGTCTGCGCCACGCACGCGCTCGCGCGCGTCGATCCCGACGCCGGCGAGGCGACGCTCGTGGACTACGCGGGGCGCCTGCCCGTTGCGATCGCGTACGGCGCCGGCTCGCTGTGGGTGGCGAACCTCGACGGCGACACGGTGGCGGAGGTGGACCCTGCCTCGGGCGAGACGCGGGCGACGATCACGGCGCCGGGGCGAGCGGCGTGGCGGTCGCGGGGCGGTCGGTGTGGGTGACCGCGTGCGCGCAGGACGCGGTCTGGCGGATCGCGCTCGGCGACCGTCCGGGCTCGCCGCGGAGCATCGACAGGATCCGAGTCGGAGACGCGCCGCAGGCGGTCGCCGCGGGCGAGGGAGCGGTCTGGGTCGCGAACACCGGCGACGGCACCGTCTCGCGCATCGACCCGGCGACGGGCGAGGTCGGCGCGACGATCGGCCTCGGTCACCGGCCGGGCGCGGTCGCGGTCGGCGAGGGGTTCGTGTGGGTGGCGGTCGAGCGGGCGCCGCCGTGGCAGCGAGGCTGCCTCTACCGCTAGCGGCGGTCGAACGGGCCGGGGATTCGGCCGGGCTGTCGCGGCGAGTCTCTCGGCGGCGGGGATGGCGGCAGCCAGTGCCGGCCGGCGTAGGCCGCAACCTGGATCGCGGCCCAGCGGAGCCCCCAGACGGCGAGGGCGGCGACGGCCAGGCGTCTCACGCGAACGCCGGCTGCGCGGCCCAGCGATCCAGGCGCTCGACGACTCGCTCGAGCTCCTCGCGCGTCAGCCGATACGCCTCGCAGTACGGGACGAGCCCCATCGCCGCGGCCGGGTCGCGCCCCTCGGCGGCCGCCCGCACGTACGCGATCGGCAGCGAGTGGATCACGACCAGGATCGTGCGCTCCGGACGCTCGAGGACGCACCGGAAGCCCCGCGCGTAGCGGGCGACGATGGCGGCCCGGCTCTCGCCGCCGCCCGGCGGCTCGTCGACCGGCCCGTGCGAGTGCGCCCAGGCGAGGTAGTCGTCGAGTGGGCCGCCGTCGAAGCTGCCGGCGTTCGGGTCGTTCAGGTCGCCGACCACGAGCCGCGGGACGTCGCGGTCCGCGAGGATCAGATCGGCCGTCTCCCGGGTGCGCGGGAACTCGCTGGTGATGCAGAGGTCGAGCTCCTCGTCTGCGAGCAGGGGCGCAAGCCGCATCGCCTGCGTACGCCCCTCGGGCGTCAACGGGCACGCGACGGCCGGATTGCCGCTGACCGCCCGGCGGGCGCTGAACTCGCTCTCGCCGTGCCGAACCAGGATCGCCCGCTCCACCGGCGGGACGGTACCGACGCCGCCGGCGCCGAGGCCGCGTCGAGGCGAGACGTGTCCCCGCCGGCCGTGTCCGAGGGACAGTCCCCGCGACACGGCCGCGCGGGCCCCGTCGGAGGGACAGTCCCCCGTACGGGCTCGAAGGAGACGTGCCCCGGGGACAGTCTCGGCGGCGCGCGCCCGTCGCGGTCAGAAGACGACGCTGCGGTAGCTCCCCCGGCGGCGCATGCCGACGGCCTCGTAGACGCGAATCGCGGGCGCGTTCTCGGGCCGGACGAACAGGCAGACGGTGGGGACGTCGTGGAGGAGCAGCCGGATCAGGTCGCGGAGGCCGCGTTGCGCGAACCCGCGCCCGCGGGCATCCGGGTCGACCCAGACCTGCTGCAGCTGCACCGCCGACGGGGTCCACGCGGACGCCTCGGCCTTGAACAGGATGGTGTCGCCGTCCCGCCAGATCCACGACCGGCCCTCGTCGATCTGCGTACGCGTCCGCCAGCGGAAGCCGGCCGCGTCCCGCTCGAGCGGGTCGAGCCCCAGCTCCTCCCGGTGGGCGCGCGCGCAGGCGGGGACGAGGAGGTCGAGGTCGCCGAGGCTCGCGGCGCGCAGCCCCGTTCGCCCCGGCGGCGGGGGCTCGCGGATCACGAACACCGGCTGCCGCGGCCGGTCCTCGCGCGGCTTCGCGAGGCGGCCGGACACCGCGTCCCACAGCTCGCCGACGGCGCGCTCGTCGCCGATGATCATCAGCGGCGGCCGCCGGACGGCCGCGTCCGCGAAGACGCCGCATCCCGTCCCCGACGGCACGAGGTTGACGCCGAGGAAGCAGAGCGCCGTAAGACCCGGCCCGTCGGCGAGCGCGACGAACGAGCCGAAGCCGCGCCGGGCGGCGTCCTCGAGGAACACCCGCTCGACCGGGTCGGCCGCGCAGAACTCCAGGATCTGCTCCAGCCGCGGCTCGACGAGGCGCACGCCGGGGAGTCTTGCACCGCGACGAGGAAACCGAACCTCGCCGCGAGCCCGTCGCGGAGCAACCTTTAGGCTCCCGGCGGTGCCCATCCACGTCCGCGCGGAACCGGGGGAGTACGCCGAGGCGTGCCTGCTTCCCGGCGACCCGCTGCGGGCGAGGTACGTCGCCGAGACGTTCCTCGAGGGCGCCGTGCAGCGTAACGAGGAGCGCGGGCTCCTCGGCTACACCGGCACGTACGAAGGACGCCCGGTGTCGGTACAGGCGACCGGGATGGGCTGCCCGTCGGCGGCGATCGTGATCGAGGAGCTCGCCCAGCTCGGCGTGGAGCGGATGCTCCGGATCGGAACGTGCGGCGGTCTGCAGCCCGACATGCAGCTCGGCGACGTGATCGTCGCCGTCTCGGCCGTCGCCGCGGACGCGACCGCCGCCCACCTCGTCGGCGAGCCGCACGCTCCGACCGCCGACTGGCAGCTCGTCCACGGCGCGGTGCACGCGGCGAAGGAGCTCGGCCGCCCGGTCCGCGTCGGGCCGGTCGTCTCGAGCGACCTCTTCTACAACCCGGACGACGGCCAGTACGGCCGCTGGTCGGCGCGCGGCATCCTCGCCGTGGAGATGGAGGCCGCCGTCCTGTTCACGCTGGGCGCGCTCCGGCGGTTCGCGGCCGGCTGCCTGCTCACCGTCAGCGACGTGGTCCTCGAAGGCGAGTTCGTCCGCATCTCCGACGAGGAGATGCGGGCCGCCGTCGACGGGATGACGGAGCTCGCGCTGCGAACGGTCACGGGCAGGCGCTGAGCGGCGAGACCGTCTTCCTGGTCAACCCCGCGTCCGCCAACGGGACGACGGGGCGCCGCTGGCCGCAGCTCGCCCACGAGCTCGCGCTGGCGGGGCTGACGGGGGACGCGCTGTTCTCCGAGCGGCAGGGGCAGCTGACCGAGCTCGCGCGGCAGGCGGCAGAGGGCGGCGCGCGAGTGCTGGTTGTGGTCGGCGGCGACGGCAGCGTGAACGAGGTGGCGAACGCCATCGCCGGAGACGAGCGGGTCGAGCTCGCCGTCGTCGCGCGCGGGACGGGCTGGGACTTCGCCCGCTCGCTCGGCATTCCCCGGCGCCTCGCCGACGCCGCCCGGGTCGCGCTCGGCGGCGACGTCCGCGCCATCGACCTCGGCCGCGCCGACTTCCGGACGTGGGCGGGCGAGGAGGCGTCGGCGTACTTCGCGAACGCCGCCAGCGCGGGGATGAGCGGGGCGATCGCGCAGCGCGCGAACGAGACGACGAAGGCGCTCGGCGGGAAAGTCTCGTACCTCTGGGCGACCTTCGCCGTGTTCGCCCGCTGGCAGAACACCGCGGTCGAGGTGGCGGTCGACGACGAGCGCCGCGACGGCCAGATGCACGACGTGGTGGTCGCGAACGGGCGGTACCTCGCCGGGGGCATGCGGCTCTGCCCCGAGGCCGCCCCCGACGACGGCGTCTTCGACGCGCTCCTGATCGGCGACCTGACGAAGCGCGACCTCCTGGTGACGATGCCGAAGACGTACCGGGGCAGCCACCTGCCCCATCCGAAGGCGGAGCTGCTGCGCGGGCGCGTCGTGACGGTCGACGCGCCCGAGCCGCTGCCGATTCAGCTCGACGGGGAGCAGCCCGGGACGACCCCCGTGCGCTTCGAAGTCGTGCCGCGCGCGCTCCGCGTACGGGTTCCGCGGACGCCGTAGCAGCGGTCGGCGCGACGCGGCGGCCCGCAGCACGCGTGCCGAGCGCGCCCGCGCCCGTCAGCCGGGGCTGTCG
>JACVRR010000093.1 GCA_014534345.1 Thermoleophilia bacterium | reverse complement strand
GAACTTCCCGCACGCCGCGGTCGAGGCGCTCGCGGCCGGCACGCCGGTCGTGGCGACCCCGGTTGGCGGCGTGCCCGAGATCGTCCGCGACGGGGAGAACGGCCTGCTCGTCGAGCCGGGCTCCGTGGACGCCCTCGCGGACGCCCTGCGCCGCCTCCGCAGCGACGCAGCCCTGCGCGAGCGGCTTGCCGCGGGCGCCCGCTCTTCCGTCGCCCACCTGTCCGCCGAGCGAGTCTACGGCGAGCTCGAGCGCATCCTCGAGGCGGCACGGTGAGCCGGCCACGCGTCCTCTTCATGGGGCGCAACCGCTACACGCTGCCGCTGCCGGGATGGCTGGCGAAGAAGTGGGACGCGGTCGAGCGGCAGATCGACTACCGCGTCCTCGCCTCGGCGGGGGAAGGGACGGAGCGGTTCGAGGACGAGCGCTTCCGGCTGATCGCGCCGCTGCGGTTGCGCGCGCTCGACGGTATTGCCTTCTACGGGCGCCTGCCCGTGCGGGCGCGCAAGGAGATCCGCACCTTCCGGCCCCACACGATCGTCGCCAGCGACCCGTACATCGCGGCCGCGGCGCTGCTCGCGCGAGGCCTGGTCGGTGGCCCCAAGCCGCGCGTGATCCTCGAGGTGCATGGAGACTGGCGCACCTTCACGCGCCTGTACGGTTCGCCGGCCCGGCGGCTGCTCAACCCGATCGCGGATCTGGTCGGCAAGGTCGCCTTGCGCCGCAGCGACGCGGTTCGGGCGGTCTCCCCGTACACCGGGGGGCTGGTCGAAGGCGTGCGCGGGATCCCGGTTACGGCCGCCTTCCCCACCTACACCGATCTGCTCGTATTCTCAAGCCGGCCGCCCGCCCTGCTGCCTGAGGAGCCGGTCGCGTGCTTCGTCGGGATGCTCGAGTACTACAAGAACATCGACGGGCTCGTCGCCGCATGGAGGAAGGTAGCCGAGCGGATCCCGGAGGCGAAGCTGATCGTCGTCGGCCAGGGCGCGCGCCGGGAGCTCGTCGAGGAGCTCGTCGCCGAGCTTCCGGGCCGGGTCGAGTGGTACGAGGAGCTGCCGCCGGAAGGCGTCGCCGAGGCGATCGACCGCGCGACGGTCTTCCTGCTGCCCTCCCGTTCGGAGGGCCTGCCGCGCGTGCTGATGGAGGCGTTCGCCCGGGGGCGCGGCGCTGTCGGCGGCCGGGCGGGCGGCATCCCTGAGCTGATCGAGCACGGCCGCACCGGCCTCCTCGTCGACCCAGAGGACGTGGACGGGCTCGCGGATGCGATCGTCTCCGTGCTCTCCGACCGCGAGCTCGCGGAGCGGCTCGGCCGCGAGGCCCACGCGCTGTACGAGTCCGTGCACACCACTCCGGCCGAGTACGCGGCGCGCATGCGAGCCCTCGTCGACGCGTCGCTCCGCGACACAGGCGCAGTGCCGGGCGAGCGGCCGCGCGTGTTGATCGTCGGGCGGCGGACGTACGCGTTCCCGCTCCAGGGGCCGACGGCGGACGCGCTCAAGGCCCTGCGCGAGACGGTGGACTACTGCGTGCTCGGCCGCACGGCGCGGGACGCGAAGCCGGTGAAGACGGCGCTCGGGCCGGGCTCGTTCCACCTGGTGCGCCGCTGGCCCGGCTCGCTGGACACGCTCCTCTTCCACCTGACGCTGCCTTTTCGCGTCGCCCGGCTCGTTCGCCGCTTCCGACCGGGCGTCGTCATCGCCGAGAGCCCGCACCTCGGCTTCCTCGTCCTCCTGGCGCTCGCCTTCCGCCGCCGGAACCGGCCGTCGCTCGTGATCGAGACGCACGCGGACTGGCGCTCGGCCGTTCGTCACCAGGGCTCGCGCGCCCGCCGTCTGGTCGCGCCGCTGGCCGACTGGGCCGCGCGCTACGCGCTCCGCCGGGCGGACGGGATCCGCGCGCTCTCGCGCTTCACCGCCGAGCTCGCCGAGCGCGAGGCCGGCGTGCCGCCGCTCGAGTCGTTCCCGGCCTACATCGACCTCTCGATCTTCACCGCGCGGCCCCCCGCGCCGCTGCCGGCGACGCCGACGGCGCTCTTCGTCGGGATGCTCGAGGCGTACAAGAACGTCGACGGGCTCGCCCGGGCGTGGGCGAGCGTGGCGGCCGAGCTCCCGGAGGCACGGCTGGTGATCGTCGGCAAGGGCGCGCTGATCGACGTCGTCGAGCGGCTGTTGGACGACTATCCGGGCCGGGTCGAGTACCACTCCGAGCTGCCGCCGGAGGAGGTTGCGCGCGCGCTCGACGAGTCGACCTGCCTCGTGCTCCCCTCCCGGAGCGAGGGGCTCGGGCGGGTGCTGATCGAGAGCTTCGCCCGCGGCCGCGGCGTCGTCGCCAGTCGCGTCGGGGGAATCCCGGACGTCGTCCGCCACGGCGAGGAGGGGCTGCTCGTCGACCCGGCCGACACGGAGGAGCTCGCCCGCGCGCTCGTTCGCGTCCTCTCCGACCGCGAGCTGGCGGAACGGCTCGGGGACGCCGCCAGGCGCCGCTACCGGGAGTGGGACTCGAGCCCGGACGAGTACGCGGCGCACGTGCGCTCGCTCGTCGACCGGACGCTGGCGGGCGCGGCCCGCTGATGGTCCGCAGGCTCGTCTTCGTCACCCAGACGATCGACGCCGACGACCCCAACTTGGCCCAGACGATCGACCTCGTCGCGGCGCTCGCGCGCCGCACCGAGGAGGTCGTCGTGCTGGCCGACCGCGTCCGCCGCCACGATCTGCCGGCGAACGTCGCGTTCAGCACCTTCGGCGCGCGGACGAGGGTCGGGCGCGTGCTCCGGTACGAGCGTGCGCTGCTCGCGGCGGGCCGGCCGGACGCGCTGCTGGCGCACATGTCGCCGACCTTCCTCCTCGCCGCCGCTCCGCTGCTCAAGCCGATGCGGGTCCCTCTGGCGCTCTGGTACACGCACTGGCGGGCCGGACGCGCGCTGCGGCTGGCAGACCGGCTGTGCGATGTGGCGCTCACCGTCGACCGGGCGTCCTACCCTCTGCCCTCGGCGAAGGTGCGGGCGATCGGCCACGCCGTCGACTTGGCGGCGTTCCCGCCGCGGTCCGAGGAGCCGCCCGGGCCGTTCCGCGTGCTCGCCCTCGGCAAGACCGAGCCCTGGAAGGGCTTCGCGGTGCTGCTCGACGCCCTCGAGAGGGTCGACGCGCGTCTGGAGATCCGCGGGCCTCAGCTGCACGAGGGCCAAGTGCGCCACCGGGCCGAACTGGAGACGCGCGTCGCCTCCTCGACCGCTCTCCGCGACCGCGTGACGATCGCCGACGCCGTCCCGCGGGCGCGCGTTCCGGAGCTGATCCGGTCGGCGCACGCCGTCGTCAGCCCGGGCGGCGTCCGCGCCGGCGGCGAGGCGCTCGACAAGGTGACTTTCGAGGCCGCTGCCTGCGCCGTCCCGGTCGTCGCTTCTCATCCTTCGCTCCAAGCCGTGCTCGCGCTGGCGCCGATCCGGCTCTCCTTCAGCCCCGGCGACGCCGGCGATCTCGCGGAGGTGCTCGCAGGCCTCGGCGCCGCCTCGCCCGAGCAGCGGACCGAGGCGGGGCGCATGCTCCGCCGCTGGGTCGAGGAGGAGCACTCCCTGGAGCTCTGGGCCGACCGGGTGCTCGGGGCGCTGGTTCGATGAGGCTCGTCTTCGCGACCCAGTTGGTCGACGCCGACGACCCGCACCTCGCCCAGACGCTCGACATGGTGCGCCCGCTGGCACGCCGCTGCGATGAGGTCGTCGTCCTGTGCGACCGCGTGGGCCGTCACGACCTGCCCGCGAACACGTCGTTCCGGACATTCGGCTCGCGGACGAAGCTCGGGCGGGCTCTCCGCTTCGAGCGGGCCGTGCTCGAGGCGGGCCGGCCTGACGCCTTCCTCGCCCACATGGTCCCGCGCTTCCTCGTGCTCGCAGCCCCGCTCTACCGACCTCGAGGCGTGCCGCTGCTGCTCTGGTACACGCACTGGCACGCCTCACGCGAGCTACGGCTGGCGACGCGGCTCTGCGACGCGGCCCTGAGCGTTCACCCGGAGTCGTTCCCCATCGCGACGCTCAAGGCCCGGGGCCTGGGCCATGCGATCGACCTCGCCGCCTTCGAGCCCCGCGGGGCCGCGCCCGAGCCACGGGGTCCGCTGCGCGTGCTCGCGCTCGGGCGCACCGAGCCGAGGAAGCGGCTGGGGACGCTCCTGGACGTCGTCGAGGGCGGCGCGGACGTCCGCGTGGAGATCCGCGGGCCGCAGATCGCCGACGCGGAGCGCCGGCACCGGGAGGAGCTCGAGCGGCGCGTCGCTGCGAGCCCGGCACTCGCAGAGCGCGTCACGATCGCCGACCCCGTGCCGCGTGACCGGATCCCTGAGCTGTTGCGCTCCGCGGACGTCGTCGCCAGCCTCACGCGCGGCGAGACGACCGGCGGCGCGCTCGACAAGGTCGTCTATGAGGCGGCCGCGTGCGCGGTCCCCGTCGTCGCCTGCAACCCGAACCTCGAGGACCTCCTGGGCGGGCTCGAGCCGCGCTTGCTCTTTCGCGCAGGGGATGCGGATGACCTCGCCGCCGTGCTCGCGGGCGTGGCGCAGCTGAGTACGGGGCGGCGGACGGCGGTCGGACGCGAGCTCCGCGACCGCGTCGAGAGTGGCCACTCGGCGGAGACGTGGGCGGACGGAGTCCTGCGCGTCGTCGGAGAGATCGCGAGCCGCGCATAGAATCAACGTCCAATGGCCACCGAGCCCGCCCTCAAGCAGCGGGGCGGGGCGCGGTCCAAGGATATCCGGGCCGCCCGCCCGTACCTCCTCTCCCTGACCCCGCTTCGCGCGCTCGCCCGGCGGAGCGCCAGCGTCGTCGCGCTCGCGACCCTCGACGTGACGGGGCTCGCCTTCGGCCTCTACGGCGCGCTCGCGCTGCGGGAGCTCTACCACGGGCGCACGCCCCTCTGGGGCCTGCTCTGGGAGGCGCCGCAGGAGTGGCTGCCCTTCGTCGTCCTCGTGACGCTGCTCGTCTTCTGGCGGGCCGGTCTCTACGCCGCGCGGGACCGCCGGCCCGGGCTGGGGGCGGTCGTCTCGTCGCTGCTCGTCGTGGGCGGGGTGACCGTGGGCTTCGCGATCGCGTCCGGGCACTCGTTCGACACGTACGCGTACGCGCCGACGGCCTTCTTCCTCAGTGTGCTCGTGATCGGCCTGCTGCGCGCAAGCTACGACTCGGTGACGCGTGACCTGATCCGCCTGGCCCACATCCGCCGCCGGACGGTGCTCGTGGGGGACGACGAGCAGGTGGCGGAGCTCCGCCGTGTCCTCGGCTGGAGCCGCAACGGGATCGAGTACGAGTTCGTGGGCGAGTCGGCCCCGGTGCCCGCAGCCGTGACGGCGCTGCTCGACGCCGAGCGTGTGGACGAGCTCGTGCTCGCCGATCCCACGCTGGACGAGCAGCAGGCGCTCGAGCTCGTCGACCAGGCCCACCGGCGGGGCGTGCGCGTCCGTGTCGCCCCGCGGACGACGGAGCTTCTCCGCGACCGCGGCGAGTATGTCCCCGGCCAGGGCGTGCCCCTCTTCGAACTCCATCCGCCGGTCTTCGCCGGCACGGACTGGCTGGTCAAGCGCGTGTTCGACCTCATGCTCGGCAGCGCGGTGCTCGTCGTCGGCCTGCCGGTCTGGCTGCTGATCGCCGCCGCGATCAGGCTCGACTCGCCCGGCCCCGTCCTCTACCGCAGTCGCCGCGTCGGCCTGCACGAGGAGGAGTTCGGGATGTTCAAGTTCCGGACGATGCACGCGGACGCGGAGGCTCGGCAGGCGGAGCTGGAGAACGCCAACGAGGCCGCGGGGCCGCTGTTCAAGATCCGCAGCGACCCGAGGGTGACCCGTGTGGGCGGCGTCCTGCGCCGCTTCTCGCTCGACGAGATCCCGAACCTCCTCAACGTCCTGCGCGGCGAGATGAGCCTCGTCGGGCCGCGGCCGCTGCCGACCCGCGACTACGAACTGCTCGACGAGTGGCACCGAAAGCGCTCGCTCGTCCTGCCGGGGATGACAGGACTCTGGCAGATCGCCGGCCGCTCGGACCTGTCGTTCGACGAGCTCGTCCGGCTCGACTTCTACTACATCGAGCGCTGGTCGCTCTGGCTCGACATCACGATCCTCGCCCGCACGATCCCGGCCGTGTTCGGGCGGCGCGGCGCCTACTAGGCGAATGCGGTCCCCGAAGCTCCTCGCCGTCGCCTCCGCGGTCGACCTCGGCTTCCGCTACGGCTGCACGCCGGCCTGGTGGCAGCTCTGGAAGGGGTTCGCGGAGGTCGGCGTCGACCTCGTGGTGACGCCGTACCGCGGGCGGTCCGTCGAGGCGCCCTGGTGGCGGACGGCGAAGAATCCCTGCTACTGGGAGGGGGAGGCGTTCGCGGCCGTCCGGGGGCGGATCGTCCACCGGGCCGAGTCCGAGCCCGGCGACACCGACCGCTGGGTGCGCGAGGTGGTCTGGCGCTGGGTGACGCCGCGCTGGCGCCGGCACCTCGTCCGGCTCGTCGAGCGCGAGCGGCCCGACGCAGTCGTCGTCTTCACGGTGCCGATGAGCCACCTGCGCGGCATCCCGACGCTGCTCCGCGAGCGCTTTGGCGTCCCGGTGGTCTTCTACGACGGCGACGTGCCGATGAGCTTTCCCGAGCACGGCGGCATGGACACAGGCTTCAACTACTACCACGGTGCCGACCCGTCCGAGTACGACCTGGTCGTCTCTAACTCTGAGGGAGGACTCCCGCGCCTGCTCGAGCTCGGCGCGCGCCGCGCCGAGGCCGTCTTCTGGGGCGCCGACCCCGAGTTCTTCTCGCCCCGGCCGGTGGAGAAGGACGTCGACGTGTTCTTCTACGGCTACGGCGACAAGTTCCGGCGGGAGTGGATGAAGGCGATGGTCGGGGAGCCGAGCCGCCGGCTCGACGACGTCGACTTCGCGCTCGGCGGCGGCGACTTCCGCGGCGACACCGGTCGCGCGCGCCTGCTCGGCGACGTGCCCTTCAACGTCTTCCCGGCGGCGATCTCGGCCGCGCGCGTCAACCTGAACGTCACGCGCCGTTCGCACGCGTCGGTGCCCGCCTCGTCCACCGCGAGACCCTTCGAGCTCGCCGCCTGTGCGGCCGCGATCGTCTCGAACCCGTACGAGGGCGTCGAGCGCTGGTTCGAGCCGGGCCGCGAGCTCGTCGTCGTCTCGAGCGCGGACGAGGCGGCGGCGGCCTACCGCGAGCTGCTCGACGACCCCGGCGCCGCGGAAGCGATGGGGGCCCTCGCGCGCGAGCGCGTGCTCGACGAGCACACCTACGTCCACCGCGCACGCCGCCTGCTCGAGCTGATCGGGGTCGGGGATGCCGTCCGGGTCTGACGGCCTCCGCGGAGCGGCGATCGTCCCGGCCCACAACGAGGAGGCCTGCATCGCGCAGGTCGTCCGCGAGATCCGCGCCTTCGACCCCGGGCTCGAGGTCGTCGTCGTCGACGACGGGTCGGTCGACCGCACCGCCCGCTTGGCCGCTCAGGCCGGCGCGCACGTCGTCCGGCTGCCGTTCAACCTCGGCATCGGCGGGGCCGTCCAGACCGGCTTCAAGTACGCGCTGGCGGAGGGCTTCGACGTCGCCGTCCGCCTCGACGGCGACGGCCAGCACGACCCGCAGGAGCTGCCGCGGCTGCTCGAGCCGCTGCTCGCGGGCGAGGCTGACATCGTCGTCGGCTCCCGCTTCGCGGCCCGCGACGGCCACTACCGCGCCGGCTTGGCGCGCAGCCTCGGCATTCGCCTGTTCGCGCGGATCGTGTCGCTGCTCGTCGGCCAGCGCGTCACCGACACGACCTCGGGCTTCCAGGCGGTCAACCGGCGCGGGATCGCCCTGTTCGCGGCCGACTACCCCCACGACTACCCCGAAGTCGAGGCGACGGTGATGGTGCACCGGCACCGGCTGACGATGAAGGAGGTGCCCGTCCGCATGCGCGAGCGGGCGGCCGGCGCCTCGTCGATCACGGCGCTCCGCTCGGTCTACTACGCGGCGAAGGTCCTGCTCGCGCTCTTCGTCGGGCTCTTCCGCCGCAGCGTCACGCCCCTGGAGGAGGACACCGAATGACCCCGCTCGTCGTCTCGATCGCCGGCGCGATCGCCTCGGTCGTGCTGCTCGGCGTCATCATCGAGCTCATCCGCAGCCGCCGCCTGCGCGAGCGGTACGCGCTGCTCTGGCTGCTCACGGGCGTCGTGCTGCTGGTGCTCTCGCTCTGGCGCGACGGGCTCAACACGATCGCCGGCTGGGCCGGCGTCACCGGCTATCCGCCGGCCGTCCTGTTCGCCCTCGGGCTGCTGTTCGTGATCGTCGTGCTACTGCACTACTCGACTGTGATCTCCCGGCTCTCCGACCAGAACACGATCCTCGCCCAGCGCGTGGCGCTGCTCGAGGCGGAGCTGGGGGAGCGGGAGGCTAGGACGTAGCCTCGAGGCTCGTGACGGTGAAGGTCACGCCGAGCAGCCCGTCGCCACCCCAGCCGCGGTCGGCGACGAAGGAGTTCAACCGACGCGCGAGCGGCACGCCTCGGCCGGCGACCGCGTTGGGCAGGACGGCATGCTCCGGCGCCTCGAGGGCGTACCCGGCGATCCGGTCGAGCAGGCCGGAGCGCTCGATGAGCTCGGCGACCTCCCGCGTCGAGTAGTAGCTCACCTGGTTCGGGCGGCGCCGGCCCCGCAAGCCGGCCAGGACGGACGGCAGGTTCGCCGGTGAGAGCTTGTTCGGGAACGACGCCTCGAAGACGACGTCTCCGCCCGGCTTCAGCACGCGGGCGATCTCGCGCAAGGTCGTGGCGACCTGATCCCGCTCCATGTGGAGGAAGACCGCGCTCGAGATCGCGAGGTCGACCGACGCGTTCTCGAGCGGGAGCTCGTCCGCGGGCGCGCGGACGAGCATCAGCTCGGCTCCCGGAAACAGCTCGAACCGCTCGGCGTACCTGCGCAGGTGCTGCAGCATCCGCCGCGAGATGTCGATGGCAACGAACCGCGAGCAGGTGACGCCTCGGGCGGCGGAGAGGTGGAGCGCGATGCGTCCGTAGCCCGTCCCCACGTCCAGGATCGTCCCGTAGCGGGCCCCCGGCGGGATCCGCTCCCAGACCGGGGTGACTTTCGCGGTCAGCTGCTCGAAGGAGTCCTCGGGGGCCGCCCGCGCGATTGCCGCGACGACGTGGTCCTCCTCCGCCTCCTGCTCCCACTGCCGTCGGTACGCGGACTCCTCGGCCTCGACCCGCTCGTAGATTCCGTCCGTGAGCACGAAGCGATCGTCCAGGCTCGACACGCGCTGGGAGCCTAAGTGACGGGCACCGAGCTGCGGTACCAGGAGAGCGTCCGCTCGAGCCCCTCGCGTAGCGGCGTCCGCGCTTCGAACCCGAGCAGCTCGCGTGCCCGCGACGTGTCCAGGGCCCGGCGCGGCTGGCCGTTCGGCATCGACGTGTCCCAGGAGATCCGCCCCTCGAAGCCGGTCAGCTCCGCGATCAGCTCCGCCAGGTCGCGGATCGAGATCTCTTGCCCGGTGCCGATGTTCACCGGCTCGGTGCCGCTGTGGCGCTCCGCGGCGAGCACGAGCGCCTCGGCGCAGTCGTCGACGTAGAGCCACTCGCGCGTCGGGGAGCCGTCGCCCCAGAGGACGACCTCGTCCTCGCCCTGGACCAGCTTCCGGATCAGCGCCGCGACGGCGTGGGACGTCTCCAGGTCGAAGTTGTCGCCCGGCCCGTAGAGGTTCGCGGGCAGGAGGAAGACGGTGTCGAGGCCGTACTGCTCGCGGTAGGCCTGCGCGCCGACCAGCACCGCCTTCTTCGCGACGCCGTAGGGCGCGTTCGTCTCCTCCGGGTACCCGTTCCAGAGCTCCTCCTCGCGGAAGGGGACGGGCGTGTGCTTCGGGTAGGCACAGACGGTGCCCGCGATCACGAGCTTCGAGACGCCGTGCAGCCGCGCCTGCTCGAGCACGTGGGCGCCCATCATCAGGTTCGCGTACCAGTAGCGGCCGGGATTCGCGCGATTCGCGCCG
>JACVRR010000097.1 GCA_014534345.1 Thermoleophilia bacterium | reverse complement strand
GCGGGCAGGCGGCCGGCGACTCGCTCTTGTGGAGGTCGCGCGCGGCGTGGTCGGGGACGCGGAGGCGGCGGCGGCGGAGGTCGCGCGGGTGCTGGTGGTCGCCGCACGCGCGGGCGGCGAGGTCGCGCTGACCGGGGGCTCGTCGCCGCGGCGCGCGTACGAGCTCGCCGCAGCCGCGCCGTGGGACCGGGCCGGCGTCTGGTGGGGCGACGAGCGGTGCGTCCCGCCCGGCGACGAGCGTTCCAACTACCGGCTCGCGCGCGAGTCGCTGCTCGACCGCCTCGCCCGGCTCCCGCGGGCGGTGCACCGCGTCCGCGGCGAACTCGACCCCGATCGCGCAGCGGCGCTGTACGACGAGGAGATCCGCGGCGTGCGGCTCGACCTCGTCCTGCTCGGTGTCGGCGCGGACGGCCACGTCGCCTCCCTGTTCCCGCGGGCGCCCGAACTGCGCGAGCGGGAGCGGGCGGCGGTCTCCGCCGAGCCGGGGCTCGAGCCGCTCGTCGCGCGCGTGACGCTGACGCTGCCGAAGCTCTGCGAGGCGCCGCTCGTCGTGTTCCTGGTGACCGGCGACGGCAAGGCGGAGGCGGTCGAGCGAGCGTTCGCGGGGCCGCCCGACGAGGCCGTGCCGGCCAGCCTCGTGCGCTCGGCCGGGGGGCGAACGGTCGCGGTGCTCGACCGCGGCGCCGCCTCGCGCCTTCCGCCCGCCGGGCGGCGCTAGCGTTCACGCGGTGACCGTCGCGGACGACCCGATCTCGGCCGCGCTCCGCGGCGAGAACCCGATGGTCATGACCCGCATGCGGAGCGGGTTCGCCGTCATCGGCAACACCCAGCACCTGCCCGGCTACTCGCTGTTGCTGACGGACGACCCATCGGTCGACCACCCGACCGATCTGCCGTGGCCGGCGCGGCGGGACTTCTTCTTCGACCTCGCGCTGCTCGGCGAGGCGGTGCTGACGGCAGGACGCGAGCGGGGCGTCCGGCGGATCAACTACGAGGTGCTGGGGAACTCGTGGAATCACCTGCACGGGCACGTGCACCCCCGCTACGCGTGGGAGCCGCCGGAGCGAATCGGCGGGCCCGTCTGGCGGTACCCGAGGGAGGTTCGCGACGCCCCCGAGCACGCGTACGACGAGGGCAAGCACGGCGAGCTGCGGGCCCGGATCACCGCCGAGCTGGAGCGCATCATGGCCGCCGCGTACGCCGAGCACGCGGCGGTCGAGGGAGCGTAGGTTGCGCTCCGCGTCTCGTCCTCGACGAGTACCGTCGTGCGCGACAGTTCTACGAGCGGTTCGGCTGGCGGCGCCACGACGGGTGGAGGGCGGCACATTCCCGCCGTACCCCGGCGTCGTCGCGTCGGGTACTCGCTCTCGTCCCCAGATCGCTCCGCGCCGCCCTCCTAGCGCGGGAGCATCGGCGAGTCGAGCTCGGCGACGAGCTGCCGGCGCTCGGCCAGCGCCTGCAGCACGAGCACCGTGTCGGCGACGGGGACGTCCTCGAGGTACTCGTCCCGCGTCTCGAACGACTCGAGGACGGCCTCGACCGCTTCGACGTAGCCGATCGCATCGGTCCCGGCGGCGATCATCGCGAGCGCGTCGCCGACCGCGGCCGGGAAGTCGTCGCGCGTGCGGATCGCGTCGGCGTGCACGCGCGCATCGTCGTCCTCGCCGAGGACGAGCAGGGCGAGCGCCGCCGCGTAGCGGCCGATCGGCGACTCGGCCCCGGCTGCGCCCGCCTCGAGCGCCCAGCGTGCGTCCTCCGCGGCGCCGTCCCAGTCGCCGGCGAGGATGCGCGCCTTGACCGCGCCGATCGGGCGACCCCAGCTGCCCGGCGGCGCGTGCTCGAAGCTCTCGCGCCAGCGCTCCCCGGCCAGGCCGAGCCAGCGCCGCGCCGCGTCGGCGTCGCCGAGCATCAGCGCCGCCAGGCCGGCCCCGTAGGCGGCGTTGCCGAGGCGGGTGAGCGCGCGCTGGCGCTCGTCGGGCGAGTCGGGAAGCGCCGCCTCGCCGTCGCGGTAGCGACGCTCCTCGCGCTCGAGGTGACCCCGCCAGTCCGCCACCCGGGCAGTATGCTCGCCGGATGCCGCGGCAGCTGCGGGAGGTCGTGTTCGTGGACGGCGTGCGGACCGCCTTTGGCCGCGCCGGCCCGAAGGGCGTCTTCTGGCGCACGCGCGCGGACGACATGGCGGTCAAGGTCGTCCGCGAGCTGCTCCGCCGCCAGCCGCAGCTGCCACCCGAGCGGATCGGCGACGTCCTCTTCGCCGCGACGGCGCAGGTCGGCGACCAGGGGCTGACGCTCGGCCGCGACGTCGCGCTGCTGGCCGGGATCCCCGAGACCGTGCCCGGCGTCGCGCTCGACCGGATGTGCGCCGGCGCACTGACCGCGATGACGGCCGGCGCCGGCGAGATCGCGCTCGGCGCGGCCGACATCGTCGTCGCCGGCGGCGTGGAGCACATGGGCCATCACCCCATGGGCGCCGAGGTCGACTTCAACCCGCGCTTCGTCGCCGAGCGGCTCGTCGACCCGTCCGCCGTGACGATGGGCGCCACGGCCGAGAACCTGCACGACCGCTTCCCGCACCTGACCAGGGAGAACGCCGACCGCTTCGCCGTCCGCTCGCACGCGCGCGCCGCCGCGGCTTGGTCGAACGGCGTGATGCGCGAGACGGTCGTGCCGATGAGCGTCTTCACCGAAGAGGGCTGGCGCCTGGCCGACCGGGACGAGTTCCTGCGCCCCGACACGACGATGGAGGCGCTCGCGACGCTGAAGACGCCGTTCCGGCCCGGAGGGCGCGTGACGGCGGGGAACTCCGCGGGCCTGACGGACGGCGCGACCGCCTGCCTGCTGGCCGCCGAGGAGACGGCCGCGGAGCTCGGGCTCCCGGCGCGCATGCGGCTCGTCTCGTTCGCCTTCGCCGGCGTCGCGCCGGAGGTGATGGGGAGCGGGCCGATCCCCGCCACCGAGCGCGCGCTCGCGCAGGCGGGCCTGGCGATGGACGACATCGGCCTGATCGAGCTCAACGAGCCGTTCGCCGTGCAGGTGCTCACCTGGTGCGACGGCACGGGCGTCGACCCCGACGACGAGCGCCTGAACCCGTACGGCGGGGCGATCGCCTGCGGGCACCCGCTCGCCGCAACCGGGGTCCGCCTGGCGGCGCAGCTCGCCTACGGCTTCCGCGAGCGGCCGCACGTGCGCTACGGGCTCACGGCCCTCTGCATCGGCATGGGCATGGGCGCCGCCGTCGTCTGGGAGAACCTCGCGCATGGCGGATAGCTGGTTCTCGCTGCGGCGGGTGGAGACGGAGCGCGGGCCGCTCGCGCTGGTGACGCTCGACAACGGCGAGGACTACACGAAGCCGACCACGCTCGGCCGCAGCGCGCTCGAGTCGCTGCAGCGGCTGCTCCCGCAGCTCGAACAGGCCGAGTGGGCCGCGCTCGTGCTCACCGGCAAGCCGTTCGTCTTCTCCGCCGGCGCCGACATCGACCAGTTCTTCGGCATCTCGCCCCAGCTCGCCCGCGACGGGAGCCGCGCGGGGCACGAACTGTTCGGGCGCATCCGGGCGCTGCCGTACCCGACGGTCGCGGCGATCAACGGCGCCTGCCTGGGCGGCGGCGTCGAGCTCGCGCTCCACTGCGACCACCGGACGATCTCGACCGGCGTGCGCCACTTCGCCTCGCCGGAGGTGTTCCTCGGCCTCTTCCCCGCCTGGGGCGCGACCCAGCTCGTGCCGCGCCTCGTCGGCGCGGAGACCGCCGTCCGCTTCCTGGTCGAGAACCCGCTCCGCCAGAACCGGATGCTCGACGGGCGCAAGGCGTTCGAGCTGGGACTCGTGGATGCGCTCTTCGAGCCGGCCGAGTTCCTGGACGAATCGATTCGCTTCGCTCTCGATTCCTCTAGGGAGTTGCCTAGGAGCGTGGAGTTAGGGGACATGCAGGAGGTCGTCGCGCGCGCTCGCTCGCGCGTCGACGATCAGGTGCACGGGGCGGCTCGGGCGCCGTACGTGACGCTCGAGCTGATCGCGGGAGCGGCCCGCTGGTCGCTCGAGGAGGGCTACCGCGCCGAGGAGGAGGCGATCGCCGAGCTCCTGCCGAGCCCGCAGGCGCAGGCGTCGATCTACGCGTTCGACCTGGTCGAGCGGCGCGCCAAGAAGGGCGTCGGCATCCCGGACGCGGAGCCGCGCCCGGTCGCCAAGGTCGGGATCGTCGGCGCCGGGCTGATGGCGAGCCAGATCGCAGCGCTCTTCCTGCGGCGCCTGGAGGTGCCGATCGTCCTGCGCGACGTGAGCGAGGAGATCGTCGAGCGGGCGTTGCAGTCGATCCACGACGAGCTGGCCGGCCAGGTGGCGACGGGCCGCTACGACGAGGGGAAGGCCCGCTTCCTCGGCTCGATCGTCGCCGGGGGCACCGGCTACGAGGGGTTCGAGGACTGCGACCTCGTGCTCGAGGCAGTCGTCGAGGAGATGGGGGTGAAGCAGCAGGTGTTCGCGGAGCTGCGCGCGGTCGCGAAGCCGGACGCGATCCTCGCAACGAACACGTCGTCGCTGTCCGTCGCGGAGATAGGTGCCGACGTCGGCCTGCACTTCTTCAACCCGGTCGCGCTCATGCCGCTGGTGGAGATCGTCCGCACCGCCGACACCGACGACATCGTGCTCGCGACCGCCTGGGACGTGTGCGGCAAGCTGCGCAAGCGCGGGGTCGTGGTCGCCGACGCGCCCGGGTTCGTCGTCAACCGGGTGCTCACCCGCATGACGCGGGCGCTCATGGACGCGCTCGAGCACGGGAACACGAGCGAGGAGGTGGACGAGGCCGTGCTGCGCCTGGGGATGCCGATGGCGCCCTCGGTGCTCCTGCAGGTCGTCGGCCCGCGGGTCGCGAACCACGTGCTCGAGACGATGCACGCGGCCTACCCCGACCGCTTCCCGCTCTCGCCCGCGCTGGCGGCGATCGCCGAGGGGCGAGAGCCCGAGCCGGTCGAGCACGAGCCGCGCAGCGTCGAGGAGATCAGCGAGCGCGCGCTGGAGGCGATGGCGGACGAGATCCGCCACCTGCTGGAGGACGGCGTCGTGGCGGACGCCGCCGACGTCGACACCTGCCTGCTGCTCGGGGCCGGCTTCCCCTTCTTCCTGGGCGGGATCACGCGCCACCTGGACGAGAGCGGGATCTCGGAGCGGATCGCCGGACGGCGCCTCGCCGACGTGCGTCCGACCGTGCCGGCATAGGCCGATGGCGCACGACGACTGGCGCATCACCGTCGAGCTCGCCGAGCAGCACGGTGCCGGTGACCGGCTGCTGGAGCGGCTGGGCGTCGTCGACTCGGACGCCGAGGAGCTCGAGGAGGAGCTGCGCGAGGCGCGCCTGGCGGCGACCCACGAGGGGAGCACGGTGTTCGTCTACGCCGACTCGGCGCAGCAGGCCGAGCGGGCGCGGGCGATCGTGGAGCGCGAGCTGGCGGACGAGCGGCTGCAGGCGCGCTCGATCCGCGTCGAGTGCTGGCTCCCGGACGAGGACCGCTGGGACGCCGAGCCGCCCGGCCCGACGGTCGACGAGGAGGTCGCCGGGCGCGGCTACGCGCCGTGGGAGGTGCGAGTCGAGTGCGACTCGTACGGCGAGGCGCGCGAGCTGGCGGAGGACCTCGAGCGCGAGGGGCTGCCCGTCGTGCGGCGGTGGCGGTACGTGCTGGTGGGCGCCTCCACGCGCGAGCAGGCGGACGAGCTAGCGCGGCGGCTGCACGGCGAGGTCGAGGCGGGCGGCGAGCTCGTCTGGGAAGTGCTGCCGACCCGCCCGTTCGTGCTCTTCCCGATCACGCCGCTATAGAGCCAGCCCGGCGCTGCCTCCAGCGTGTGGCGCGCGAGAGCCCAGGCGATGCAAGAGCGCAGGGGGTCCGAATGGCCGGAGGGGCCGACCCGGGCGGGCTCTACGTCTGCGCCGCCTCGAAGAGCGCCTCCCAGCGCTCGAGCAGCCGCGTGAGCTCATCGCGCGCGCGGCGGTGGGCGGCGATCGCGTCCACGTCCGTCCAGTCCTCGGCGAGGCGCCGCTCGAGCTCGGCGATCTCGGCCTCGCGGCCCGCGATCTCGGCCTCGACCCGCTCGAGCTCGCTCGGGGCCGCGCGGCGCCGCGGCGGCTCGCGCTTCGGCTTCGGCGGCGGCTCGGGCCGCGGCTCGGGGGCCGGGTCGGCGGCGGCGCGCAGCTCCTCGCGGCGGCGCACGTAGTCGGCCCAGCCGCCGTCGTAGGGGTTCAGCGCCCCGTCCTCGATCGCGAGCGTGCGCTCGGCCACGGCGTCCAGCAGCGCGCGGTCGTGGGAGACGAGCAGGAGGGTGCCGGGGAACGCCTCCAGCGCGGCCTCGAGCGTCTCGCGGCTCTCGAGGTCGAGGTGGTTGGTCGGCTCGTCGAGGACGAGGAAGTTCGCGCCCGAGGCGACGAACAGCGCCAGCGCGAGCCGGCGCCGCTCGCCGCCCGAGAGCACCGACGCCGGCTTCTCGTGCGCCTCCCAGCCGGAGAAGAGGAAGCGGCCGAGCAGCGCCTGGGCCTGCGGGCGCTGGAGGCCCGTCGCATGCTGCGTGCAGTCGAGCACCGACCCGCGCGTGTCCAGCTCGATCTCGTGCTGCGAGAAGTAGGCCGGCTGCACGCCGTAGCCGAGGCGGACGCTGCCCTTGCTCGCGTCCCGCCGGCCGAGGATGGTCTCGAGCAGCGTCGTCTTGCCGCTGCCGTTCGGGCCGACGAGGCCGACGTGCTCGCCGCGGTCGATCGCGAACGACGCGGTGCGCAGCAGCGTGCGGTCGCCGGCCGTGATCTCCACGCGCTCGGCCTCGACCACCGTCCGGCCGCTGCGGGCGGGCTTCAGGAACTCGAAGCCCAAGGTGCGCCGACGGCGCGTCAGCAGCTCCAGCTCGGACTTCGCCCGTGCGCGCTCCTGCTCCAGGCGGCCGATCTGGCTCAGCTTCGCCTGCGCCTGCTTGGCCTTGGACTTCTTGTAGCGGAACCGCGCGACGAAGCGCTCGAGCCGGTCGATGTCCTCGCCGACCCGCTCCGCCGTCCGCGCGGCCTGCTGCGCGCGCGCCGCCTTCTCGGCGCGCCAGACGTGCCACTCGCCCGGGAAGAAGAGCGACCGCCCGCCGTCCAGCTCGAGCACCGCGGTCGTCACCGACTCGAGGAACCAGCGGTCGTGGGCGACGAGGACGATCGCCGCATCGCGCGAGCGGAGATCCGCCTCGAGCCACTCGAGGCTCTCCACGTCGAGGTGGTTGGTCGGCTCGTCCAGCAGCAGCAGGTCGGGATCGCCGCCGAGGGCACGCGCCAGCGAGGCGCGCGTCAGCTCGCCGCCCGAGAAGGTCGAGAGGGGCCGGTCGAGGTCGGCATCGGCGAACCCGAGGCCGCGGACGACGCCGGCCTGGCGTTCCCGCCAGGCGTAGCCGCCCGCGTGCTCGAGCCGGCCCTGCGCGGCGGCGTAGCGGCGGAGTGTGGCGTCGCCGTGATCCCCGTCCGCCATGGCTCCTTCCAGCCGGCGGAGCTCGGCCTCGACGGCCAGCAGCTCCTTCGCGCCGCCGAGCGCGTACTCGCGCAGCGTCATCGCGCTGCCCGCGGGCGGGCGCTGGTCGTGCAGCGCGACGCGCGCCCCTTTCTCGAACGCGAGCTCGCCGCCGTGGATCTCGGTCTCGCCGACCAGCATCCGCAGCAGCGTCGTCTTGCCGGCCCCGTTCGGCCCGGAAAGCGCGACCCGGTCGCCGCGGCGCACGGTGAAGGAGACGCCGTCGAAGAGGACGTCGCCGGCGAGCTCCTTGCGAAGGTTCGTCGCTATCGCGACGGCCACTGCTGTACCTCGTATTGCCTCTTCATAGACAGATTGACGCGTAGCGTGCGATGACCACGGCCACGCGACTAGGTTAGAGGCGGCGATGGCGCCGATCTACGCGGCCACCGGGGACACGGTCGTCCGGGTCGAGGACGGGCGGGCCGAGGTCGTGCTGCGCGGCAGCGGGCGGTGTCTCGCAGTGCGCGGCGAGCTTGCGCTCGCGGGCGACGGAGACGGCGTCCGCGTCAGCACCGACGGGCTGCGGACGTGGGAGCGCACCTCGCTCGAGGCGGACGTCTACTCGGTCGCCGTCGCGACGGACGGGACGCTCTACGCGGGGAGCGAGCCGAGCATGCTCTTCACGAGCCGCGACAGCGGCGCGACCTGGCGCGAGCTCCGGACGCTGCGTGAACTGCCCTCGCAGCCGACGTGGAGCTTCCCGCCGCGGCCATGGACGTCGCACGTGCGCTGGATCGCGCCGGCTCCCGACGAGCCCGCGCGACTCCTGGTCGGGATCGAGCTGGGCGGGCTGATGCTGAGCGAGGACGGCGGCGAGACGTGGCACGACCACCGGCCGGGCGCGCAGAAGGACGTCCACTCGCTCGCCTGGCACCCGTCCGGCGTGCGCGCGTACGAGGCCGGCGGCGGCGGGGCGGCTTCGAGCGACGACCGGGGCCGCACGTGGACGCCGGCCGACGACGGCCGCGACCGCCACTACACCTGGTCGGTCGCGCCCGACCCGGCCGACCCGGACACGTGGTTCGTCTCGGCGAGCACCGGGCCGTTCGCCGCCCACGGCGGCCGCGACGCGCAGGCGCGGATCTTCCGCCGCCGGGGCACGGCGCCGTGGCAGGCCCTCACCGACGAGCTCCAGGCGATGCCGTACGCGCTCGCGTTCGACGGCGGCGGCTCGTTGTACGCGGGCCTCTCGGACGGACGGATGCTCGTCAGCCGCGATCGCGGCGACACGTGGGACCAGGTCGCGCTCGCCGGCGACATGCCGCGGCGCATCTCCGCGCTCGTCGCCGCGTGACCTCGTCCTTCGTCGCGCTGGCGAGACGGCTGGCCGACGCGGCGCCGCCGGAGCTCGGACGCGAGATCGCCATCACCGGATCGGTCGCCGCGGGCCTCGCGGACGATCACTCGGACCTCGAGCTGCTGTTCCTCGTCGACGGTGCGCCGACCCCGGGCGCCGTCCGAGCATGGCTCCAGGCGAACGCGGCGACCGACGTGCTCGCCGGCGCCGACCCGACCGGCGTCTGGGCCTGGTGCCGCGTCGACGGCGTCGAGGTCGAGCCGTACTGGGACGAGCTCGCGCATATCCGCGCCGAGGCCGAAACGGTGCTCGCGGGCGAAACGGTCGAGCACGAGCGGGTCGCGCTCGCGCACGTCCTCACTCGCTCGGCTGTGCTCCGGACGGAGGGGGCGCTCCCAGCGCTCGTCGATCGGCTCTCGCGCTATCCCGAGGCCGTCCGCCGGCAGCTCGTGCTCGACGCCGCCGCCGGGCTCGAGGTTCCCTCGCCGAGGCTCGGGGCGGCGATCCGCGACGACCGGGTCGCCGTCGAGGCGACGCTCTTGCACCTCGCCTACCGGGCCCTCCGAATTGTCTTCGCCGTGAACCGATGTTGGGAGCCGCCGCGCTGGAAGTGGCTCGCGCGCCACCTGGGCGAGCTCGAGGCTGCGCCGCCGCGGCTCGCCGAGCGAATGGGCGCGGCGCTCGTCGAGCGCGACCCGGTCGCGGCCGTCGCGGCGATGGTCGCGCTCGTGCAAGAAGCCCTGGCGCTCGTCCCCGGCGAGATCGACGTCGCGGCGGCGCGCGCGGGCGTCGCAGCGCAGCTCGAGCGGCTGTGACCGCCGTCCTCG